>CAIMWF010000175.1 GCA_903845055.1 uncultured Bacteroidales bacterium | reverse complement strand
TGGTGCGCCGTGGGCAGGGGATACAAGATCCACACCACCGACGGCGGCAAAACCTGGCTGGTCGACGGCTCCATTTACCAGGATGCATGGGACCATTATGCCGTAAAATTCTTCGACCATTACAACGGGTACATGACCGGCGAGTATGACTGGCCTTACACGGGTTTCATCCTCCGCACCAGCGACGGCGGCGTAACCTGGAAGGAGGAGCAGACTACCATCGGGAATACGGTTTACAACCTTTTTGCCAATGATTCGACAGCTGTTTACGGGGCCGGACGTTCAGGTACAATCATCAGACATGCCGGCGGGGTGCTGCAGGACATCTCCTTGTTAGAGAACCGTCACAGCATGCAATGTTACCCGAACCCATGTAAGGAGTCTTTTTTTATCAAAATGACCCTGGCGGAGCAGCAGCCCGTTTCGGTGCAGGTATTTGACTGCAGGGGAAACCTGGTCCTGGTATTGACAGAAAGAACTTTCCCGGCCGGGGACCAGGTCATCCCGGTCAGCCTGGAGGGGCTGCCCGACGGAACCTACCTTTTCAGGGTTGTGACAGCCGGCGGGGCCCGAACGGGGAAGATGGTCAAATTAAACTGATCGGTCAAGCATACCGGATTTCACATTTCAGATATCACATCCCGCATTTAAAAAAGTGAAATCTGAAATCTGATATCTGATATCTGAAATGTGAATTGCTTTGCTACTTCCCCCTGGAAATTCCTCATGACCCGGAAAAAGAGAGGTAACGGGATGGAGCATTTTTAAGGATGGAAAGCTATAACCTGACCGCGCACACTGCCTGTATCGTGTACATCCAGTCGGCTGTCTTGCCGTAATTCAGCACCTTGAGTTCGCCGCCTACCTGCCAGTGCTTCGTTAGCGGGTAGATATAAGATCCCGAAAACTGGTAATTCGACATGGATAAAACCTTGTTGGTAAGTTGCTCGCCAACCCCGCTCACCTTGTTGATCATGATGGCCAGCCCGGCGCCGGTGCTGAGATAGAAATGATCGACGATGCGCATCCGGATGGTGAGCAGCAGCGGTACGACCGACATGCTGGCCTCTCCCTTGTTTATATCGTAATCCGGGCTTTTCACCTTGTACAACCTGTAGAAGCCGGTTTCAAGACCCAGGCTCAGCCGGTGTTCAGGCTCCCAGAAAAATTTCATCGATATGCCTGCCGAATTGGTTTTTGCCAGGCTTTTGGCAACAACCAGTGTGTTGATATAATGCGCCCAACCCACGCCGACAGCCAGGGAATAGTGGTTCTGCGATACTTTGGTGGTGTCCTTCTTTGCAGCATGAACCGTGGCTGACATTAAAAAAAGGAGCAGGATGAGTATGATAAATTTCCTTGACATGGCTTTACTGTTGCGTGTAATGATAATAGGCTACTACGTATGGAAAATTGGTCAGCAGCCCGTTGAAGTGGCCCTGGGTGATATACTCTTCGATCCAGTTCGGCTGGTCGATGGTCCAGCAAAGGGCGAGACGGCCTTCATCGTGCATCTGCTGCACCAGGTCGTTCTGGAGGCCAAGCGTCCACCGCGGGGCCCAAACCATCGAGTTGACCGCCCTGACATCATCTACGGTCAGTTCACAGAGGGACGGGATCGACTGGTAACCGGGAACGCTTTTCAGGTCATTGAGTGCACCGGTTGTCGGGATCCCGACCACGATGATGATATCGCGTCCCTTTGCTGCAGCATGCTGCAGCATCCGTTCCTGGATCGAGGTCACCGTGGCCATGGCCCCGGAAGTCTCCTTCATGTCGAGGTAGACAAAATTCAGAAGGGTGCTGTCGATCGTGTAGGTGAGCGCCTCCTCCAGCGTCGGGATTTTTTCCCCGTGGATCAGCCGGACGAAGGCCGAGAGTTGCGCCCAGGTATAATTTTCGGCCGGTCCGGCCAGCGGCCCCTTCTCCGTAAGCCGGATGTTCAGGTCGCCGTCGTGGTATAGGAAAGGAATACCATCTTTGGTGATCCTCACATCCACCTCGATGCCGGTTGAACCCAGCCGTTCGGTGAAGCCGATCATCGCCAGGCTGTTTTCCGAAACCGGCAGCCGGTCGGAGGTGCGTCCTCCCGAACGATGGGCAAGGATATAGAACTTGCTGGCGGCGGCTTTCGTTGAAAAAGACCTGAGCCGGGTGAGGTTCAGCACCTGGTCGGGCAGGGTGCTTCCCTGTCCGTAAGCCCCGCGGATCACGATGGTCTGCTGACCGGTTCCCGAGACGATCATGGTACCTCCCTCCCCGCGCGCGATGTGCATAGAGGCGAGCCCCGTGCCGTCGGAATAACCGTCGCGCCAGTATCCCTGGAGGAAAATGACCGAATCGAGCCGGCCG
>CAIMWF010000174.1 GCA_903845055.1 uncultured Bacteroidales bacterium | reverse complement strand
GCGCCGCCCGAATCGTTGATCCCGATGAGGGGCACCTTCATCTTCATGGCATGGTCCATGATCTTGGTGATCTTTTTGGCATGCATCAAACCCAGCGAACCGCCGGCAACAGTGAAGTCCTGCGCGAAAATACAGACCGGCCAGGCATTGATGGAACCGGTGCCGGTGATCACACCATCACCCGGCAGATATTTCTTATCCATGTCGAAATCCTGTCCGGCATGTTTTACAAACAAATCATATTCATGGAATGAATTAGGGTCAAGCAGGGCGATGATCCGCTCGCGGGCGGTCATCTTGCCCGAAGCCTTCTGCTTTTCAAGGGCCTGTTCGCCGCCCCCTTTAAAGGCCTCCTGCATGCGCCTCTTTAATTCAGTGGTTTTTGCTCTTAAACTCATCTTCAGTCGGTTTTTTTACAAGGAGTGCAAAGATACTGCTAAAGAAATTAAATAACAAAAATGGCGGTCATGATATCACCCCAAAGGGGTTATGATGTTGGTAATGCGCTTATTAAAAACACGGTTTGAGAGGATTAGCTTTGAATCCTCACCCGGTAACTGCCGGTATGCAGTCAAGGCAGACAACGTGAAAAAAATAACAGTTCGCATGTCGCTGTCAATCTGCAACTTTGACCACCTACAGGCTAACAATCAAGGTGTTATGTTTTTTGCCTAACATTAATTTTATGTAAATTTTTACCAGAAAACTTGGATTAAAAAAATTATTATGAGTATCTTTGCTACTCAATATTGGGACCGCATAATGGGTCCCGGTCGGGGATTCGTATTACAGCATCCCGGACAGGTTGAAACCGTCGTTATGGAAGAAACGATCACCTGTGAAAAAAGCCCGGTTACTGAACAGCAGTTATCGTTGTGGTATGCTGTTTACACGCGGTCGCGGTCGGAAAAACGGCTGATGGAGCTTTTGACGGCAAAGGGGATCGAAGCCTATGTTCCCCTGCGGAAAGTATTTCACCAGTGGAGCGACCGCAAAAGGCTCGTTGAGGAACCGTTGATCCGTTCCTACTGTTTTGTCAAAGTGGGAACCGACCGTTATTACGACGTTCTGAACACCCCCGGCGCCGTGCGGTACATATGGTTTTCAGGCAAACCGGCCATGATTCCCGAGCGCCAGATCGACCTGCTGAAAACCATCACGGCATCGGACCTGGAAGTCGAATGTTTGCCCGACACCTTTGCCCCCGGGATGAAGGTCCGCATCATCGCCGGGCCGCTGGCAGGATTATCGGGAGAACTGGTCACCCTGGCGAACAAAAAAAAGGTGCTGATCCGGATCGACCAGCTGAACCAGGTGATTACCGTGAATATATCGGCGGGAGAAATAGAGGTAGCGAGGTAGCGAAATATAAAAAGAGGTAGAATCGTGGTGTTTGGCAATAGCGTTGAGTTTTGAGTTGAAGTTTTAAGTTTTGAGTTTTATGTTCCCGCAGGGTCTGTGACCGAAAGGGCGAAGCCGTGCACCCCCAAATCGTAAATCGTAAATCGGATATCGTAAATCGTATATCGTATATCGTAAATCATAAATTGAGTCGTTTTGCTCGACACTTTAATCACCAATAAAACCCGTGTCAAACTGTTGCTCCGGTTCTTCCTGAACCCGGAGGCGAAATCATACCTCCGTGGACTGGAGGAGGAGTTCGGCGAATCGACCAATGCGATCCGGATCGAGCTGAACCGGTTTGAGGCAGCCGGACTGCTGGTAAGCTGGGAGGACAAGAACAAGAAGATGTTCTCGGCCAACCCGAAGCACCCCCTGTTCGACGACATCCGCAGCATCATCCGTAAACATTCGGGGATCGACACCATCATCGAAAAGGTGATCAAGAACCTGGGCAACATTGAATCGGCCTACCTCAGCGGACTGATGGCCAAAGGGCTCGGCAGCGACCCGCTCGAACTGGTCATCTTCGGCGGCCCCATTGACCGGGAGTACCTGGATGTACTCACTCATAAAACCACCGCTTTAATACACCGTGAAATTGTTTGCACCACCATGCCCGCATCAGATGCCCCCGCTTTTCTTAAAAAGAATAAAAACGCCATGCTCGTCTGGAAGCGATAACAGGTGCTCCCTGTCCTCGTAATTTTTAATTTTTAATTTTTAATTCGTACCGCTCATGTCCATCTACGAAAAGCTGCTCAGAAAAGAAACCTCCCTCTCCGTGATCGGCCTGGGATATGTCGGGCTACCCATTGCCCTCGAATTTGCCCGGAAAATTAAAGTGGTTGGCTTTGACATCAAGGCCGACCGGGTCGAAATGATGAAAAACAGCATCGACCCGAGCGGGGAACTGCCGCCCGAAGCCTTCCTGGGCACCGACATCCTGATGACAGCGAACCCGGAAGAGCTGAAACAGTGCACCTTCCACATCGTGGCCGTGCCGACTCCTGTTGACAAACACAACCTTCCCGACCTGACCCCGCTTCTCGCCGCAACCCGAACGGTTGGTAAAATCCTTAAAAAGGGCGACTATGTTGTTTATGAATCAACCGTTTACCCGGGTGCGACGGAGGAGGACTGTGTCCCGATCCTTGAGCAACTGTCGGGGTTGAAATTCGTGGAAGACTTTAAAGTGGGCTTTTCCCCGGAAAGGATCAACCCCGGAGACAAGGAACATACGCTGACCAATGTAATCAAAATCGTTTCAGGGTGTGACGATGAATCCCTCGAAGAAATTGCAAAAACCTATGAACTGATCGTTCAGCCGGGCGTTCACCGAGCACCCACCATCAAGGTTGCGGAAGCGGCAAAGATCATCGAGAATGCCCAGCGCGATGTAAACATCGCCTTTATGAATGAACTGTCGATCATTTTCGGACGAATGAAGATCAACATTTACGACGTGCTTGAAGCGGCAGGGACCAAATGGAACTTCCTGAAATTTTACCCGGGACTGGTCGGAGGCCACTGCATCGGCGTAGATCCTTACTATCTTACATACAAAGCCGAAGAATACCGCTATCATCCAAGGGTGATCAACGCCGGCAGGTATGTGAACGACAGCATGGGCTTCTACGTGGCCAAACAGTGCGTGAAACAGCTGATCAGGGCCGGCAAGAATGTACTCGGGGCCAGGGTCCTTGTAATGGGTGCCACTTTTAAGGAAAATGTAAGCGATATCAGGAATTCCCGCGTGGCCGACCTGGTTGGTGAACTGAAACAATACAGTGTCGACGTTGATGTAAGTGATCCGTATGCAAGCAGTGACGAACTGATGCATGAGTATGGTTTTGGCCTGGCTGGGAAACTCCGGGATGATTACGATGCCGTGATCGTGGCGGTCAATCACAAACCATACGAAGATTTGACGGAAGAGTACTTCCAATCCATTACCTCCCCCAACGGGATATTTATCGATGTAAAGGGGATCTTCAGGAAGAAAATTAAATCGATGGCTTACTGGAGCCTTTGAAAAGGTGCCGGTTATATAGCCAAACTGTTAAACCAGGTATCACCTGAAACCCATGGAAATGAAAACGATAAAATATATCATATATAAAGAGCACAAGTACTATGTATCGCAGTGCCTGAATGTGGATATTTCGAGTTTTGGTTCCACCGTCGATGAGGCAACAAAAAACCTCAAAGAGGCCCTTGATCTCTATTTTGAGGATGAACCGGCACGAAAACAATATCAAAAGATCGAAGATACGCTGATGGCGAATTAACCCAACGGTTCTGATGACACGTTTAGCATCTTCTAACAAGGCTTTAGACCTCCTCGGTAAGGGTGAAATTATTATTTAGCAGCCTGATGATCAATCCACACAATTCGATGTTCGCATTGATGAAGTGACCGTATGGCTGTCCCAGGCTCAAATGGTAGAACTTTTTCGTTCAACTAAACAAAACATAAGTCTTCATATTAATAATGTGAATCAAGAGTCAAAAATATCTTAAATTCCGATTTGGCTTTAGATTTTTGAACTGAATTACAGTGAATTACACAGAGACCCACAGGGAAGACACAGAGATACAAAGAGAACAGAAAAACAACTTATAAGGTGCCTACAATAGAATAATTACAGCAACACAGATCAAACTCTGCGGTCCTCCGTGACTTCTCTGTGGGTCTCTGTGTAATAAACATTGGCAGGCAAAGGCCAACCCTTGATTCGCATTAATAATTTATTCAGGGAGGTGGAGCTGATTCCAACCTCAACTGTCAAGGAATACGTGACAGTTCAACTGGAAGGTATATTCTACGACGGACAAATATTCGATGCCACCAGTTTATCTCAGCCCTGATAAAACTAGCCGAAAAATCAATTGTACTGATAGATAATTAGGTGGATGAAAGTGTATTGACTTTGATGTTAAAAAGGAATGCCGGTGTGACCGCTTTTTGATTATCGACAATGCGATGGTTTATCATTTTGGCGCTTCGCTAAAGGATCTGGGTAATAAATGGTTTGCGTTTTCAAAAATCCAACTGGATGCGATGGAAATGCTGGATAAATTGAACAAATCATAGCAATGACGCATTTAACAACAAGTAATAGGT
>CAIMWF010000173.1 GCA_903845055.1 uncultured Bacteroidales bacterium | reverse complement strand
TAAGCTTCTGAAAACATGGGATGACCCGGTTTATGTGACAAGCAACAAACTCCTCGACAGTCTCTCGGTAAGGAAGGTGGGGGAGATCTTCAGTTTCAATACGGAATTCCAGAAACTTTCAAATAATTATCATCCCCTGACCACCCTGACCCTGGCCCTGAACCATGCCTTCTCCGGGCTCAACCCCAGACCCTACCATCTTACCAATATTCTTATCCACATTCTCAATTCGATATTGGTTTACCTCCTGGTGTTTCTGCTGGCCGAAAGACGGACCTGGGCTGCGCTCCTTGCCGGCCTGTTATTCGCAATCCACCCGATGCATGTGGAATCCGTTGCCTGGGTGTCGGAACGAAAGGATGTCCTGTATGCATTTTTCTTCATTTCCGCGATGATCCTCTATTACCTTTATCTTCGGAAAAACAGCTATAAATCCCTGGCGGTCGTTTTCCTCCTCTTTTTTCTGTCGGTCTTATCAAAGGCCATGGCCGTGGCCTTCCCACTGGTCATGCTGCTGATGGACTTTCTCCTCAACCGCAAATGGTCCTGGAGAGTTTTCCTTGAGAAGATCCCGTTTTTTCTGGTGTCGGCAATATTCGGGATCATTGCCGTGCGGGTCCAGGCACAGGGAGCCATCAACGACTGGCAGACGTTCACCCTGTACCAGCGGATCATCCATGCCTCCTATGGTTTCCTGAGTTATCTATACAGTTTTTTTATCCCTTTCGGCCTTTCGGCCTTTAATCCGTACCCTTTCATCAATGAACACGGGGTGTTGCCATTGGCCTTCAGGGCAGCCCCTTTCATCTTCCTGGTCATCATGGCCCTTACCATATGGAGCCTTTTCGCCAGGAACAGGATGATAAAGATCTTCGGCGTCGGGATGTTGTTTTATTTTTTCACCATCGCGCTGGTCCTTCAATTTATATCCGTTGGCCGGGCCATTACCGCCGATCGCTATACCTACATTCCCTATATCGGGATATTGTTCGTGATTGGATCGTGGATTTCCTGGCTGATTGATCAGAAAAAACCGGTCCTGAAATACACAGGCTTTGCAGCAGGAGCGCTGATGTTCGTTTTTTCAATTGTATCCGCCATGCAGTGTTCGCTCCGGTCGGCTGTATGGCACGATGACATCACCCTTTGGACCGACGCCTTGGATCAATATTCAGATGTAAGGATGAATTTTATAAGGTTAAAGCGCGCCAATCAATTTTTTGAGAATAGCGATTTTCAAAATGCCATGAAGGATTACCAGGTAATAGCTTCCAAAGAGCCGTCAAGTGATGAGGCCCTTGGACGAATAGGCCAGATTTATGGTCAGCAATTCCATCAGATTGATTCGGCACTTTATTATTTGAACAGGGCATACCTGATAAATCCCAACGAAATTATTCTGCTGAAAAACCTTGGGGTGGCCTATGGCATCAGGGGGGAATACGGGAAATCACAGGGATTCTTCCTACAGGCATATGCAAAGGATCCTGCCGACAGTATGCTGATGCTCAATATCGCAGCGAACTACCATGGCCTGGGCGATCTGGAAAACGCAAGGAAATTCGAGACCATGGCACACAAAACCCATTGACACCCGGCTACTTCACTGCTTTCTGCAGATCGCTGATGTAATTTGCGGGGATCTCCATTTTCAGGTCCCTGGCTTTCAATGCATCGTCGAGTGCCTCCCTGTACCTGTTCATCCTGAAATAAACAAAGGAACGGTTTTTATAAACATTCCCGTCCCCCGGGTTGATCTTCAGCGCCCGGTTGTAATCTGCCAGTGCCGCGTCAAACAGGTTCCGGCCGAAAAAGATGTTGCCCCTGTTCACATAAGGATCTCCATAACCCGGATCAATGCGGATGGCTGCAGAATAATCGGCGACAGCCAGGTCGGGCTGGTTCATTTTATTATAGGCAATGCCGCGGCTGTAATACGACCGGGTATGCAGCGAATCAAGTTTCGTCAGAATTAACGTAAAATCGGCGACGGCCGAATCAAGCCTGCCCGTTTCGGTATAGGCGAGCCCCCTGCCGAAGATGGCATCCACGTAACCGGGCCGGCGCGCATAGGCCGCCGTATAATTCAGGATGGCCTCCCTTTGCCGGCCCGTTCTTGAATAGGCCACGGCTAAATTCTGGTAGGAATGGAAGCTTTCAGCATTGGTCGCCTCATTCTCCACAGCCCTGTTCAGCAACTGGATAGCCGTCGCATAATCCTCATCGTCGATATACTGGTGCCCGAGGTTGGTCAGGGCGGTGCTGTTGTCGGGATCATGCCTGAGGGCATTTTGCCATAAACTGACATTGTCATGCCAGGTGGCCGACTGGGCATAGCTTTTCACTGCAAAAACGGCCAGGATTGCGACCGGGATCCAGAGATACAAGGCTGACCCTTTTCTCCGGCTGCCGATGGCCTTGTCGAGTAGAAGCCCGGTGATAAAGAACAGCCCGATATAGGGAATGTAGGTGTAACGATCGGCGATGATGGCATTTCCCACCGGCAGGATCTGCGACACGATGGAAATGGTGAATAAAAAGAAAAGGGACCCGAAGACTACCGTCCGGTTCTTACGGAGATAAAAGGCAGCGAGCGCGATTGCAACTGCGGCAACCAAAGCTCCTGCATAAACCCAACCCATGCCCCCGGGTGCGGGGTATTTGTAAAAACAGCTGAGGTTGAAGGGATATACCAGTTTGTAAAGGTAGGCCGTGATGTTGAACCCGGCAATGGCGATCCGCTCAGTGAATGTGTGTGCCATCAGCCGCTGTTCCGTAAGCGACGATTGCTGGGCCACGATTGCCAGGATTCCCGATAAGAGGGACACACAAAGGAATGGAATCTTGTTCAGGATGGTCTTCAATGTAAGTTCCTTTTTATACCAGTAATCCACCAGGAACAGGGTGAGCGGCAGTACCACGGCCTG
>CAIMWF010000172.1 GCA_903845055.1 uncultured Bacteroidales bacterium | reverse complement strand
TAAGCTTCTGAAAACATGGGATGACCCGGTTTATGTGACAAGCAACAAACTCCTCGACAGTCTCTCGGTAAGGAAGGTGGGGGAGATCTTCAGTTTCAATACGGAATTCCAGAAACTTTCAAATAATTATCATCCCCTGACTACCCTGACCCTGGCTGTGAACCACTATTTCTCCGGGCTCAATCCACGACCTTACCACCTTACCAATATCCTCATCCACATTCTCAACTCGATATTGGTATACCTGCTGGTATACCTGCTTGCAGACCGACGGACTTGGGCGGCCCTCCTGGCAGGCCTGTTGTTTGCTGTCCATCCGATGCATGTTGAATCGGTTGCCTGGGTTTCGGAGCGGAAAGATGTGCTGTATGCTTTTTTCTTTATTTCAGGGATGATCCTCTATTATTTTTATCTCAGGAAAACCAGTTATAAATCCCTGGCAGTGGTTTTTCTCTTTTTTTTCCTGTCGGTTTTATCCAAGGCGATGGCCGTCGTCTTCCCGCTGGTCATGCTGCTGATGGACTTTCTCCTCAACCGAAAATGGAGTTGGAGGGTATTCCTGGAGAAGGTCCCGTTTTTCATTGTTTCAGCCCTGTTCGGGATCATCGCGGTACGGGTCCAGGCGCAGGGAGCCATCAACGACTGGCAGACCTTCACCCTGTACCAGCGCATCATCCATGCCTCCTATGGCTTCCTGAGTTACCTCTGCAGCTTTTTCATCCCATTTGGTCTTTCGGCTTTTAATCCTTACCCGTTCATCAATGAACACGGGGTGTTGCCATTGGCCTTCCGGGCAGCTCCCTTTATCTTCCTGGCCATCATGGCCCTTACCGTCCGGAGTCTTTTTTCAAGGAACAGGATGATCAGGATTTTCGGTGTCGGGATGTTGTTTTATTTTTTAACCCTGGCGCTGGTCCTGCAGTTCATTTCGGTCGGTCGGGCCATTACCGCCGATCGTTACACCTACATCCCCTATATCGGGATTTTGTTCATTCTCGGCTCGTGGATATCCTGGCTGACAGAGCGGAAAAAACCGGTCCTGAGATATGCAGGGTTTGCGGCAGGAGCGCTGATGCTCGTGTTTTCAATTGTTTCCGCCATGCAGTGCTCCCTGCGGTCGGCAGTATGGCATGATGATATTACCCTTTGGACCAACGCACTGAATCAGAATTCCGACCTGAGGATGAATTTCATAAGGGAAAAACGCGCAGACCAGTATTTTGAAAATGCTGATTTTCAGAACGCCATGAAGGATTACCAGGTAATGGTTTCCCTGGAACCGAAAAATGCAGATGCGCTTGGCAGGATCGGGCAGATTTATGGTCAGCAGTTCCATCAGCTTGATTCGGCCCTCGTATACCTGAACAGGGCCTACCAGGTTTCCCCGGACGATCTGACCCTGCTGAAGAACCTTGGAGTTGCCTATGGCATCAGGGCGGAATACGGGAAATCACAGGATTTCTTCCTCCAGGCATATGCCAAGGACCCCGCCGACAGTATGCTGATGCTCAATATTGCGGCGAACTACCGGGGCATGGGAGATATGGAAAAGGCTGGTAAATTCGAAAGAATGGCGCACAAAACCCAATGACATAAACTGCACAGGGCTACTTCGCCGCTTTCTGCAGATCGCTGATATAATTCCGGGGAATCTCCATTTTCAGATCCCTGGCTCTGAGGGCATCGTCGAGCGCCTCCCTGTAACGGTTCATCCTGAAGAAAACAAACGAACGGTTTTTATACGTGTTCCCGTCACCGGGGTTTATCTTCAGCGCCCGGTTGTAATCTGCCAGCGCCGCGTCAAACATGTTCCTCCCGAAACAGATGTTCCCGCGGTTCACGTATGGATCTCCGTAGCCCGGATCAATGCGGATGGCCGCAGAATAATCGGCAACGGCAAGGTCGGGCCGGCCCATCTTATTGTATGCAATTCCGCGGCTGTAATACGACCGGGTATGTAGCGAATCAAGTTTCGTCAGAATTAACGTAAAATCGGCGACGGCCGAATCAAGCCTGCCGGTTTCGGTATAGGCGAGCCCCCTGCCGAAGATGGCATCCACGTAACCGGGCCGGCGCGCATAGGCCGCCGTGTAATTCATGATGGCCTCCCTTTGCCGGCCCGTTCTTGAATAGGCCACGGCTAAATTCTGGTAGGAATGGAAGCTTTCGGCATTGGTCGCCTCATTCTCCACAGCCCTGGTCAGCAACTGGATAGCCGTCGGGTAATCCTCATCCTCGATGTATTGGTGACCCAGGTTGGTCAGGGCTATGCTGTTATCGGGATCGTGCCTGAGGGCATTCTGCCACAAACTGACATTGTCATGCCAGGTGGCCGACTGGGCATAGCTTTTCACTGCAAAAACGGCCAGGATTGCGACCGGGATCCAGAGATACAGGGCTGACCCTTTTTTCCGGCTGCTGATGGCCTTGTCGAGTAGAAGCCCGGTGATAAAGAACAGCCCGATATAGGGAATGTAGGTGTAACGATCTGCAATGATCGCATTCCCGACCGGCAGGATCTGCGTGACGATGGAAAGCGTGAACATGAAGAAAAGAGATCCGAATAAAACCGTCCTGTTCCTGCGGAAATATACCACAACGATCACGATCGCAGCAACTGCAGCCAGCGCTCCTGCATAAACCCAGACCATGCCCCCGGGAGCGGGGTATTTGTAAAAACAGCTGAGGTTGAACGGATAGACCAGCTTATACAGGTAGGCCGTGATGTTAAACCCTGCAATGGCGATTCGTTCGGTAAACGAATGCGCCATCAGCCGCTGTTCGGTAAGCGAGGTTTGCTGCGCGGTTATAGCAAGGATCCCGGATAACAGGGACACAAGAATGTATGGAATCTTGTTCAGGATGGTCTTCAAGGTAAGATCCCTTCTATACCAGTAATCCAACAGGAAAAGCGTGAGCGGAAGCACGACGGCCTGCCCCTTGCTTAAAACAGACAGGATGAAGAAGAAGAGGGAAAGAAGGTAGTTCCGGACTTTGCCGGGTTCCTTCACCAGGAAATGGACGTACCAGACCAGTGAAAGGAGGAAAAAGAAGGCATACAGCACATCCTTGCGTTCAGCTGCCCATACGACCGACTCCACCCGCATGGGGTGCAGGGCAAAAAGGGCCGTGGCAAGCAGCGTGGCATTTGTTTTTTTCGTGAGCAACCACATCAGC
>CAIMWF010000171.1 GCA_903845055.1 uncultured Bacteroidales bacterium | reverse complement strand
GTCTCCAATACCACTCCACCGCCAGTTTCAATCCCTTTTCAAAATTGAATTGGGGGTGATAGCCAAGGATGTTTTTTGCTTTTTCGATGGAGGCGAGGGAGTGGGGGATGTCGCCTTTCCGGGTCGGGCCGTGGAGGATGGCGACGCTGGCGATTTCGGGGTCGTATTGTGACAGGTATTTTTTTAGCAGGTTTGTCAGTTGATTGAGGTCATTCCGTTCGCCCACGGCGGTGTTGAGGACCTGGTTGAGGGCGGCGGGGTTGGCAGTGGTGGCCGCGAGGTGGTTCATTTGGATGACGTTGTCGACATAGGTAAAGTCGCGGGAATTGGTGCCATCTCCATTGACCAGGGGCGATTCATGGGCCATGAGCATCATGGTGAATTTCGGGATCACGGCGGCATAGGCCCCGTTGGGGTCCTGCCGGCGTCCATAAACGTTGAAGTAGCGCAACCCGATGGTTTCGAGGCCATAGTTCAGCGCGAAGACATGGGCGTAAAGTTCATTTACATACTTGGTGACGGCATAGGGGGAGAGGGGCAGGCCGATGACCTCTTCGACCTTGGGCAGGGATTCGGAATCGCCATAGGTGGAGGAGCTGGCCGCATAGACCAGCCGTTTTACCTTTGCATCGCGGGCGGCGACCAGCATGTTCAGGAACCCGCCGATGTTCACGGCATTGGTGGTCGCCGGGTCGTGGATGGATCGGGGAACCGACCCCAGGGCGGCCTCCTGCAGGATGATGTCGATGCCGTCCGCGGCTTTCCGGCAATCGTCGGGGTTGCGGATGTCGCCGACTACCAGTCTGAAGTGCCGGTGGTCGAGCATCTCTTTGATATTTTCGATCCGGCCGGTCGAGAAGTTGTCGAGGCAAACCACCTCGTTGTCATTGCGCAGCAGATCCTCGCAGAGGTTCGAGCCAATGAAGCCTGCGCCGCCGGTGACCAGGACACGGGAAAGGTTGATTATATTCAAAAGGTTTAAGTTTTAAGTGAAAAAAGTTTTAAGTTTTATGTTTTTTGTGGGCTTCGCCCGGTCGGTCACAGGAGGGGGGACGTAGCGGGGGAGGGTGTTGAGGGGGTGGAATGTGGGGGACAAATATCGGAAAATATTCGAATGTAAAATAAATCATGTATTTTTGCCGGTTCAAGTTCAATACGCTATGAAGAAAGTTTTTACGCCGGTCACA
Organism: uncultured Bacteroidales bacterium; assembly: GCA_903845055.1. Taxonomy (GTDB): domain Bacteria; phylum Bacteroidota; class Bacteroidia; order Bacteroidales; family FEN-979; genus CAIVAT01. The sequence continues at coordinate 1,443 of CAIMWF010000171.1, read as the reverse complement.
AAATCCGTTTTTGTTTTTCTTTTTTTCGCGGTTTTGCTCTCTTCCTGCGTACCTCAGAAAAAAATTAAATACCTCCAGAAACAACAGGCAAAAGATACCACCTCTTCTCTTCATGTAAACAAACGCGCCGCCGATTATAAAATACAGGCCAAAGACAACCTTTATGTAAGGGTATACGCCCTCGACGAGAAGGCCTACCTGTTTTTCAACAAGCAATCGGGGTCGAGTTCATTCAACGATTTTGCAAACGATGCCTCCATCTACCTGAACAGTTATGATGTAAACGAGGAGGGCTACATCGATTTTCCAATCGTGGGGAAAGTGCTTGTCAGGGGGTTGACCGTTTTCCAGGCACGAACGGTCTTGCAGGAGATGATCGGCGAGTACCTGAAAGAGACCACCGTGGTTGTTAAAATGGTCAACTTCAAGGTGACCATGCTCGGCGAACTGATGCGCCCCGGGCAATTCACCATTTACAAGGACGATATCAACATTTTTGAAGCAATTTCGATGGCGGGAGACATGAACGAGTTTGGCAACCGCAACAAAGTGGCAGTGATCAGGCAGACACATGGCGGCTCGCAAGTGCATTACCTCGACATGACCAGCGAAAACATACTCAGTTCCGAATATTACTACCTGCAGCCGAACGACATCGTGTATGTTTCCCCGCTGGGGTACAAGCGCTGGGGGCTGGGATCCACCTTCCCGTGGGCGATCGTGCTTGGCTCGATTTCGACCACGCTGTTGCTGATCAACTACATAAAAACCTATTAATTTATCATGAACGAAAAGCTCAGGGAATTCGAACATCCGCAGGAACCAACCTTTAACTACGAGGAGTTTTTATACAAATGCTACCACTACTGGTACCTCTTTGTCATCACCCTCGGGCTTGCCATGCTGATCAGTTTTTTATTCAACAAATATGCCCTGCCGGTGTATGAAGTGCGGTCGACCGTGCTGATCAAGGATTACAAGGAGAACAAGATAAACCCCCAGGACATGCTGGGGATCGGCATGTTCAACAACATGCAGGACCTGCAGAACGAGATCGAGCGGATCTCCGCCTACCAGCTGGTCTATCGCACGGTACAGAAAACCGGCTTCGAGGTCTCCTATTTCAGCAAGGATAAGTTCCTCTACCGGGAGTTCTACCGCCAGAACCCGCTCGTGGCATTCAGGCGTTTTTACAACGGGAACCCCTTTTACACCTCCTCGGAGTTGTACAACAGCGCCCCCTTCCGGGTGATCATGGATACTACTTATCCCCAGCCGGTCAACATGCGGTTCAACCTCACCATTCTTTCACCCACCTCGTACCGGCTTGAGACGGAGGCCGAAGAGGTCTCCTTTTACAACTTCTCCAAAAAATCATTTGTCGAAAGCCCCATAAAGAGTATCAGTGTCAATGAAACCTTCAATTTCAACCAGGTGGTGCAG
>CAIMWF010000170.1 GCA_903845055.1 uncultured Bacteroidales bacterium | reverse complement strand
TGTCGTTGAGCAGCACCTGGTTTTCGCTGCACCACCATCCGTTCACCTTGTTATAGGCCGACATGACGGTATAGACGCCTCCCTCCTTCACGGCTGCTTCGAAGGCTGGCAGGTAGATCTCGCGCAAGGCGCGCTCGTCCACCTTTACATCGATTTCGGTCCTCCGCCATTCCTGGTTGTTCAGCGCAAAGTGCTTCACGCTCGAAATCACGTGCTTTGCCTGGAGTGCCCTGATATAACTCACCGCCATCCGGCCGGTCAGCCAGGGATCCTCCCCGTAGCTTTCAAAATTCCGTCCGCCGGCAGGAAAACGGTGGATGTTCACACACGGGCCGAGCAGGTAGTTGCGCCCCCGTGCATGGACCTCCGCGGCGAGGGCGGCCCCGAATTTTGCCGCGATGGCCGTGTCCCAGGTGGCTGCCAGCGATACTCCCGAAGGGAATGCCGTTGTTTTGCCCCACCGCACGCCCAGCGGACCATCGGTCATCCTGAAGCCGGGAATGCCCAGCCGGGTGTTGTCGGGAGTATCAAATTCCGAACTCCCGGCCCCGGCAAGCTGCTCCAGTTTCTCTTCCATGGTCATCATGCCGATCAGCATCCCGCTGCGTTTGTCGGCATCGGCTCTCCCCTGGCCCTGCGACCTGGCGGTAACGGACATCAATATTAACAGGGTTAGCCCTGCTAAAATAATCATCGTTTTATTCATCATATCTGCCTCCCTGTTTTGGTTGGGTGATCCATAATAAAAATTATATTTCGTTAATTCATGTATTTATCCGGTAATGTTAACCAACAACTTCATTTTTTTTTTAACGCAGAGACGCTACTCCACGATTAGCGTCTGTATCGAATGGGGGAGGCTGATGATCTCCGCCGCCTGCCCGGTCATCCACAACCTGTATGGGATTTTTTCATCGCTCTGGTTCATAACCACAACGGCTATGGTTCCATCAGCATTCAGGAAGGCGGTGGTGAGAATCTGCCCCCGGCTGGAGCTGCTGATGATCCTCTTTGCGCCCGGCCGGATGAATTTGGAGAAATGGCCGATGTAGTAATAGGAGCTGACAAAATAGAGTTCGCCGGTATTTGTATTTGCATGGACCGGTGCAAAGCAGAGGTTCTGCACATGGTTGGGCCCCCCGGTTTCATCGAGCAGGATGTTCCAGTCGGTCCAGCCGGCCGTTCCGTTGTTGAAGTCGTTGATCATGTTGCGGCCATAGGTTTCGCCCCACTGCCAGTCGTTGATGGTATTGAAATTGAAACTTTCGGTGCATCCTTCGGTAAAGAGCAGGTGGGTGGCGGGATAGGCCTCTGCCACGCGCTTTACATTATCGAAGATTTTTCCGCCGCCGGTCCATGATTCATACCAGTGGAAGCCGATTCCCCACACATATTTCGCCGCTTCCGGGTCGTCGAGGATGGTGCTGGCGCGCTGGTAGATGAGGTCGCGGTTGTGATCCCATGCGATGAGTTTTGTGTCGGCCAGGCCCGCCTTCTGCAGGGTGGGGCCCAGGAAATATTTGATGAAATCACGCTCTTCGGCGGCCGTGAAAATGCACGATTCCCATTTTTGTTTCGCCATCGGTTCATTCTGTACCGTGATCCCCCAAACCGGGATGTCCTGGGCCTGGTAGGCTTTGATGAATTTCACGAAATAATCGGCCCAGGCCTGGTTGTACTCCCTGAGCAGTTTGCCGCCATGCAGCATATCGTTGTTGTCCTTCATCCATGCCGGGGGGCTCCACGGGCTCGCAAAGAGGATCAGCTGACCGCCGGCGGCGGCAATGGCCTTTTTGATAAAGGGAATCCTGTATTTCAGGTCGTGGGCTATGCTGAAGCTTGCGAGGGTGGAATCCTTTCCGGCCACGTAGGTATAACTTTCGCTTGAAAAATCACAGCTGTGGATGCTGGTGCGGGCCATGGAGTAACCGATGCCGTTCTTCACATCAAAATATTTTTCCATCACCTCCTTTTGCCTGCTTCCCGGTAGTTTGGCATACGTTTCGGCCGATGCGTCGGTGAGGGCGCCGCCGATACCGATCATGGTCTGGAAGGTTTTTGTGGGATCCACAAAAACGCAGGGCTGGGTCTCCGGCGGCTGGCCGAAATCGCCAAAATGGAGGGTATCGGTGGCGGTTATCCTCAGCTTTGTATGGTCGGCGGTGGTGTAAACGGTAATTTTTTTCGAGAGATGGGCGGCAGGTTTACCGGGGTTCGTTCCGGCATGCATGGTGCTGCATGCAAGCAGTAAACAAAAACCGGTGAAAATTGCTGTTTTTTTCATACGTTGCTTCTTATTGTTTCATCATGAATTCCATTATCAGTCAATATTTTTATAACGAGGTCCGAGGTTACAACCTGCCGGACCCATTTTTCCTCATCCCCTTACCAGGAGAGATTTCCTGTCTTTCCTTCCGGAATTGAAAAGTTCAGGGCATTGTGTGAATCACCAGCTTTTTGATTTCAATACCATTTGCGTCGCGGATCCTGGTAAAATACAAACCGCTTTTCAGGAGGCTCACATCCAGGTCCATCCTGTTGCCATTCATAACGACCGGACCTAGCACAGGGTCTCCTCCCGCCGATAATATATCGATCACAGTTTCTCCCGCCAGGTTCCGGCCGGCAACAATCGTGACATGATCCGAAGCCGGGTCAGGGAAAATTGAAAATGAGGCATTCGCTGGCCCATGTACCGTAACAAAGGTTCCGCCATTGGTTGTTTTCAGGATGATCCCTCCTGCCCCGCTCACGTACCCGGTGCTGCCGCCGGGAAACGAAATGGAGCTCAGGACGGCATTGGTGCCGCTGGGAAGTGTTATCCAGCTGGCCCCGCTGTTGGTGGTTTTCAGGATGGTCCCCAGGGTCCCGGTGATGTAACCGGTGGAAGGGCTGGTAAACTTGCATGCGATGAGGGTGGCGGCGGTTCCGCTTTGCAGGGGAGTCCAGGTGCTTCCGCCGTCGGTGGTTTTAATGATCGTGCCCGAGGCCCCCACCACATACCCCGTGGCTGGGTCGGTGAAGAAGGCCGCGTTCAGATCCTGCGTGGTACCGCTGGCCAGGGTTGACCAGGTAGCCCCGCCGTCCGTAGTCTTGTACAACCTGCCGGCATCCCTGGTTCCATACCCGGTATTGTTGTCGGTAAAGAAGACCGATGAAAGCCATCCTAGTCCGTTCGGTGTCCAGGTATTGCCACCGTCGGTGGTTTTCAGCATGGCGCTGTTCACGCTGACTGCAAAACCGGTGCTGGCATCCGAAAAGAAAACATCCTGCAGCCCTTTGGCATTGGTCCCCTGTACCCTCGTGAACCAGTTGGCGCCCCCATCGACGGTTTTCAGCAAAATCCCCGAACCGTAATCACCCCCCACCGCATAACCCGTGCTGTCGTTGGTAAAACAAACGCCATAAAGGTTGAAATAGGTTGAACGCGCCAGCTTCGACCATGTGAGTCCGCCGTTGGTAGTTTTAATGATGATCCCCGAATCACTTACCCCGTAACCTGTGTTGACATCGGTAAAGGTCATGGTATAGAGGAACTTGCCCTCCGGGAGGGCGTTCTGGATAGTCCACTGGGAAAATGCCGCAATGGTGGTGGATGACATAATAAGCAATAACAAAAACAATCTCCGTGGCTTCATGGTATATTTATTTAGAGGTTGAATAGGACCTGTTAAGCTACAAATAATCCAGCTTCATTACTGAAAAAATGATCCGGTTGCCAAAGAGCCGGTACACCTGTTGCAGGGTTCACTGCACAACCAGTTTTGTGCGCCTCGTCATCCCTGAAATTTCCAGTTCAAGGATGTAAAACCCCTTTGGGAGGCGGCCCACCGATATTTCGTGCGATGCAGCATCCGCCTCCAGCTCCCGTTCCAGCACCCTGATGCCGTTCATCGATCGAATCGTAAGATGTTTCTTTTGTCCCGCACCCCATGGGATCCCGATGGTCAGCACATCGGTGACGGGGTTCGGGAATACCCTGATGTCGCTGAACCCCGTTTCGGGAACGCCCTGTCCCTTCTCGGTAAACCGGAACCAGTTGGTGTTGAATTCGGTTTTCAGGATTTTCACGCGCAGGCGCCCGGCACCTTCGGTCAGCTGGATCTCACCCAGTGCGGTGTTCCAGGTCTGCCATCCGCCGGTGACCGGGATGGCAACCGTGGCCGAGTTGAGGACCGTTCCGGCATCGTCGAGCTGCTGCACCTGGATGACCCCCGCACTTGAGAGACAGGCGGTCCTTGCCTCCAGTTTATAGGTTGCGGTTTTAGCTACCCTTACCAGGTATTCAAGGTAATCGCCCACATGGGTATAGCCGACATCGAGCCCCCCGCCGGCATCGGTACAGGGTTCGGTTTTCAGCCCCTGGATTATGGTAAAAGCCTCAGCCTCTATTTTCCCCGGGATGGCCAGGTGAAGCGGCAGGCTGTTCCTGACAGGGAAATTGTTGAAACTCCCCAAAAGGGTGCCATCGGTGGCGCGAACCTGGCCCCCGGCATTGTTCAGCAGGATGGTATCGATTTCACTGAACTGGTACCCGACGGTAAAGGTTGTTTGGACCTTGTTTGAAGCATTGAAACTGAATGCCGTGATGGTCACCGGGCTGCCATTGATGGTAACGGAAAACGCATCCACTTTGACGGTGGAGTCAACCAACATTTTGTTGAACGATGCAACAATTTTCGAACCGGTGCCTGTGGTCTCTGCAAAAACCGGGACAAGGGGAAGATCGGTAAGTTTTTTGCTGAATGAAAAACCAAGAAAACCCAGGTCAAGCCCCGCCTTTTCGAAATATACTTTTAACTTTTGGGTTCCCTTGTACAATATGACATCATTGACCATGTAACTGTTCCAGACCTGGAAACCGCCCGTCGAAGGCAGGGTAACCACCCCGCTGATATCGACATCGTTGCATTTGAGCCGGATCTTTGAACCTGCCGCACCGGCCGAATACCTTACAAGCACATTGTAGGCCGCCGTGGAATCGACCACGGAGGTGTACTGCAGCCATTCCCTGTCGGCAATCCAACCCACGTCATAGCCGTTCGAAGCGGAATTGGCGTCGTTGTTTGCTTCAATGTCAACCGCATCATTCCTGTATTGATAACCACTGTTCCAGTCGGTATAACTTCCCGTGCTCACCTGGTAGTTCGCCATATCGGTGTCATAATAGGCACGGGTGCATCGCCCCAGGTCATAGCCGGTGGCATGGATCACCCCGGGGATCATGTTTTTTTCAAAGGGTTTGGTGGTTGTATCATACACCTGCCTGAACATGGCGTCGATCACATCCATGCGGTAAATGCAGTTTTCATTCCTGGCATTGGAGGCCATCTGCATCAGGGTATAGGTTGCAAAGCCCGCGGTGGGCGTTGTTCCGCCGCTGGTCCAGTAGTCAAGCAGGGTCTGGTATGCCGGTGTTTTTTTGATGGTCAGCGGGTTGGTGACCGAATTGATCTTTTTCAGCGGCCACCAGGCCCAGCCGATCTTGTTTTTTTCAGCAAGCCCGATGGCGTCGGTGAACCACACATTCGAGTTCTCGCCCGATTCGCCCATCCACAGGGGTACGTTGTACTGGCTCCTGATGTTCAGCATGCCTTGTATCGAGCCCTGGTCGTTGTACGACCAGTATTTGTGGAAGCTCACCGCCATGTTGTCGTCCCAGGTGGGGAGCACGCCGCTGTAGCTGTTGCCCCAGCAGTTTCCCTCGATGATGAGCATGTGTTTCGTATCGACCTGCCGGATGGCGGTGGTGAGGTCGATGTAGATCTGGCGCAGGGGGGCGTTGACCGTTTCGGCGCAGCCGTTCTGGTTGGCCCCTGCCGTGAAATTCCAGTTGGGTTCATTCAACAGGTCATACCCGCCTACCCAGGGTTCGCCGGCATAGCGCTGGGCCAGTTTTGTCCATAATGCAATCGTTTTCTGTTTGTTGGCGTCGCTGTCCCAGAGGGATGGCTTGGAGGCATCGCCGTCGCAGATGGCATAATCGTGACCCTGGCCGCCGGGAGCGGCATGCAGGTCGAGGATCACGTACATGTGCCGGGCCGAACACCATTTGATGAGGCTGTCGGTCATTGCAAAGCCTTTGTCGAGCCAGGTACTGACGCCGGGCACCGGTTCCTGTTCGACGGGCAGCGTATAGAGGTTGTAATGCATGGGAAGCCGAACCGAATTGAATCCCCAGGCGGCCAGTGAATCGATGTCGCTCTTTGTACAGTGGTTGTCGTGCCAGGCATCATAGAAGGCCGAGGTGGCGGTCTCCCCGATCAGGGCCTGTATCTTGGCCCTGATCTGCCACTGGGTGGTGGCGAAAGCGCTCATTTCCATCATGTAGGGTTCCTGCAGCATCCAGCCTCCAAGCCCCATCCCGCGGAGGATCACCTCGGCCCCGTCCTGGTTCACGATTTTCTGCCCGCTCCTTTTCATCCACTGGGCGGAGGAGGTGAGCGTGAGCAGTCCGAAGACCAGCACCAGGAGATATTTTGTAAGAATTTTAATCATGTGTTCAGTTTTGGCAGTATTCCGGGTTGATCAGTGCTCTGGAAGAAATCATCCGAATCATTTCAAATTTTATTAAAAAACAGTTTTCGCAGAAGAAGCAGCATGCAGGGATCGTATGAACCCTGCATGCCGCAACAACTGCATCAATATTATTTATGCGAACCAAGGGTTGGCCATTGCCAGCCAATGTTTATTACACGGAGGACCCCAGAGTTTGATCTGTGATACCTGTAATTATTCGATTGCAGGCACTTAATAAATTGTTTTTCTATTCTCTTTGTATCTCTGTGTCTTCTCTGTGGACCTCTGTGTAATTCACTGTAATTCAGTTTAAAAATCTAAAGGTCAAATCGGAATTTAAGATATTTTTGACTCTTGATTCACATTATTCATTAAAATCAATACCCCGGGTTTTGTTTCAGCTTGGTATTGGAAAGTTCGGGGAGGGGGATCGGCAGGATTTCGTTCTTATTTGCTTTGAATCCTTTTGCTGCGAGAACAGTTGCAGCCTGGCCGGTACGCACCAGGTCGAACCACCGGTGACCTTCGGTGGCAAGTTCGAGGCGCCGTTCCTTGTAGATGTTATCGAGGGTGGCCGGGATGGATGGCAGCCCCACGCGTGCGCGCACCTGGTCGAGGTAGCCCTGCGCCTTGGCGGCGTTGCCGCCGGCGCGGACGAGCGCTTCAGCTTCCATCAGGTAGGTATCGGCCAGCCTGATCTCCATCACGTCGTTGGGGTAGTTGAGCACGGGGTCTCCGCCGATGGTATCCTTGAACTCCTTGAGCGGGGCGAATTTGGCGACAAAATACCCGGTATTCATGTAACTCTTTTCATAAACGCAGGCCCCTGCCGTTTTCATGCTGTCGATGTTGACGATGGTGTATTTGTACCGCGGGTCGTTTTTCATCACGGCCACCAGTTCGGGGGTGATGGGGTTGAATCCATAGCCGGCCACGTAGGTGGGGCCGGTATAGGCACGGGGACCGCACATCTGGGTGTAAACGTTGCCTTCGAAATTGGGCCACGATCCCCAGCCGGAAATGGCCTTTGACGTATGGACAATTTCGAAAATGGATTCACTGTTGAATTTGTTGTCGGGGCGGAAGATCTTGCCGAATTCGGCCAGCAGGTGGTAATTGGGCGAGCTGTTCACCTTTTCAAACAGGTCGGCGGCTTCCTGCATGCGGCTTTCATTGTTCTGGAACAGGATCACCTTTCCCAGCAACGCGTAGGCGGCCAGGCGGGTAACGCGGCCGTTTTCGGCCACCGAAACGGCCTCGGGCAGGTCGGCGAAGGATTCATTCAGGTCCTTTTCAATCTGGGCGTAAACCGCTTCGGGCGTGGCCTGCAGCACATTGAAGTAATCGGCCGGAGGAAGCGGGGTGGTGAACAGCGGCACGTTCCTGAAAAGACGCACCAGGTCGAAATAAAAATAGGCACGCAGGAATTTTGCCTCGGCGGTGTACCTGGCCTTCAGGGTTGCGTCCATCGAAATGTCAGGCAGTTTCGACAGGAGGGTGTTGGCACGGTATACGCCGGTAAAATTCCTGCTCCAGAAATCGCCCTGGATCCCGATTGAGGGATCAATCGTGTAATTGTTCCACACCTGCCAGGCGGGAACATCAGAGGAGCTGCCGCCCCCTGCGTAACAATCGTCGGAGGCTGCATTGAGCGGGCCGATCTTGTTCGAATAGGTCACCCCGCATTCGGTACCGAGGGGGTCGTAACACGAAACAAGTCCTTTGAAAGCATCGTCGGCCGTTTTATAAAAATTGGTCTCCAGTGTAAGCCCTTTGGGTTCCACCTCCAGGAAATTTTTCGAACAGCCGTTCAGCACCAGGATCCCCAGGATCAGTGCCCCCAGGTAAATATTGAGTTTTTTCATTTTCTTCATTTTTTAACTTGATTAAATGGTTACGTTTAATCCGAACATAAAGGAACGGGCCTGGGGATATACGCCCCGGTCGATTCCGTAACTGCTGCCGCCGATTTCGGGATCGTACCCGTTGTATTTCGTAGCGGTGAACAGGTTGTTGCCGCTGATGTAAAAACGGAGGTTCTCCATCCCGATCTTGTGGACAAAGTTTTTCGGGAGGGTATAACCGATCTGGATCGTTTTACACCTGAAATAGGCACCGTTCGTCAGGTAGAAATTGGAGGGGTTGCTGAAGTTCTTGTTCGGATCGCCGGTGACCAGCCTCGGGTAGGTGGTGGAAGTATTGATGCCGGTCCAGCGGCCCAGGGCGTCGGAGGTCCAGTTGGCGGTAGGGATGTCGAGGCGGCGCATGGCGTTGAACACGTCATTGCCGGCAACGCCCTGGCAGAATACGACGAGGTCGATCCCTTTCCAGGCGGCGTTGATGGTAAAACCATAGGTCCAAGTCGGGGTCGGGTCGCCGATAAAGGTGCGGTCGTCGGCCGTGATCTTGCCGTCGCCGTTCAGGTCGGCCCATTTAAAATCGCCAGGTTTCGCGTTGGGCTGGATCATGTTGCCGTTTTTGTCAACGTAATGCTGCACCTGCGACATCGACTGGAAAATGCCCAGCGTCTGGAACCCGTAAAAGGAGCCGATGGCATGGCCTACCTGCATCCTGGTGATTTCGTAATTGCTCGACTGGAAAGTGGCGCCCGTAATGTAATTCACCGTTCCGAGGTTGGTGATCACATTTTTCAGGTATGATGCATTTCCGCTGAATTTAAGATCGAACTGGCCGATTTTTTTATGGTATCCAAGTTCCATTTCAACCCCTTTGTTCGTCATGGAGCCTACGTTTCCGGTCGGCGCACCTGCTGCACCAACATACCCGGGAAGGATGACAGGCTGTAACATACCCGTGGTTTGCTTGTTGTACCAGTCAAAAACAAGGGAAAGGTCCTGGAAAAAGGTGGCTTCAAGCCCGATATTAAGCTGGCTGGTCTGCTCCCATTTGAGATCGGGATTGGCAGGGGCATTCGGGCTGTACCCGATCATGTAGACGTCGTTGCCGAAGGTGTAATTCCGGCCTCCGCCGATGGTTGAAACGTACTGGAAGGGTGCGAAATTGTCGTTACCGTTAACGCCATAGGAGCCCCTGATCTTTACGAAGGTGACAACTTTGTTTTTCGGCCAGAATCCTTCCCTTGAAGTTACCCATCCAAGTGAAGCCGATGGGAAAATACCATACCGGTTGTTTGCTCCGAATTGCGAAGAGCCATCCCTGCGGATGATCCCGGTAAAGAGGTATTTTTCATTGTAATTATAGATGAGACGCGCAAAGATGGAGCTGATGCGGTGGTCGGCATTTTCCCAGCCATAGGCTGTTATATTGGCATTCACAACTTTGTAATTCATGGAGGCTTCGCTGAAGGTGTTTACAGGCAGGTTCATGTAGGTTACACCCACCCCCGAACTGTTATCGACAAAGGCACTGGTCCCGATCAGGACGGTGCCATTGTGTTTTCCAAAACTCCGGGTATAGGAGGCTGTGTTTTCCCAGTTCCAGGTCAGGGCCTGGTTGTTGGCGCGGTAAAAGGAGTTGATGGCGGTGGAGGTGGAGGAGTTCAGGTAGGCCACCGGAGCAAAGCTTTCGTCACCGTAAAATGCCAGCTTGGCCCCGATGTCCGTTTTTACCTTCAGCCCTTTGATGGGTTCAACTTCGCCATAAAAATTTCCGACGAGGTTGTCCGACCAGCCGTAATTCCCCAGGTGGGTCTGGATGTAGGCCAGCGGGTTGGTCATCTCCTGCATGACAATGTCCGAAATGCCATAAGGATTCCCGTGCGCGTCCCTGACAACCGGGTGGTTGTTGTAGGGAGCGGCATTGGCAACGGCGGGATCGGTAATCACCGAGGGAGTGATGGGATCGAGGTTGATGGCTGAAGACAAGGGTCCGCCAAACTCGCTGTTGGTATTGAGCGAACCCTGGCTCTTGATGTGCGAATAGCCAAGGTTGTTGCCAAAATGCAGCCAGTCCTTGACTTTATGGGTCGAATTGAAGCGCAGGTTGAGCCGCTTGTAGTTGGAGATGGCCGTTGCAACGATCCCCTCCTGGGTAAGATATCCCATGGAGGTGTAATAGGTCGATTTGTCATTGCCGCCGCTGATGCTCAGCTCGTAATTGGCAATACTGGCCGAATTGTTGAAAATGGTGCTCTGCCAGTCGGTGCCTGTCCCGTATGATTTCGGGTTGGCAAAAATGGCGCTGCCGCCCCCGTTGATCGAGGCTTCATTGCGCAGGGTGGCATAGTCGGTTGCATTGAGGAGGTCAAGTTTCTTGGCCGGCGACTGGGTGCCGTAATAGGCGTTGAAGTTTACCTGCAGGTTACTGCCGCCGACATTGATCCCGCCCGTACTCTTTTTGCCCTTCTTGGTCGTGATGATGATGACCCCGTTTGCTCCCCTTGTGCCGTAAATGGCGGTAGAGGCGGCATCCTTCAGCACTTCGAGGGATTCAATGTCATTTGAATTCAGGTAATCCAGTCCACCGGTGATGGGGACACCATCCACGACATACAGCGGGGCTGTTCCGCTTTCGATGCTGGTGATACCACGCACCCTTACAGTCGCGTCGGCCCCGGGCTGTCCCGAACTGGTGGCAATCGTTACCCCTGAACTTCTGCCCTGCAGCGCCTGCTCCAGCCGGGTCACGGGCATGTCTTCAAGTTCGGTGCTTTTTACCTTTGAAATTGAACCGGTCACCACGCTTTTTTTCTGGGTGCCGTAGCCGATCACCACCAATTCGGAGAGACCAACGGTAACGCTTTCAAGAACGACCTTAACCGGTACGCCGGCGGATGCCTGGACCTCCTGGGTCACGAAACCGACGAAGGACAACACGAGGGTTTCCTTTTGCTTTGCCGAGGTGATTTTGAAATTCCCCTGGATATCGGTGGCACCGCCGGTGGTGGTTCCTTTGATGACCACGCTGACACCGGGCAGGGTTTCGCCCTGTTTGTCAGCGACGGTACCGGTGTATTCAAACGTTTTCTGGGCGAAGACCTGGAAAGATCCCAGCAACAGAATCCCGGTTAAAAGCAAAATCCTTCTGACAAACAAACTGTTTTTCAAACAATCAGAGTACATTTTTTTCATACTGTTGGTTTTGGTTAATGAGTGATTTGTTTATAGATATGGAGTTATTGATTCATTTTTCCTTACCAGGTAACGGTGATGACGGATTTCCCAGGCACCGAACAGGTGAAATTCCGGGTTCCCTGTACCACATTGAATGATTTGTAAGCACTGCTGTTGTTGCACACCACCAGGACCTTCTCCCCGGAAGTATTCTGAAAAGCCGCGGCCGAAACCTCCGTGAGGGTTTGCGTAAAGGTCAGCGAGATCCTGGCGGCACCCGGCCGGATAAACTTCGAGAAATGACCGGCGGCATAGTATTCTTCATTCTGGGTGATCTGCCCCGACGCGGTATTCAGGGTGACCACCCCGCGGCAGTTGGTGCAGCCGTTGTTGGTCGGGCCGTGGTTCTGGTCTAGTACCAGGTTCCACAACAGGGCCGATTTTGACCAGTTCAGGGCGGTCCCGATAAAAATATTGTTCATGTACCAGAGCAGGTTCGATGCGAAATCAGTTGCCCAGGATCCTCCCGAGATCTCGGTAAACCAGAGTCCCTTTTCAGGATGTGCATCGTGTACGGTGCTCATGGCCGAAACGTCGCCTGCATAGGCATGGAAGGCTGAACCGGCGATGAAGGATGCTGCGGTTGCATCGTTGAGGATTGAATTGGCGTAACTGGTATTGTCCCAGTTGTGATCGTAAATGAGGATTTTCGTACGGATGCCGGCCGTCCGGAATTTCGGGCCGAGGCTGTTTTTGATAAAGGTGAGTTCGTCGGCGGCCTGCATGTCCATGCAGGGATAGCCTGCCGTTGAATACAGGGGTTCATTCTGCGGGGTGATGGCCGCGATGGTGATTCCCCGTGCCTGCATATCCTGGATATACTTTGCAAAATAGGCGGCATACACATCATAGCAATCGGTGCGGAGTTTCCCTCCCTTCATGCTGCCGCCGGTCTTCATCCAGGCCGGCGGGCTCCAGGGGGAACCTAAAAGGCTTATTTTCGGTGAAATCTGCAGGATCTCCTTCAGCATGGGAACCACATCGTTCGTATCCTTCCCAAGCGAAAAATGCTGAAGGGTAAAATCGGTCTGGCCCGGGGCAAGGTCGTCGTAGCTGAAGTCGGAAAGCGAAAAATCGGAGGCCCCGATGGTCAGCCGGAGGTATGAGATGCCGATGCCGTTAACTGTGTCAAACAGGGTTTTCAGGAGGTCCGCCCGCGAAGCGGCTCCCATTTTCTGGTGAAGCAGGTAGGCCGAGGAGCCGGTAAGGGCTGCGCCGAAGCCCTCCATGACCTGGAACCGGGCGGAGGTATCGATGGTGATGACCGGGAAACCGGTGGAGCCGGTGGCCGAAATGGGCAGGTCGGTCTCCCGGTTCAGGAGTTTTGACCGGTCGCCCATGGTAAGCCACACCCTTGCCTTCCCGGTTATATCCCCACCCGGGGCCGGGTCTATGATCGGGCTGGTTCCATGGCTTTTGCATCCAATCCATGACGAGAGCGTCCCGGCGACCAGGAACACCAGTAATAATGACCGCCAGGAATGAAACAAAGGAATTCGCATTTCAGGTTAAAACAGGTGATTTGTTGAAAACATAAAAAGGGCAGCAGCGGTAAAAACAGGGATAAGCATGCCCATCCCTGTTTTTGCCGGGCTTTGCTGTTAATATCCCGGGTTCTGCACCAGGTTTGCATTTTTATCCATCTCCGCAAGGGGGATCGGCCAAACCATCCGGTTCTGTGTGAGGTTGTAGCCGAGGGGAACACCTCCTGCGCCGGTGGCGCTGTTGATCACTTCGATCGCCCTCCCGTTGCGCTTTAGATCGTTCCAGCGGTAGCCTTCAAATGCAAGCTCCAGGCGGCGTTCCTTTTCGACGGCAAGGCGCATGTCGGCCTGGTTGGCGGCGGTGGTGTTGGCAAGTTTCGCACGCGTCCTGACCTGGTTGACCAGTGCCGCAGCCCCGGCCAGGTCGCCCGATTCGTTCAGGGCTTCAGCTTTCAGCAGCAAAATATCGGCAAGGCGGAAGAAGATATAGTTCTGGTCGCTTCCCTGCTGGAAATTGTGCCACTTGTTAAGGAACGGGTAATTCGTCTGCGGCCAATGGGTATCCGACCATTTGCCGGTCACATCGAGGAAAATGATCGATGCGGCCTTGCGAACGGTATCCTGTTCGGAATCAAAAACCTTGACCAGGTCGTTCGACGGGATGTTGAACTTTTTCCAGTCGGTTCCGCGGAACATCGAAGCTCCCCAGTTCCCGTCGGTGCTTCCGCCGGTATAGTTGATTTCAAAGATGGACTCCGATGAATTCTTATGCGCGTTGTCCCACAATTGGTGATAGTCGGGCAGCAGGGAGTACCCCCCGGCAATGACGGCATTGCAGTACTGGGTAACCTTTGCATAGTCGTGTGGCAGTTGGGTGGCATAAACGTGAGCAAGGAGGGTGTTTACCGCACCGGTTGTGACGAATCCCTTGTAGGGGGCTGTCGGTGCCACGTACAACAAGGCAGTATCCAGGTCGGCAATGATCTGGGTGTAAACCACGGACATGGGCTTGCGCGGCGGGTAGAGCAGCGGGTAGATCTCCGGCAGGATGCTGGCGCTGATCGTGGTAACCTCCTTGAGTTGCAGGGGAACATCTCCCCACAACTGGACCAGCTGGAAATACATGAAGGCCCTGATAAACGAGGCTTCTCCAAGGATCTGGTTTTTGCGTGTGATGGTCAGCGCGGGGTCGGGAATACCCCTCACGTTATTGATCACTGCATTTGCATTGCCGATGATGCCGTAAAGATATGCCCAGTCGCGGCTGACATTTGAATTGGTCGCATCGAGTTTGTAATCGTCGATCTGGAAGTTTGCGGGGTTGTCGGCGCCCGCATAGGCGTCGTCGCTCTGGGCATCGCCATTGACATAGTAGTCAAGCTCGAAATATTCGTTTTTAAAGCCCGAATAGACGCCCGAAAGGGCGGCTTCGATCTCGCTGGCCGTTTTAAAGTGGAGCGAATCGGTTCCCTTGATGGCAATGCCCTGTGAAACCGGGGTCTCCTCCAGGAATTTCTTGCAGGAGAACAGGGAGAAGACCAGGAAAAATATGGTTGAAAGCAGGATTAACTTTTTCATAGAACGATTTTTTAAAATTCAACATTTAAACCAAGGATGTAGGTTTTCGATTGCGGGTAGGTCCCGTAATCGATCCCCAGCTCCGTTGCACTGCTGCCATAGGCATTTACCTCGGGGTCAAACCCGCTGTAATGCGTCAGGGTGATCAGGTTCTGCGCGGTAGCATAAACCGTCAGTTTCTTGATGGCTTTCAGTTTGGGATTGTCGATGATTTTGTAAGAGAGGGTGACCGATTTTAACCGCACATAGGAGCCGTCTTCCACGAAACGTGTTGAATTTTTCACATTGTCCATGGTCCCCGCCTTGGGAATGTTGGTATTGGTGTTGGTGGGGGTCCAGCGGTTGAGCACGACCGTCGACTGGTTCTTGCTGTCGAACATTCCTTCGAGGTCGATGCGGGTGGCGTTGTAAATGTCGTTGCCGTAACTTCCCTGGACGAACAGGTTCAGGTCAAACCTCTTGTATTTGAAGGTATTGGTGATCCCGAAGATGTATTTGGGCTGGGCGTTTCCGATAACCGTGCGGTCGCCGCCGTCGAGGATGCCGTTGTGATTGAGGTCGGCATACTTGATATTGCCTGTTTTCGGATCAACTCCCTCGGAAACATAACCGTAGAAAGTACCCAGCGGGAGTCCTACCTTTACAATCGACACATCCTGGTTGTTGCTGTAAATCCTTCCGTAGGCAAAGGGTCCCGGGAACACCGATGTGCTGAGCACCTTGTTGCGGTTGAACGACATGTTGTAGCTGGTTTCCCACCTGAATTTCTTATTTAAATTGACAGAGTTGATGTTGAACTCGATCCCCCTGTTCTCAATGGTGCCAGCGTTTGTCTGGATGCTGGTGATGGGCATGGTGTTGGGGAGCTGGACATTCAGGAGCACATCGCTGGTTTTCTTGATATAGCCGTCGATATTGAAGGTCAGCCGGTTGTTGAACATGGTCAGGTCGATCCCGATGTTCGACTGTGTGGTTGTTTCCCACTTCACATCAGGGTTTCCGTAGGTAACCTGTACCGATCCCGGACCCGAAAGCGGGTTGGTGGGGGTCTGTCGTATATAGTTGATCAGTCCATACCGGGCATAATTGGGGAGCCCGTTCTGGTTGCCGGTCTTACCCCATCCGCCCCGCAGTTTCAGGTCATCGATCCAGGTAAGGCTCTTCATGAATTTCTCGGAAGAGATCCTCCATCCCGCCGAGAAGGAAGGCAGGAAGCCCCATTGATGTTCAAGTTTGGATGATCCGTCATAACGGGAAGATACAGTCAGGTAATACCTGCTGTTATAATCATAGGTTGCCCTTCCGAAGAAGGAAGCAAGCGACCATCCCTGTATGTCGGTGCTGCCGGTAACCGAATTGGCGGCATTGATGGTCGTGACCGATGTGTTTGAAGGAAAGTCATACCCCGAAAGAAAGGAATCGTACGTCTTGCTTTGCTGGATACTGGTGCCCCCGATGACATCGAGGTTGTGTTTGCCGAATTTCATGGTAAAATTGAGGGTGTTTTCCCACAGCCAGGTGAAGGTGTTTGACTTGTCCGACTGCCCGATGCCGTTCTGGGTGCGCCCGTAATTGGTCCTGAAGGGATCGAGGTAATAATCCCACTGGTGGCTCATGAAGTCAGCGCCGTAATTGGTTTTGAATTTCAGTCCATTGATGATGGTGGCCTCACCCGTTACATTGCCGATGATATGGTCGTCGATGGCCTGCTGCTGGGGCCCGTACATATAGGCGACGGGGTTCTCCCAGGAGGGCTGGAACGGGTTCGGATCAAACTGGTTTGGGTTCTTTTTACTGTAAACATTCAGGAACGGCGGGGTGTTGAGTGCGCTCATGATGACACCTCCCCTGCCGGAACTGGCATTGTCGGGGGTATCCTTGGTTTTCAGCCTGGTAACGTTGAAATTGGTCCCGATCTTCAGCCACGATTTCACCTCGTTGTCGAGGTTGACGCGGATGGAATAGCGGTCGAAGACAGCCGGCTTGACGATTCCCTGGTCGCTCAGATAACCGAACGATACGAAATACTGCGATTTTTTGGAGCCGCCGGCAAAGGAAAGCTGGTACGACTGGTTCATCCCGGTACTGAAGGTCTTGTCGCTCCAGTTGGTGTAACCGGTAGCCGCCGGGTCGAGCGCTATGTTCAGCTCCTTCATCAGGTCGCGGTACTGCTTGGTATCGAGCACATCGAGGGTTTTCCCGATCTGCGAAACGCCGAAATAGGTGTTGAATTTGACAACCGGCTCATTTTCCTTCCCGCGCTGGGTGGTGACGATGACGACGCCATTGGCAGCCTGGGCCCCGTAGATGGAAGAGGAGGAAGCATCTTTCAGAACGGTCATCGAGGCGATGTCGGCCGGATCAAGTCCGCGGATATCCATCGTGGGAACACCGTCGACCACATACAGGGGTTCATTTCCTGCGAGGATCGACGTCGAACCGCGGACACGAACGGAGAGACCGATCCCGGGTTTGCCCGAGGGCTGGGTGACCTGCACCCCGGCTGCTTTTCCCTGGAGGGCTTCAACCGCCGAGACAATGGGACGGTCCTTCATGGCTTTCTGGTCAACCACCGAAACGGCGGTGGTCAGGTCTTTTTTCATCTGGGTACCATAGCCGATCACCACCACTTCGTTGAGGGTGGTGGTCTCTTCCTGGAGCACGATGTTTACCGTGGCCTGGTCGGTAAGGACGAATGTCTGCGTCACATACCCGATGCAACTGAACTTCATGGTTTCGTTCTTGTTGACAGAGATATTAAAGGCGCCGTTGACGTCCGTGACGGTCCCGATGGTGGTGCCGACCAGCTGCACGGTGACCCCGGGCACTCCGGTTCCCCCGGCATCTTTGACCGTGCCGGTCACTGTTCTGTTCTGCGCAAAAAGTGTAAGGGAAAATACGGAGAATAATAGCAGAGTAAATAATTTTGCCATAAGTACACTGTTTAGTTGATTATTTAAGAATAAGCTTCTCTGTAAACATATCCCCGTCCGATTGCAGCCTGACGCAATAGAGTCCGCGGGGGTATGAGGAAAGGTCGATTTCCGTTACCGGTGAATCAGCCGTAAATTTCGTAATGCTTTGCCCGTTCCCGTTGAAAACGGCACCGGTTGCAAATACCCCGGCCGGGAGGGTGATCGTGAATTTCCCGTCGGTGGGGTTGGGAACCAGGTTGATCTTGTCTGATTTTCCCCTGGTACCGTTTCCCGGGGGGTCGCCGATGCCGTAGGGATAGGTCTTGGGTTGATAAACCCTGACATAATCCACCGTCATGGTGGCTGTGCTCAGGGTCGGGTCGATGCCGTTTTTCAACCCGTTGGTTTCATACTGCGGGTCGCTGCCCCAGTTCCCGCCCATGGCGATGTTCATAATGAGGAAACAGGCCTTGTCGAAAGGCCAGGTGGAGCTGTTCTTTACAGAGGGATTGTAAGTATAGAAAGCTACGCTGTCGATGCTGAACTCCATTTTTTCCGGCGTCCATTTGACCTGGTAGGTGTGAAATTCGGTGTTGAAGGTGCCTACATACTTTGTTTTGGTATTCACCGTGGCGCCATAGCTCGATGGGGTATGGATGGAGGAATGGATCACGGCGGGATCTTTCCCGACCATCTCCATCACATCCACTTCGCCGCAGGCGGGCCAGCCGGCAGTGCCGAGGTTGGCACCCAGCATCCAGAGGGCGGGCCAGGTGCCGATGCCCACGGGGAGTTTTGCACGGAAGATCACCGTGCCGTAAGTGAATGAAAATTTATACCGGGTAAGCAGCCGGGCGGAGGTCCAGGTACTGCCGTTTTTCACGGCATTGATGACCAGCATGCCTCCCTCCTGGCGGGAATTCTGGGTTGAGTTGGTATAATTCTGGATTTCGTTGTTCCCCCAGCCGCCGGCGCCAAGGTCGTATCCCCATTTGGCAGGATCCGGGGCCCCGGATCCGTTGAACTCATCGCTCCATACCAGTGAATCCTGCTGGGCAAGCGCAATCCGGGCCAATCCGGAGAACAAAATCAAAACCAGGTACTTTTTCATGTGTTTCAGTTTTAACCTTAAAAAAAATCAGGAGTGAGGCAGCGTTGCGCTCACTCCTGATTTTGTCAATTATTGTACGACAAAATGATTAGCGCTCTAAAATGGCCGACCATGCGGATGATCCGTCATGTGCTGCCGAAATGTCAACAGAAACAAACAAATATTCTTTTGTTCCGGTATTGGCATAACCAACAACCTGGTAAGTATTGGTTGCTGAACCGAAGTTCACGGGGTCTGTTCCGTTGTTTTCGCCGCCCTTCACGCCGCTGGCAGCACCGTTGTATCCTTTGTAGAATCCGAGGAATGCTGCATGAGCTGGGCCGTTGGTCAGGGTGATGATTGCATTGTTGGTACCGGTGGCAGGGGTGAGCACATAGGTATGGGTGGAACAGCTGCCCAGGCCTGAGCCGAGGGCGCTGGCTGCAATCTGTGCATCGGTGAAGCAACCGTTGGGGGTACCCATGTAACCATCGTTACGGGCGCTGCCCATGGTGTTGTATGAGAATCCGCCGCCGGTGCTGAATTTGAATTCGTCATCAGGCATGCACGACCAGTCATCAACACCGGTTGCGGTGCCGTTCAGGTTGGCTTTGGGACAGGACCACCAGTCGCTTTTGCCGATGCCTGATCCGACGAAGACCGTTTTTTCGCCGATGCTCACATGCCACGGATTACCCTGCAGGATTGCATCGGTAACGGCAGCAGTTGAAAGGAAGGCAACCATGGAGGTGGTTGTCGAGCCGTTGGTGTTGGTTGCGGTCAGGGTGATGGTGAACATGCCGCCGGTTGCATAGGTGTGGGTCGGGCTCTGGGCAGTCGAGGTCTGTCCATCGCCAAAATCCCATAAATAGGTGACACCATTGGTGGTGGTGTTGGTCAGGGTAACGGTCAGCGCGCTGATGGCCATGGTGAAGCCAACGCCGGGTTTGTTACCGGGGATGGGGGGTTCCTGGGTGGGGTCATCATAATGAACGAGGGTGAATCTCCAGTATCCGCCGTCGGTAGCATCATATTTGTACTGACCTTCAATTACCAGCGTGTCAACGGCACCGTCGGTGAGTTTGATGATGCTATAACGAACTGAATCGAGAGGAAGCTTTGTTTCGGAAAGGTTGCCCAGTTTGAAGAAGCCGATAAAGGCACCTTTGCCGAGGGCGGTGATCGTCGGTTTTGATCCGGAAACCATTTTGAAGGTGTGCGTTCCGTTGCCCCATGATGAAAGGTCTTCCCCGTTCGGGCCAACCATCGTGGTCGTTGAAGCACAAACATTGGCAGGATTGAAAATTCCGCCTTCAGCCCAGTAATCGCCCTTGGCGTCATATTTAAGGGAACCATCGCGGCCAAAGGTCCATTCGTCGTTCAGCATGCAGGGACGGTTTGCCATTTCATCGTTGTTATAGCCCATGGCCCACCAGATGGTGGAGTGATCCCACGGTCCGCACTGGAGCGGGTAACGTCCGGTGGTGGTGCTGCGGATCAGTTTCCAGGTTTTTGAAACATCACCGACAAGCATGGTAAGCATGGCGTTCGGATCGGTAATGGTGATCTGTTCCGAATAGGAATCGCTGGTTCCGGCTGATGAGGTCGCGGTAAGTTTTACCGTGTATGTTCCGACAGCTGCATAGGTGTGGGTAGGATTAACGTCTGAGGAGACACCGGCATCGCCAAAATCCCATGCCAATTTTGAATAGTTCTGTGATGCACTTGTAAAGACTACTTTTTTGAAATCGGAAGCATCAACCTTGTAGGTGAAGCTGGCAATGACATCGGGTGTGGTTGTTTTCTTCTTGCAGGACATGCTCAGGGCGGTGGCCAGTATTAAAAATACCACCCAGCTTAGTTTAAAAGTGTTTTTCATGTTTGATTGATTTTAAGTGTTTAAGTACTAGGTTATCTAAGGCAAATATAATGAAAACCATGCGAAAAGCGAAAAATTTAATAATATTTTAATCTCAAGGTCTTGTTTTTGTTAAAAGTGAATTTTATAACCGGTCAATGAAGGTAAAAACGACTTTTCCATGATTGAAGTGTTGTAAAAATAACAGGGTGCCTGAAAATCAATTTTTTTATAACGTATTATCATACAGCATTGTAAAAAATATAAAACAGTTGAAAATCGGCTTGAAACAGCTTGCCCGGACTGCCCGGAACGCTATAGTGTAAAAAGCACACTAAGTTATAAACATTACAATTTAATTTCCAAGTGGTTTTGAAAAAAAAGTGAAAATATTTTTCGATTCCAGTAAAATATTCTGTTAACAATTAATTATCAATTATTTAACATTAAAAATGCCGGTATAAATAAACAGCATCTGCAAGTGATTGAATTCTGAGATTTTCTCCTAATTTTGCCATCGCCCCATCCTTGAGGGTGTTTCAACGCTCTATACTCATGTTATGCCAGGTTCAAATGTGCCGGAAAACCTGAATTTACACGTTTCCGTCGACTGTGTGGTATTTGGTTTTGAGTTCGGAAAGCTCGACGTATTGCTGATCGAGCGTAATATGGAGTTTGAAGGGAAAGAATACAAGGACCTCAAGCTCCCGGGCGACCTTGTGCGCAAGGATGAGGACCTTGACAATGCGGCGTCGCGCGTCCTAGGTGAACTTACCGGTCTCGACAACATCTACCTCAAACAATACGCCGCCATAGGCTCCCCCAACCGGTTGCTCAGGGAGCCGCGCGACATGGTCTGGCTGAAAAGCATCGGCCACCCCGAAGAGATCGTGGTTACCGTTGCTTATTATTCGCTGATCAACATCGACCAGGACAAGGCCTCGAATTTCATCCTTCAGTCGAATGCGAAATGGTATACGGTATCGGAGGTGAAGGAACTGGCTTTCGACCATTTGTCGATCCTGCACCGGGCGCTGCAGGTCCTGCGTGCCGACCTGATGCTGAAGCCGATCGCCTACGAATTGCTGCCCCCCAAATTCACCCTCAGGCAGCTTCAGCAACTGTATGAGGTGATCCTGGGTACCACCCTCGATAAGCGCAACTTCCGGAAAAAAGTGTCGAACATGCCTTTCGTGACCCCCATCAACGAAAAGCAGGTGGATGTTTCGCACAAACCTGCCCGCTATTTCAGTTTCAACAGGAAGATCTACCAGAAAACCCACAAGGATTCCTTCTGAAACGGCTTATACTTTTAGGAAGATTTTCTGCCGGTAAAGGAAATAGAGGAACAGCCATTTCACTGCAATGATGCAGAACTGGAAAAAAACCGGCTGGAAACTTCCGAAGGAGCCTGCAAATCCATGAACAAATATTTCCACCACGATCCCGAAATCGAAAAGACCCTGGATGACATAGATGGTGATGGGGTTCAACCCGATCACGATAAAGGGAAATGCCCATTTGCGGTAGCCCTTCACATCGATGATCCAGAAGAAAAGACACAGTAGGAGGAATGCGATGCCGCTTGTTAACAAGACATATGAACCCGTCCATAAATATTTGTTGACCGGGAAGAGGAGGCTCCAGAGGAGCGCCCCCGCAATGAACGACCCACCTGTAACCAGCAGGTTCCTGATTTTTATCAGGTTTCCCGCTTCGCCCAGCAGCCAGCGCCCCGCCAGCACCCCGAACAGGGCGCTTGAAATGGCCGGGAACATCGTGAGAATCCCTTCGTTATCGCCATAGGTGTAACAGCAGAATGAACCGGGGAGCATCATCCGGTCGACATACCCGCAAAGGTTTCCCTGCGGTGTAAGGTCGTATGCCCTGAAACCGGGGGCCGGGATCAGCAGGAGCACCAGCCAGTAAACTGCCAGGATCACCCCCGCCCATATCAGCTGACCCTTTGCCTTGAAATTCATCACGATCACCGATGCAAAAAAATAGGTCACCGCAAAACGCTGCAGCACGCCCGACCATCGCTGCAGGTGGAAATCGAAATTGAACAACCCGTTGTAGACCAGTCCCAGCAGGAACAGGAGCAGGGTGCGCTGCAGGATATGAAGATAAAGCGTTTTCCTGGAATCACCGCGTTCGAGCCGCCGCGTAATTGATAAAGGCATCACGCATCCCATAATGAACAGGAACAGGGGAAAAATCTCATCATAAAAGCGGAATCCTGTCCAGGCCGGATGATCAAGCTGCAACGCCAGCCTTCCGAAGAAAGGGGTGTTGAGAAAGGCAAAAAGTGCGACAAAGAAGGCATCTCCGCTTGATATCCAGAACATATCGAACCCGCGCAGGGCGTCGATGGAGATAATCCGTTTTGACCTGACTGGTATAGTTTGCTTGTTCATGATGCTGATTTTACTGACCGGCATCACACCCGTGATGAACACCGGGTTTCCATGCCGGGCCGGAGGATGAACAAAACTATTGATTTTTTTTAACATTCCGCAAGTGCCGATATCCGGATGGACCTTGCATCAAAAAAAATCAGATTCAGCCGGCAGCAGGGATAAAACACCTTACCTTTGACCTGTTAAAAACAACCATACCGGAACAGACATTCACCTTTAACACAAGCATCATGGAAGACCAGGTTAAATTACGGACCCTAGGGAAATCGGATCTGATGATCACTCCCATCGGGCTCGGTTGCTGGCAGTTCAGCAAACAGGGAAACCTTGCCGGGAAATTCTGGCCGACCCTCGAAGACAGCCTCATCACTGGGGTCGTCAGGGCCAGCCTGGAAGGGGGCATCAACTGGTTCGACACGGCAGAAATATACGGGCAGGGGGCTTCCGAAAAAGCCCTGGCAAAGGCACTGTCCGCTCTGGGGAAAAAACCCGGGGAGGTGATCATTGCCACCAAATGGTGGCCGATGTTCCGCACTGCTGCCAATATTGCAAAAACGATTGGCGACCGCATCACCTGCCTCGATCCATTCCCGATCGACCTGTACCAGGTTCACCAGCCCTGGGGATTCTCTTCGGAGGTGAGTGAAATGAAGGCCTTTGCCGAACTGGCCAGGTCGAAGAAGATCAGGTACGCAGGGGTGAGCAACTTTTCGGCCGCGAAAATGCGCAGTGCATGGAAAACCCTGCAAAACGAGGGGATGAACCTGGTTTCGAACCAGGTCCAGTACAGCCTGCTCAACCGGAAGATCGAATCGGATGGCACCCTCGAAACGGCCAGGGAACTGGGAATTACCATCATTGCATTCTCCCCGCTTGCCCAGGGACTGGTCACCGGTAAATTCCACGACAATCCCGGGTTACTGAAAAATATAGGATTCCGGAAATATTCTTCACGTTTCAAACCTGCCGGGCTTGAGAAAAGCCGCCCGGTGACCGAACTTGTGAAACAGCTGGCCGTAAAATACCAGGTGACCCCTTCGCAGGTGGCGCTTAACTGGCTGATCAATTTCCACGGCGAAACGGTGGTTGCCATCCCGGGTGCGACCAGGGTCAGCCACGCGGCTGAGAACACGGGCGCCATGAAATTCAGGCTTTCGGCCGATGACATGACGAAACTCGATGAGGTGAGCAGGGATTTTAAAGTCTGAACGGTTTCATGGCCAAGAAAGGAAACCTGATCGTTACGCAAAAAAACAACCTGACTGTCCTGGCCCTTCTTGCGGGGATTCTGGCATTCACAGGTTTGCTTTATTTCGAATCGCTCCAGGGCCGGTTTCTGAATTACGATGACACCGACAATGTGGTGAACAACCCCATGATCCGGCAATTTTCGGCAGGACAGGCCGGACACATTTTTTCCCATTCCTTCTTATATATGTATACGCCGCTTGCTTTTATAAGCTACGCGGCCGATTACGCTTTTTCAGGGGCAGAACCATTTTTCTTCAGGCTGACCAACCTGCTGCTGCACCTGCTGAATGTTGCGCTTGTATTCATGCTTGCAAACCGGCTGATCCGGAAAACGGCCCCGGCGGGACTTGTTGCCCTACTTTTCGCCCTTCACCCGATGAACCCCGATACGGTTTCGTGGATCTCGGCAAGGAGCAACCTCCTCTCAACCCTGTTTTTTCTCCTTTGCCTGCTGGCCTACCTCCGTTATCTCCGAAACCGGAAGATCGCCTTTTACCTCCTGGTCATCCCGCTGTTCCTCCTCTCCCTTTTATCCAAACCCTCGGGGCTGATGCTGCCCGTTGTCCTGCTCCTTGCCGATTACCTCGAAAAACGAAGGTTGACCCTGAAGGTGATCCTGGAAAAGGTGCCGCTCGTGGTCCTGAGTCTCCTTTTCGGCCTTGTTACCCTCTACTTCAGGAGTGACGCAGGAAGTCCGCAGGCAGTTGCCGGGTTCAACCCTGCCGACCGGGTTTTCATGATTGGTTATACCTCGGCAGGCTACCTGGTCCATGCCATTTTTCCTTGGAACCTTTCGGCTGTTTATGCCTATCCATTGAAACACGGGGTTTTCCTGCCCGTATGGTTTTACATGGCCCCGGTATTTCTTGCAGGGGTGGGTTCCCTCGTTTTCCGTGCCACATTTCTGAAACGCGAAATGATCTTCGGGCTGCTTTTCTTTTTTGTAAACATCCTGGTCACACAGGCGGCCCTTCTAGAAGACGGGTTCATGGCCAACCGCGACCAGTATCTTCCCGGCATCGGCCTGTTTTTCATCATCGGCGCGGTGGCCGGCAAGCTGATCTCCCGTTCAAAAGCGACCAGATACATCCTCCTCGCCGTGACCGGGATATACCTCCTGTACTTCTCCGTTTACACCCGGCAGCGTTCGCTGGTGTGGACCGATACACTGACGCTGTTTGATGATGCAGTAAAGCATGAGCCGGGTTCCGCCTTCGCGCTGAACAACAGGGGAATTGCACGTTACAGCCTGAACGACCAGGAAGGGGCCCTGGAAGATTACAGCCGGGCCATCGTCATTTATCCCGGGTACTCCGGGGCCTTTTACAACCGCGGGATCGTTTTTTACGACCTGAAGGATTTTGCCAGGGCGCGGCAGGATTATACTGCAGCCATCGGGCTGAATCCCCGGTTTGCCAGCAGCTATATGGCACGCGGGATCCTGGAGATGGATGTTTTACAGGATTCCCGGCTTGCCATGGAGGATTACAACCACGCCATCAGCCTGAACCCGGGGATGGCCAGGGCCTATTACAACCGTGGAATCCTCTGGCTGCGGATGAAGGAAACGGCCCGGGCCTGCGACGATTTCCACCAGGTCCGCAGGCTGGGTTACGACCGGGCCGACGACCTGATCAGCCGCTTCTGCGAATAACCCGGCAAGGCTAACTTTTATGAACCGGTGAAATTTATCTTTTGATTTTATCTTACCTTTATTGCATGAAAATTGCCCCCTGTTTACACTTTTTCGTTCTCCTCCTCGCTGCATTTCTCCCGGGGTCTGAAGTCTGTTACGGCCAGGGAAGGAAGCCCGCCAACGTCACCGCCGATTTTTCAATCCCCGACACGGTATGCGTCAACAGCCTGGTTCCCATCGTCAACCTGTCGCAGGGGGCTACAACCTATCTTTGGAAGTTCTGTACCGGCGATCCCCTTACCAACATCCATGGCATCGACCTGGGAAATCCTTCCAACACCCTGGACGAGCCGCTGGCGGTCACCCTGGTGCAGGATGGCTCCACATTTTATTCCTTCAACACCAATTCCCTCAGCGGAACCGTCACCCGGACGACCTGGGCCAACGGGCTGATGAGTCAGCCGGCGGCCACCAACCTTGGCACTTTCGGAGGGTTCCTGGCACCCGGTATTTTCGGCATACAGGTTAAACACGAAAACGGAAACTGGTATGGGTTCGTAACGAGGGACACCTCGCTGATCCGGCTCGACCTTGGAACGTCGCTGTCGGCCGATGTTCAGTCCGCCAGGATCGTAGCGCATTCTGCGCAAATGAGCCACGCCAGGGGGCTGGTCATTGAACAAGACGGCGCGAAGTGGGTGGGATTCTGCACCAGTTCACCCAACACCTCGGTCACGCGTTTCGAATGGGCCAATACCCTGGTTGATACCATTACAGTTACAAACCTCGGCAACATCGGGGGGCTCACCGACCCGATGCAGCCTGCCCTGATCCGAGACAACAGCGGCTGGTACATGTACGTAGCCAACACCACCTCCCTTTCACAACTGTTTTTCGGAAATTCGCTCATGAATATTCCTACGGGCATCAATCTTGGAAACATGGGTTGGATGACCGACGACCGGGGAATGTCATTGTTTATCAATTGCAACAACCCATATGGCCTGATTACCAATCACAACCTGGTGACCAACCTGTTGCTTCAGCTGCATTTCACGGGGGGGCTGGCCGGAACGAAGAGCATCACCCCGCTGGGAAGCGTGGCCAACATGTACGAACCGCTTGCCCTGTCGGAAACGGTGAACATCGGGGATACCATCTTCACCATCTGTATGAATTCGACCCCCTCGATGACGACCCTCTATTTCCCGCCATGTTCCAATTCCCCCATTCCTCCTTCTACCGGCTACGTCCCGGCGCCATTCATCTTCTCCCAAGCCGGAACCTACACGGTCAACCTGACCGTTGACCAGGGAATGCCGACCGAACAAACCAAATGCCGTGTTTTCGTCGTTGACGCCCCGGTGGCCATGAACCTTGGCAGGGACACCACCATTTGCCAGGGCAAAACCCTGACCCTCGACCCGGGAAACAATTATAAACATTACCTGTGGAATACCGGCGACACCACCCGAACCATCAAGGTGAACCAGACGGGGACCTATTCGCTTAAGGTTTCCAACCGGCTGGGGTGCGAGGCAGGCGATTCGATCAGGGTCACGGTGGCGAACCAGGTCGCCATCACGGTCGATACGGCCATCTGTTACGGGAACAGGTATCTTGCCGGGGGGCAGCAGCAGACCACTTCGGGCACCTACGTCGATTCGCTGGTCATCCAGGGCGGGTGCTACAAGGTAATTACCACCCACCTGACCGTAAAACCTGAGATTAAGGTAAACATCGGGGCTGATACATGCCTGTCCATCTGGGATACGATATCACTTGCAGCCAGGGTGGCAGGTTCATCCGCAATCACCTGGCAGGACGGGTCGCACGATTCCTTATTCAGGGTCATAAGGCCAGGCAGATACTGGGTTACGGTCATCGTAAGCAAATGCACCGGATCCGATACCATCAGGATCACCGGTTGTTCGGGAATCAACCCCCTGTTCTTTCCAACAGCCTTCACGCCGAACGGCGACGGGCTGAACGACTACTTCAGGCCGAAGGGCGGCGAGGTAACCGATTTCCACATGATCATATACGACCGCTGGGGGCAAATCGTTTTTGAGAGCACCGACCCCGGTCTTGGCTGGGATGGGATGTCGAAAGGACAGTATTGTCCGCAGGGCGTATATACCTACATCGCCTCGTACGGCAATGTGTGGAACCCGGGCGATGTAACAAAGACCAGGGGGACTTTTACGTTGCTCAGGTAACCGGCATGCGGCAATTTCCAGGATGTTTAATACTAAAACGCACAGGATGAACGTAAGCATGGTTTCGGTGGCAGGGCTCTTCCTGCTGATGTTGTTCCCACGGGCATGGGGGCAGGAGGCAAATCTCAACCCATGGAACGGCAAGCCGATGGCAGTATCCCTCACCTATGACGATGGGCTGAACATCGACCTCGACAACGTTGTTCCAATCCTGGATTCGCTCGGGCTGAAGGCTACCTTTTACGTTCCCTGCAATTCAAAACCGCTTGGCAACCGCCTGGAGGAATGGAGAGCCATCGCCGCCCGCGGATACGAGCTGGGCAACCATTCCATTTTTCATCCCTGCATGGGAAAATCGAAGAAACGCACCTGGGTGCAGCCCGAATACGATCTCGACAACTATTCCCTCAGGAAGATGATCGACGAGATCAGGCTGGCCAATACCTTCCTGCGGGCCATCGATGGTAAAAGCGCACGTACCTTCGCATACACTTGCGGCGACATGGCCATCGGGGATTCATCATTTGTCGACTCCATCAGGAACGATTTTCCGGGTGCCAGGGGCACTATGGCCGGGATGAACCTGGCAGGTTCCACCGACCTTTTCGACATCCGGGCCTTTACCGTCGACGGCCAGAAAGCGGATGAACTGATTGACCTGGTGCACCGGGCCAGGAAAGAGCGTGCATTCGTGGTTTTCCTTTTCCACGGGGTCGGCGGAGAACACCCTATGAATGTAGCGCTTTCAGAACACAACAAGCTGGTTCGCTACCTGAAGGAGCACGAACATGAGATATGGATCTCCACCATGACGGAAATTTCGGCCTATATCAGGGAGCAGCAACAGGGCCGCCAGGGAAAATAAAGGCTCAAAGCGCGTCAGGGCAGTAAACTGACCGGGACCCAGTAATAATTGCAGTGGTTCAGCGGGTCGCTGCCCCGGTTGAACCGGAAGGCATTCTTATGCAGGATGGTCTTGAGTTTAGCGTTTTTCAACCCGATGTCGCGAATGTAGGCATCGGCGGTTTCAAGCACCTCCTGGCGGCACTCGCAAATGTCCCTCAGCGTGAACCGCTTGATCGGATCGTTGCAGTAATAGTCAAAACTTGAGCCGATCATCCGGCCGATTACCTGGCAGATCGTGAGGTCGAGATAAGCATTGTTGACCATCAGCTGCTGCCCGATGAACCGGCTCACAACGGTCTCCCATAAGCTGCAGATCTTCTGGCAGACACTGACCCCGGTTTGAGAATAGGAGAGCCCGTCAAGCTGGATGGTCAGGTCCTGCAACTCCCCTTCGGTCATGATCACCTCCCCCTGCCAGATATCAGGCCCGTTGTTCTCATACTTCATGGCAAGGTAACCGTGTTTCAGCACCCGCTGCCCCGAAATGGACATGGTACACCCTGAAACGATCTTCAGCAGTCCCTGCCTGAAACGACTTTCGCCGGGGGTCAGCACCAGGGTGTCGGGATTGCCGGAACATACCGCCTGGATCATCCTGCTCACCGTCGAGATAAGCGGATCGTATGCCGACCTGATGTCCCGGAGGATCTGCGGCCCCTTCAATTCACCCGTGTCGATCACACTTTGCATGGCAAGAAGGTAACTGGTTAAAAATTTCCGGTTACCCTCGCGATGCCAGTCAACAGGTATTTCGGGCAATTCATGACGTTCCCTGCAAAAACCCACTGCCCTGTCCATGATCGTATCAATGGCCGCGGCGAATGCCAGGCTGCCTGAGAAATCGAAGGTGGCAAGGTAGCAGTTTTTTTCAGCCATCTTCCGGGCGATGCCGTTCAGCAGGTTGTGCGGCGCCGGGTTACCTCGGCTGGTATTGACCAAGACGATCAGGTTGGTTTCCCGGTCGCTGAAGGGCTCCCTGTCGAGCACCTGGTTCAGCATGGAAAGGACATCTGCATGCCCGTGATGGCCGGTAAACTGGTGGCTGAGCAGGTTGTCGACGATACCCGCGTAGTTGTCGCCGTCCGCCTCCATGGTTCCAAAAGTTTTATAAACATTGGCCTGCTGGGGATAGAAACAGGCCTTGTATGCTTTCCTGAACGCGGGATACCGGGAGTTCATCTGGCTCAGGAAAAAGAGCGACAGGGCATTTGGCAGAGAGTCAGGAAGAATGAAGAAAACCTTCAGGTTGTATTTTTCCCTGCTCAGCGAATCGCAGCTGAAATTCCTGTTCCGGTTGTATAAACCGGGAACGGCTACCTGGATGATCTTTTTGGAACCGGGGCTAATCCCCAGGAATGGAAACCTGAAAAAGTCGGCATTCAGCGGGGCATTCGTAAAAACAGTTCCCGCCCCATTGCTGTTTTTACAGGTTGTTTTCCTCAGCTGCACCAGGCTGAAGGAGCCGTGATCTTCAAACAAGGCGGGATGCAGCAGGTAACTTTCACCGGGCTCCTCCCATACCGGCTCGATATTCAGTTTGGGGGAGGCCAGGAACACCTCCGCCTCGCGGGGTGACGCAAATACCCTGGCATTTCCGAAGAGGGTATCGCAGCGCCGGTTGCGCACGGCTGCAGCGAGCCAGTTGGGCTCGAAGCAAAGGCGCGTGTTGAAGTCGAACACCCGGTAACTGTCCACCCAGCCGATCACCTGTTCGCGGAAGGAACGGCCTGGCTCAAATTTATAATCCATTCCCAGGAGGTAACGGTTGTTCTCACGCTGGTATATGAAGTAGATGGAGTAAAACGGCAGGAACACGGGGAGGATGTTCCCCTGGGGATCGGCGGAATTCATCATGCCACGCGCATAGGGATCGGCATATACCGGGATGCGCGATTCGGAAACAAGTCCTTTGCAGATGCTGTCGATCAGTCCCTGGGAATTCAGGGCGATGCATTTCCGGTGGATCATGGCTTCGCCGGTAAAATCGGCCGAAAAATGGAAGAGGAATTCCGATTTTGGCCTGAAACCCTTGTCCCGGGGATGAAGGATCGTCAGCCCGTTCACGCCGGTACCCGAAACGATGTGAAACTGGGTGAGGTTTTCATCCACCACATAATAGGGCTGCCCCAGGTCGTCGCCCCTGTTTGAATAAACCACCCAGGGAACCATGCTGTTTTTCGAAGCCCTGCACTGGTCGTGAATTACCTGGTCGATCCTCACCATACTGGCGGCATCATGCAGGCAGGGGGGTTGTTTCAGCGCGCTTTTCTGGCAAAAAACCGTACCCGGGATGAAACAACACGCTAAAAATAATGATATGAAGGGTTTTCCTGACATATCGAAAAATTACCGGAATATCCTTTTACCGCTAACCGTTTTTTATATAAACAGGAAGGCAACTGATCCGCGAAGAGTAACCCCGGGATCAGGCCTCCTTCAGCGTGAACGCGCAAAACAGCAGGTATACCATCGCACCCAGCAGCACGGCAAGTCCGCCGGCCTGGCCGAGTGCATCGGAGACCACGCCCATGAGCGGCGGAATGACAGCCCCGCCGGCAACGCCCATGATCATCAGTCCTGAAATTTCGTTTGCCCGTTCGGGTTTCTTCTGAAGGGCAGCCGAAAAGATGATTGAAAACACGTTGGCAACGGCAAACCCTACGATGAACACGAACACCAGGATGGCCCACAGGCTATGCATGGCAAGCATCAGCAACATCCCGGCAATGGCAAGGATCATGCTGACCAGGAAAAACTTCCTCGGTGAAAATTTCACCAGCAGGATGGCGCCGATGAAGGTACCCGAGGTTCGGGCGATAAAATAGAGGCTTGTGCCGAGGCCGGCCTTGCCGAGGCCGAGGCCGCAGCGTTCCATGAGGAACTTGGGAACCGTGATGTTGAGTCCTACGTCGATGCCTACCACACAGATGATCCCGAGGAAGAACATCAGGATCGTAATGTCTTTCAGCAGGGCAAAGCACCCCCCGAAGGAGGAGGTTTTCCCCCTGACCGTCGATTCTTCGATCGGCGTGACCAGCAGCCAGAGGCTGGAAACCAGCGTGATGACGGCGAAGATCGGGAAGAGCATTTTCCAGTTGTGCAGGCTGGCGGCGGCAAAACCTGCAATGATGGGGCCCAGGAACGAGGCGATGGCCTTGATGAACTGCCCCCAGGTGAGACTGCTTGTGAGGCGTTCGCCCCTTACCACGTTGGCGAGGAGCGGGTTCAGCGAAACCTGTAAAATCGTGTTGCCGATCCCGAGCAGGGCAAAAGCGACCAGGACCACCTCAAATTGATAGGATATCAGGGGAACCAGCATGGCCACGAAGGTGACCGCCATGCTGAGGACCACCGTCTTTTTCCGACCGATTGAATTCATCAGCAGCCCGGTGGGGACTGAAAATACGGCAAACCAGAGGAACACCATCATCGGGAGGAGATTTGCCAGGGTGTCGCTCAGGTGGAAATCCTGTTTGACATAATTGGTGGAAATGCCGACCACATCGACAAATCCCATGATAAAAAACCCGAAGAGGACGGGGAAAAGTTTTGACAGGGAGTTTTCGTTTTTCATCTTTCGCGTTGCTGTTATTTTTTATTTAATATTGGTTGTAGCCCTTACCGGATGGGTTATTCCGGCAATCTCGTCCTGCTGGCAACGGCCGCCTCCTCAATGGGTGCGAGGCATGTCGTTTGAACTTGCAAATTCTGATTTTTCGGCGAATCCTCCAAATTATTTCCGAAAAGATTGCATATCCCGGGATATTGTCCCCGGTGCCATTCTGTTGTGGAGCATGCCCGTGGCCAAAGAGACCCGCACTGGTGCGCGTGCTTATACAAATATTGAATGACGGATATCGAATATCGAATGTCGAACGGAAGTGCGAAGAATACACGAAGATTACACGAAGATTACACGAAGATTACACGAAGATTACACGTAAGAAAATGAAAAGAAACATAGAGAAGACTTAGAGCGGTCTTAGAGAAAAGTTAGAGGAAACATAGATATTGAAGCGGTAAATTGAACGTGTTGGGGTGTGCCGGGGGATTTGAAAACACCCGCCTCCCGGGAGGGAGCAGAACCGTTTCTCAAAAATGGATGCCGGTGTCTTTATTTAAATCACACCCAAAGATATTAAAAATTGTCGGGATTGGTTACGATAAAGCCCAAATTTTTCTTTCCAATTACGATCACGACTATCTGGATAATGATTTATGCGAATCAAGGGTTGGCCATTGCCAGCCAATGTTTATTACACGGAGACCCACAGAGAAGTCACGGAGGATCACAGAGTTTGATCGGTGATACCTGTAATTATTCTATTGTAGTCACCTTATAGGTTGTTTTTCTATCCTCTTTGTATCTCTGTGTCTTCTCTGTGGGTCTCTGTGTAATTCACTGAAATTCAGTTCAAATATCGAATAGGTCAATTCGGAATTTAGATATTTTTGACGCTTGGTTCACATGATTTATCCTGTGATACCGGTAAATTTACCCTGGGTGTTTTGGGGGGAACCGTGAAATGGTTATTTCACATCATCGCACATTCATGGTACGATTGTGACCGATCAATTTTTTTTCATACCTATTTCGGTTCGGGAGGTGGTCTTGCTTATTTTTTGGAATATATATCGCAGGAATGAGACCCATGGCAATCCATAAAATAAATCAAAGAAAATCACAATTATTTAACGTATTATTACGTCATTTAAAAATATAACGTATATTTGCGCCATAATAACATCAGACAAGCAACCATGGCATACGCAAAGACCGATCTTTTTGACAATGACCTCAAGGCGGCCGCCATCCTGTTCAAAGCCCTTGCGCACCCTGCGCGGCTCGCGATCCTGCGTTACCTGGCCGAAGCCAAAGTGTGCATCACGGGTGATATTTCCGACGAGCTGCCCCTGAGCAGGACCACGGTAAACCAGCACCTTACCGAACTTAAAAATGCCGGGCTGATCCAGGGGACTGTTGATGGCGTGAAGGTGAATTATTGCCTGAACCCCGCTGAAATAAAAAAACTGGTAAAGGCCGCCAACTGTTTTTTTGCAGAAATCGACTCCGATACCGCGTATCATTGTGAATAACGAACGCCTTATGAAAATACTGATCCTTTGTACCGGCAATTCCTGCCGAAGCCAGATGGCCGAGGGATTCCTGGAGTCCTTCGATCCCCGTCTTGAAGTTTTCTCCGCAGGCACGAACCCGGCCCCCAGGGCAAACCCCATCGCAATAGCGGTGATGAAGGAGGCCGGGATCGACATTTCGCACAACCAGCCGAAAAACGTGGATCAATTCCTTGCTGACGCTTTCGATTATGTGATCACGGTTTGCGGAGGCGCCAGGGAAAACTGTCCCGCCTTTACCGGGAAGGTGAAAAACCGCCTTCACATTGGTTTTGACGATCCGGCGGAGGCAAGGGGAACGACGGAGGAGGTTTTGAAAGTATACAGGAGGGTGAGGGATGAGATCAGGGAAAAATTCGGGAAACTGTATGAAGAAAAAATCAGGTAGCGAGGTAGCGAGGTAGCGAAAAAAAATGGAACCCTTTACAAAATCAAAGAACCATGTCTGAAAACGAGGAAAAGGTGACGCCGGCCGAAGGTGCTGAGAACCAGTCCGATTGCGGATGCGAGGGCAACTGCTGCCCGCCGAAAAAGAACAAAACGGTCAAACGGGCCATTTTTGCCCTGGTCCTGCTGGCTGCGCTGGCGGTCATTACGGTTAAGATTTTAACCCCACATGTTGCGACCACGGCCAAAGAACCGGGCTGTAAGCCGGGCTCCGGCTGCTGCGACACGACCAGGGCCGGAACGGCGGGTGCAACGAAAGACACTTCATGCTGTTCAAAAACCAAGTGACATGCAAACATGGATTTCACAGGTTTTAAGCAGCGACCATGCAAGCATCATGGTATTGATCGCAGTCTTTGTCATGGGGATGATCAGCGTGGTGACCTGCGGGTGCAATTTTGCGATCATCGGCGTGGTTGCCGGGTATTCAGGTGCAAGTGCTGAAAAAAGGACTTCCGTTGTGATCTTCAGGGGGCTGGCCTTCCTGGCCGGGGGGGTCATCGCCATGGCTGCGATCGGAGCCATGTTCGGCTTCGCCGGCCACCTGATCAGCAACACCTTCGGCAACGGGTGGAAAATCGTGGCGGGGGTGATCTCCATCTTTTTCGGTCTCTACACCATGGACCTGTTGCCCTTTAAGATTCCCGGAATCACTATTAAACGCGGGGAATCGGGCCAGACCATTTACACCGCCATCCTGTTCGGTCTGACGGTAGGAGGTTTGTCGGCCGCGCTCAATTCGTGCTGCAACCCGCTGTTCCCGGTCATCCTGGCTGCCTCCTTCGTGAAAGGCAGCACGGTGTGGGGATTGCTGATGCTTTCCTTTTTTGCCACCGGCTACGGACTGCCGCTGGCTGCCATGATGGTGGGACTCAGTCTGGGGGTAGGAAAAATATCCCAGGCCCTCGCCCTCGTCGGCACCGTGGCAAAGTATGCCGGGGGCACTGCACTGATCGTGCTCGGATTTTATTTTCTTTTAACCATCTGACGGACATGAAACCGGGTTATATCACAGGTCATCTTGACACTCCTTCAGGGGCCATCCCCCTGGTGAGTACCACGTGGCGTGTAAAAGACATCATCGACACCATCAAAGTGCGCTGGTCGGTTGGCCGGATGAATTACCGGGTGCAACCCGGACTGTATGCCGTTGGATCGCCCCGCGATTCCTCCCCGGTTTTTGTCACTGCCAATTTCAAACTGACCTTCGACCATGTACGCCGCGCCCTTGGCGGTATCGACGGCTGGTTGCTGGTGCTCGATACCAGGGGAATCAATGTATGGTGCGCCGCCGGCAAAGGGACCTTTTCAACCAGCGAGCTGGCCCGGCAGATCGGTCTTGCCTCCCTTGAAAAGGTTGTCTCCCACCGGAAGGTGATTGTCCCGCAGCTCGGGGCCGTGGGGGTTTCTGCCCACGAGGTAAAGCAGCAGACCGGGTTTGCCGTCATATATGGCCCCGTTCTTGCCGCCGACATACCTGCATTCATTGATGCCGGGTACAAGGCTACGCGTGACATGCGCAAGGTGAAATTTCCCTTCAGCGAGCGGATGAAACTGGTGCCGGTTGAACTGGCCAACCCGGGGTATTACCTGCTGCTCGTCCCTGCATTGTTCCTGCTGCTGTCGGGACTGAACCGGCACGGATATTCCATCGACCTTGCGCTGAGCGGCGGACTGCGGTCGCTGATCAATCTGCTGGTCGCCTATGTGGCAGGATGTGCTGTAACTCCTGCACTCCTTCCCTGGATCCCTTTCCGCCGGTTTGCACTCAAAGGGCTCGCGGTCGGATGGTGTGCAGCCGTGCTCCTGTCCCTTTTTCACCTCCTTGGCAGCAACCCCCTGGAAGCTGTTTCCTGGTTCCTCATCATGGGAGGGTTGTCATCCTTTACCGCCATGACCTTCACCGGCACCTCCACCTTTACCTCCCTTTCGGGGGTTCAGAAGGAGATGAAAACCGCCCTCCCGGTCCAGATCGGGATGGCCGCGGCCGGGATCCTTTTCTGGCTCTTCTCAAAATTTATTATCCTATGAACGGATTGATATATCTCAGCAATGTGGTGACCCTGGATCTCGACCCGGAAAAATGTACCGGGTGCAGGATGTGCACCATCGTTTGCCCCCACGAAGTGTTTGTGGTTGAAAACCGGAAAGCCAGGATTGTTCAGAAAGACCGGTGCATGGAATGCGGCGCCTGTGAAAAGAACTGTCCCGACCAGGCCATCTCCGTGCGGTCGGGCGTAGGCTGCGCATCGGGGATCATCAACGGGCTGCTGCGCGGAACCGAACCGACGTGTGATTGCGGATCGTCGGGGTGTTGCTGAAATTTGAGAATTTGAGAATTTGGGGATGTGAAGATTTGAAAATTTGAGGATTTGAGGATTTGAGGATGTGAAGATTTGGGAATTTGAAAATTTGAGGATTATGAGAACAGATAAGGAGAATTTGATTGTAAAATTGTCGTTTGAGTTTGCGTTGGAGATCATTGCATACTCTGAAGTGCTGGAGGAACAAAAGAAATTTATTGTTGCGAGGCAGTTATTGAAATCTGGAACGTCGATCGGGGCAAACATAAGGGAAGCACAGAATGCGGAGAGTAAAAATGATTTTGTTCACAAAATGAAAATCGCCGCCAAAGAAGCCGACGAAACCGAATACTGGCTAACCCTTTGCGAAATGTCAAAAAACTATCCTGCAAATCCCTCATTAAAAGAAAAACTCCAATCCATCCTCAACCTCATTTCCAAAATAATCATCACCTCCAAAACCAAATAACCATTTCCACATCTCCAAATTCTCAAATCTTCACATCCCCAAATCTCCACATCCTCAAATCTTCACACCCTCAAATCCTCAAATTTTCAAATTTTCAAATTCCCAAATCTTCACATCCCCAAATCCTCAAATCTTATAAAAATGAAAACCCGCTTAAAATTTACCGACCGTTACCTGACCCTCTGGATCTTTCTCGCAATGGCCACCGGCATCATGTGGGGATGGCTTTTCCCCGGCATTGCCGGTTTCTGGAACGCTTTGTCGTCGGGAACCACCAATATCCCCATCGCCATCGGGCTCATTGTGATGATGTACCCGCCGTTGGCCAAGGTTAAATATGAAGAACTTGGCGACGTATTCAGGAATACGAAGATCCTCGGGCTGTCGATGGTCCAGAACTGGGTGATCGGCCCGGTGCTCATGTTCCTCCTGGCCATCCTCTTTCTTCAGTTCAACATCGATTACATGTATGGGCTGATCCTGATCGGGCTGGCCCGCTGCATCGCCATGGTGATCGTGTGGAACGAGCTGGCCAAAGGCGATTCGGAATACTGCGCCGGGCTCGTGGCTTTCAATTCCATCTTCCAGGTGCTGTTGTTCTCTGTCTACGCCTGGTTATTCATCGCGGTGCTGCCGGGATGGTTCGGACTGAAGACCAACAGCGCGGTTGCCGCGATCACCATCCGGCAGATTGCCGAAAGCGTTTTCATCTACCTTGGCATTCCTTTCCTGGCAGGGTTCCTTACCCGCTACATCCTCATCCGTGTAAAGGACAAAACCTGGTACCACACGAAATTCGTGCCCCGGATCAGCCCGCTTACACTGTTTGCACTGCTGTTCACCATCCTGGTGATGTTCTCGCTCAAGGGCGAATACATCGTGAAGATTCCTTTCGATGTGATCCGC
>CAIMWF010000169.1 GCA_903845055.1 uncultured Bacteroidales bacterium | reverse complement strand
GACAAGAATCATCAGTATTGAAAGAATATTTTTCATTGGGTGTTTTATATCAGCTTTCACCTATTTTCCGAAAAACCTGTGCATATGCACCGGAACTATTTTTGCCTGGGTTTTTCGCCCGCAGGTTGCGTGGCAGGACCCGGTACCATGGGGTTTCTGCTGTCGTTGCCGGGCTTTTCCCCTGCCGGCTGTGTTATGGCATTCGCGGTATTGTTGATCCGTGCGGAACCGCCGGGATCGCCTCCCCGTGGCTGGTTGTTGTTCACGGCCGGGGTTGCCGGCAGCACCGGTTTCACGGGAGCAGGCAATGCCTGTGGGGAGATTTTACGTTCGTCGGCAGGGGCGGGGGCCGCTTTCCATTTTACCGGGCCGACTTGTGGCGCGGCCGGGTCCATTTTCGGATCGGCAGGTGAAACGGATGTTATTTTGGCCAGGTTCACCGGGACGCTCTTTTCGAAAGCCGCCTGTTCAGCCGTGGTGCGTTTCGGAGCGGGCTGACCCGGCTGTCCGTATCCCCGGGTCGCGGTGAACCATATGATGGCAGTGACGGCCATGAGGCAAATTTTCTTCATCATCTGTTTGTTTTGAAGCGGTTCTTTCACTGTTTTTTCAGCGCCTTCTTCAGGGAGGCATTTTCGGCTTTCAGCGCGTCGATCTCATTTTTAAGCTCCCTGAGCATCTTGCCCTGTTCGATGGTATAGAGGGTGAGTTCCTCCACCTTTTCGACCACCTGTTTCTGCATGTCGCCGAGCTGCATGCCATTGGTTTCGATCTCCGCCGCCGAGGGCAACCCGGGCAGGTGACCGTTTTCTTTGATATTCTGTTCCAGGTTGTCGAGGCTCATCAGTTTGTAATCCTTCCGGAAGACATAATCGGGCCAGCTGCCAATCGCCTGGACCAGCACTTCGGTGCAGGCGATCTTGCCGTTGACCGACAACTTGTAGCCCGTGGCGGCGGTGGTTGTGCCGATCCGCAGGTCGCCGCTCATATAGTTTGACCCGATAAAATAGCTTCCCCAGTTGGTGGTTCCGCCCGAGGCGTAGCCGTACACCCCAATGCGTGTACCGGCGGTGCCCGAAGAGGTACCGTAAATGCCATAACCCGTCCCCGAATAATCCTGTGCATTCGACCAGCCGTAAACACCCATGTAACCTCCCTGCCCGTAAATCCCGTATCCCCAGCCGGGCTGGGGTGCCGATATGCCAGAGATGGCATAGGTGTCGACCGAATGGGTATGGTTGACATGCGAACTCAGCAACGTAGCCGTTGAATCGTTGCCAGCGGCGCTGCCGCTGTTCCCTTCAACGTCAAGCCTGCCCATGAAATAGCCGGCGTAGTTGATCGCCGCCTTCTGTGAAACGGCATAAACACCATAATTGGTGCCGGTTGAGGTGTTGGCTCCGTTGGAATAAAACAACCCCCCGTAATTGGTGCCCTGGATATCGTAGTTCCACCCGTAAACCGCGGCACCATTGGAGCCGGTGCTGGGTTTTATCCCGAGTACACCGATGTTGAACGGACTGCTGCCTGTTGGAACCCCCATCGACGATGGATCGAGCACTCCCAGGTATCCGACAGAATAGATCGTCCCTGAATATTCATCTGTTCCCTTTACCCCTCCCCTGCCATTCATATAATTCCTGGCATACAGGCCGTTGTTGTCGGGAGCGGTAATGCCAATCGCGACGCGCCCGGTATTGAAGTATATGTCCGAACCGCTGGGATTCCAGAAATCATAGGCGGCCAGGCTCATCCGCTGCCATGCGGCACCGTCGTAAAAGTAGAGGCCGGGGGTATTGTCGAGCTGGTAATAGACAAGACCGGTGGCCGGGGCGATGGGCCTGTTTGCCAGGTTCATCCGCGGGACCAGCAGTCCACGGCTGGTCGACTTCACATCGAGCATGGCCGATGCATCAGGAGCACTCCCATCGGAATTGATGCTCACCTGCGCGTGGCTGTGCAGGATGGAAACCAGGGCGAGGAAGATAAAAATCCACCGGACCGGTGAAAAAGCTGAATAGTTGTTTCCTTCTTTCATAACATTCAGTTAAATGGATTGATTTTATCATTAATGCCTGCAAGGGCCTCAGCCGGGGATCTTTGTAGTCCCTGGCGGAACAGTCGGTAAATTTGCAGCGATAAAAGTAATTAATTTCATGGTCCAAACAACGAAATATTATGGTTATTGTTATGTTATTTCGTTAACAATAACTTAAACTATAACCATACATGATTATAGCAGCTGCAAATCAGGAAAGTAACGATCTGCGGATCACGTTTTAAGCAGCCGCCGGGATGCATACTTTTATTCAATGCCTTTTGATTGCTGCATGTTGCCTTTTTCACATTGCCGCCCTGCAAAACTTCGGACGTCAGAATTCGTTGATCAATATTCGATATTCAGTCCCCATTCTTCCATGCAGAAAGATTGCACCCAGATTTTGATTTTTGAGTTTTGAACTTTGAGCTAAAAGAAAAGGCCGCCCCAAAAAACGGGACAGCCTTTTCATTATCCAGGCGCCGGCAATAATACCTGTTGCCTATTGCCTGTTGCCTTATTTATTGACCAGCACCTTCTTCACCACCTTGTGTTCGCTGTTGAGGAACACCACCGAGTAGATGCCGTTGGCGATGGGTCGCAGGTCAACCTGCTTTTCGAAGGTGCCGTTTACCAGCACATCACCCAGTTCGTAGATCTTCGCGCCAAGCTGGTTGTAGATCACGATGGTGAAGGTTTCCTGTACCGGGCTGGCAATGGTGAAGGTAAACCGCCCGTCGTTGGGTACCGGGTACACGTTGAAACTGCTGCCGTTGAGTTCCGCCTGGCCGGTCATCACCACCCAAACTTTGTTCGAAAGCGGGGAAGAACAACCGTTGACCGTTACAACAACCCAGTAGTAGCCCGTATTGTGGGTCACCGTGTAGGTCTGGCCCGTGGCACCTGCGATGGCGTTGCCTTCGTAGTACCACTGGTTGCCGGCGGAGGCGCTGCTGGTAAGCACTGCGCCGTTGGCCGTCACCACCGGGGCTGCCGGGATGGCATGGATCGTCACATTGAGGCTCGAAACAGCCGCGTTGCCGCAGGTGTTGGTTCCCTTCACGCTAACAACCCCTGTTCCGGCCGTGGCGCCAAAGGATACAACGATGGTCCTGGTCGTACCGCCCGAGGTGATCGTTGCACCGGCAGGTACCGTCCATACATAGGAGGTTGCATTGGCAATGATGGTTACGCTGTAGGTCACACCGGTTGATCCGACACATACCGAAGCGGGCCCGGTGATGGTTCCGGCGTCGGCAGGCAGCGGGTTGACCGTTACCGCGAAGGCGGGGGATGCAGTGCCGTTGCCGCAGCTGTTCGTTCCCGAAACGGTGATGTTCCCTGAAACGGCAGTGGTGGCAAAGTTAACCGTGATGCTCTTGGTTCCCGCACCGGTGGCGATGGTCGCGCCGGCAGGCAGGGTCCAGGTATAGGTGGAGGCATTCAGGATTTCGGCACAGGAATAGGCTACGCCGCTGGTTCCCGCGCAAAGCGTGGCAGTGCCGGTAATGGCGCCTGCAGCGTTGGGCATCGGGTTGACAAACAGGTTGTAGGTGGTCGGGGTAAGCG
>CAIMWF010000168.1 GCA_903845055.1 uncultured Bacteroidales bacterium | reverse complement strand
TGGCTTCCGGGATATTCCTGTGATCTTTTAAAATCTTAATTATATTCCAATGAAAAAGAAAAAGAATTTTATCACCTGTGACGGGAACCAGGCTGCTTCGCATATGGCCTACATGTTCAGTGAGGTTGCCGCCATCTACCCCATCACTCCCTCTTCCAATATGGCCGAAAACGTTGACGAGTGGGCTGCCCATGGCCGTAAAAATATTTTCGGCGACGAGGTGAAGGTTGTGGAAATGCAATCAGAAGCCGGCGCCGCCGGTGCATTACACGGAGCACTCCAGTCAGGAAGCCTCTCCAGTACCTACACTGCC
This sequence comes from uncultured Bacteroidales bacterium, assembly GCA_903845055.1. Taxonomy (GTDB): domain Bacteria; phylum Bacteroidota; class Bacteroidia; order Bacteroidales; family FEN-979; genus CAIVAT01. Next base: position 1,194 of record CAIMWF010000168.1, on the reverse strand, counting down.
TCCCAGGGACTCCTGCTGATGATCCCGAACATGTACAAGATCGCCGGCGAACTGCTCCCGGGCGTACTTCATGTAAGTGCCCGTACAGTTGCCGCACATGCACTGTCCATTTTTGGTGATCACAGCGACGTTTATGCCACCCGCCAGACCGGCTTTGCCATGCTGGCAAGCGGCAGCGTTCAGGAGATCATGGACATCGCAGGTATTGCCCACCTTGCTGCTATCAAATCACGCATTCCATTCCTTCATTTCTTCGACGGCTTCCGTTCATCCCATGAGATCCAGAAGATCGAAGCTTTTGAGAATGAAGATATGGCTGGTCTGATCGATTACAAAGCACTCCAGGAATTCCGCGACCGCGCTCTCAACCCAGAACACCCCGTAACCCGTGGTACTGCCCAGAACCCTGACATCTTCTTCCAGGCAAAAGAGGCAGTCAACAGTTTCTATGAACCGGTAGCCGATATCGTTGAAAACTACATGCAGGAGATCACCAAACTGACAGGACGCGAATACCACCCGTTTACCTATTATGGCGCTAAGGATGCTGATAAGGTTCTCGTTGCAATGGGTTCCATCACCGACACCATTAAAGAGGTGATAGACCACCTGATTGAAAAAGGGGAGAAGGTTGGCCTCGTTTCAGTTCACCTCTACCGCCCGTTCTCTGAAAAATATTTCTTCAATGTATTCCCGGCAACAGCAAAGACAGTTGTTGTGCTTGACCGCACTAAAGAGCCCGGAGCCAATGGCGATCCGCTCTACCTGGATATCCGCGATATGTTCTACGACCGCAAGGACCGCCCCGTGATCCTCGCAGGCCGCTATGGTTTGAGCTCAAAAGACACCACCCCTGCCCAGATCCTTTCCGTATTCAATAACCTGAAACTGAAAGAACCCAAAAACCATTTTACAGTAGGCATCGTAGATGATGTGACCTTTCATTCACTGCCCCTGCTTCCCGAAGTTGACATCGCTCCCCCGGGAACCTTTTCCGCGAAATTCTTCGGTATCGGTTCTGACGGAACGGTTGGCGCCAACAAGAACTCCATCAAGATCATCGGTGACCACACGGAGCTCAACGCCCAGGCGTACTTCTTCTACGATTCGAAGAAGTCCGGCGGGTTCACAGTGAGCCACCTGCGTTTCGGCAAGAGCGCCATCCGCTCCCCCTACCTGGTCAAGAGCCCCGAC
>CAIMWF010000167.1 GCA_903845055.1 uncultured Bacteroidales bacterium | reverse complement strand
TGGCTTCCTTGACCTGCTTACAAGCGATGATTCTGACTTCACCGAACAGGAACGGCTGAATATGCTGCTGCAATTGAAATCGGCCTCCCTGAGAACAATTAACCTGCTTGAAAACCTGTTAACATGGGCCAGGGCCCAGCGTGGCAGCCTTCCCTTTGAACCGGCCATTTTTGATATAGCGAATGTCATTGCCGAAAATGTCGCCCTCTATGATACCGCAGCACACACCAAGAATATATCCCTTGTCAACCACGTTACCGGGAACTACCGTGTGTTTGCCGACCGCAACATGATCAGCACCGTTATCAGGAACCTGATATCCAATGCACTTAAATTTACGTTCGCCGAGGGGACAATCACCATCGGGCTGAAACAGCAGGACACTGAAACCATCCAGGTTTATGTCCAGGACAATGGCATGGGCATTACCCCGTCCGTTCAGAAACACCTGTTCAACATTGAACAGCGGACCATAGGAAAAGGGACTGCAAATGAAACCGGAACCGGGCTGGGACTGATTCTTTGCCGCGAGTTTGTTATCAAGAACAATGGCACCATCCATGTCACCAGCACCCCGGGCTTCGGCAGCACATTTACCTTCACACTGCCGCACAGGGAGTGACGAATGACAAATGACGAATGACGAGTGACGAATGACGAATGAGGGGTTTTGAAATATGGAACAAATTCGTGACCTTTGCCCGGCAAACCAAACACAGACTTATGAAAAAATGTTTTCTTCCGGCAATCATCCTTGCTCTCTTCGCAATTGTTGCCTGCAACCAAGGTGCAAAAAGTTCATCCGCCAATGTAAAAAGTGATACCACGCGCTTGGCGGTGCTGACCTTTGAAAAACAGGCCGACAGTTGCATCAATAAGCCTGTAATGATTGAGGGCACCGTATTTCATACCTGCAAAGAGGGCGGTAAAAGAATGTTTCTCGTTGACGGAACCGACAGCATCCGCGTTCAGGTGACAGCAGGCGGAAACATCGTGAAGTTTGACGAATCCCTTACAGGAAGCCGCGTACGTGTTTTCGGCACCCTGAAAGAAGAACGCATCGATGCCAAGTACCTCAACGAATGGGAAGCGGAGGTAAGAAAGCCGGATCCCAGCCATGCGATTGGTGTGCATTCGGGTGCAGTCGGTCATGAAGACCAGGATACCAAAGACAAACTGGAGAACATCAACTCGTTGCGCGACGATTTGAAGAAAAGCGGGAAGGACCATCTCTCCTTCTTTTCCATCGAAGCCGTTAAATTCATCGAACTCAAATAATCATGCAGGTAAAAACCCTACGGCGGTGGAACAATATCCTTCACCGTGACATCGGCTACCTGTGCGTCGGAATGACCCTTGTCTATGCCATCTCCGGGATCGTGCTCAACCACTTCAAGGCGGGTGATTTCCAGCATCCCGACTACAGCCAGTCGACCACCGATCTCAGGGTGTCCCTACCGAAAGACGGCAGGGTGGACCAGGCCTACGTTATGTCGGTGGTTGACCAGGTGAAGGAAAAGGAACATTACAAAAGTTATGTGACAGGCGATGGGTATGTTCAGATTTTTCTTTCCGGGGGTTTTGTCTATATCGACCTGAAAACCGGCGAAGCACAGATGGAGAAGAAAACAACCCGCTATATCATCAGGGAAATGAACATGCTTCATTACAACAGTCTGAAGAGGTTCTATACCTGGTTTTCCGATCTCTATGCCGCCGGGCTCATCTTCCTCGCCATTACCGGGCTTTTCGTGCTGAGGGGCCGGAACGGCATCCTGGGCCGTGGGGCATGGCTTACTGCCATCGGGATCCTGATCCCGGCAATCTTCCTCCTGTTTTATTCATAGCTTCCCCCGGCCTGCCGGGCGAAACCGGGATGGAATCAGTCAGGGCTGCCGCGGCATGGGTTTATTTCCGGAAATCGTTATCTTTGATTGCCAAATTTTCACAGCATGATGTCCTTCGATGATTCCTTCCTCCGGTATCTCACCCTGCATAAAATCGGCAACTGCTCAACCGACGACGGGGTGGTCCTTTCAGAAAAACTCCTGGAGGTCGGCGAAGTTGTCAAACCCCTGCTGTTGCAGTATTTTCTTTCCCCCTTCCGGATGGAGGAACTATACAACCTTTCCCACCCCGCCGACCTGGAACTGAACGAGGTCTTCCATTTCGTAACCGCTGTTTTTGAAAACCCGGGATGCCTGCTGGAACAGTCACAGCATCTTGCCCGGCACCTTTACCGGCAGTCGGGCCACCCGAAGATCAGGCCAGGCGAATTCTATGTCACATACTTTGAGAACTGCTTTGTCAACAATGAACCGGTAAATGCCGTGGGGCTTTTTAAATCGGAATCAAGGGAAACCTACCTGAAAGTGTATCCGGTGCAGGGATCCTTTGAGATCGGCCACGACGACGGGATCAACATCAACAAACTTGACAAGGGTTGCCTGATTTTCAACACAGGCCGGGAAGAGGGTTACGTGGTCGCAATGGTCGACAACCAGAACAAGGGAAACGAGGCGCAATACTGGCGTGACGATTTTTTACGGGTTAAGCCGCGCTCCGACAATTATTACCAGACGAAAGTCGTGATGGACCTCTGCAAAAAATTTGTGAGCGAACGCCTTCCGCAGGAATTCGAAGTAACACGTGCCGACCAGGCCGACCTCCTCAACCGTTCCATGAAGTTCCTGAAGGAAAATGAGTCTTTCGGGATGGATGAGTTCGGCGAACAGGTACTGGGTTCTCCCGGCATGATCAACTCTTTCGCCGGTTTCCGCGACGAGTTCAGCGAAGAACACCAGGTGCCCATCGCCGAAAATTTCGAAATCTCCGACAACGCGGTGAAAAAGCAGGCGCGCTTCATGAAAAGTGTCATCAAACTCGACAGGAATTTTCACATTTACATCCACGGCGAAGGCCGGCTGGTGGAAAAGGGCTACGACCAGGAAAAACAGATGAATTTTTACAAATTGTTCTTCAAGGAGGAAAGTTAATCATGGAATTTGACGAAACCAACCCGTTGGTGATTCTGCAGAATAATACCCCGCAGGAGGACCTCTGCGGGATGACCCCCTCGGAGATACACCACCTTTTATACGATGCCTGGACCGAGCTGTCGCCCATCAGCGTCTATCCCGGGATCAGCGAAGATATCCTCGACCAGGTACCCTATTTCCGCCTTGCTGAAGAGCTGGTGAGGATCCTTTCCCGCGAAAAGCAGGTCAAACTTACCGCCCATGGATTCCTGCCCCAGAAAATCGTGCGTGAACTTTACGACCACCGGTTCATCCCCGATTTCTTCGTGGATATGCGCAATGCAAAGGTCGTTCGCGAACACGATTCCGCCCCGATTTCATCGGTCCACAGTATCGTGAAGGCATCGGGCCTTGTTAAAAATGTAAAAAACAAACTCATCCTTACAAAAAAGGGGGAACTGTTGGCGCTCCCCGATGCACGCGCCAGGCTGCTCCTTGAAGTTATGAAGACCTTCACCCAGAAATGGGACTGGGGCAATCTCGACGGGTACGAAGAGGCTTACGGGATCCAGCAGCTTTGGGGATTCTCGGTCCACCTGCTCAGCCAGTTCGGCCATGAAGAACAAAAAGCGACCTTTTACAGCCAGAAATTCCTGCTTGCATTTCCACTGGTTGCAGAGCAGTTCCCGACAAGTCTCTACAGCAACCCAATCGAGGATTTTGACCGTTGCTACTGCATCAGGACTGTTGAGCAGTTTTTCGAATGGTGGGGCCTGGTTAAAGTAGATAATGCCCGCCGGACCTTCAGCCATACGAACCGTGTGATTTCGGCAACCCCGCTTGTGAAGGAGGTTTTCAGGTTCGAGTAGGCTGATGAATATGCGGTAAACCGGCAAACCTGTGCCTGAGTTAAAACTAAATATGCCTTTTTTAAACCATGAACATGCAGAAATTCTCAGTGACAAATTGGTGTTTCCTCATCGTTTTCTCTCTTGTAACTCTGTCCGGATTTCCGCAGCAGGTAAAACATTCAGAACCCGGCACCCTTGCCGGGTATGTGAATCCATTCATCGGCACCCAGGAGATGGGCCATACTTTTCCGGGCGCTTGCGTCCCGTTCGGTTTCGTGCAGCTCAGCCCCGACACCGATACCATTCCCTATGAAAAGGATGGAAAATACAACCCTGATGTTTACCGCTATTGCGCCGGCTACCAGTACCTTGACAAAACCATCGTGGGTTTCAGCCATACCCATTTCAACGGAACGGGACATTCCGACCTGGGCGACTTCCTTATCATGCCCACCGTAGGAAAACTGAAGCTGAACCCGGGTACCGCCGCACACCCTGAAACGGGATACCGTTCAAGGTTCCGCAAAGAGACCGAATCGGCCTCTCCCGGGTACTATAAAGTTCACCTCGACGATCCCGGTGTGGATGCGGAACTGACCGCCACCACCCGCGCCGGATTTCACCAGTACACCTTCCCGCAGACCGACAGCGCCCATATCATTCTTGATATGATTCACGGTATTTACAACTACGACGGTAAAGTACTGCTGGCAAGCATCCGCGTGGTCAACGATACCCTTGTCACCGGGTACCGCATCACCCGCGGCTGGGCTCAAACCCGGTACATCTATTTTGCGATGTGCTTTTCAAAACCCTTTAAAAGTTATGGCTTCCGCATCGACGAACACCCTGTTTACAAGGGGTTCTGGAGAAGGTTCAACCAGCTGGAAAATTTTCCTGAAATGACCGGTAAGAAGATCAGGGCACATTTCGATTTTTCAACCTCCGGAAACGAAATGATAAAAATAAAGATCGGGCTCTCGGCAGTGAGCATGCAGGGCGCCCTGAAAAACCTGGAGGCCGAAATACCCGGCTGGGATTTCGAAAAAACACGGGAGGAAGCCCGCTCCTGTTGGGAGAAGGAACTCGCACGCATCAGGATTGAAGGGTCAGATGACCGGAAAACCAATTTCTATACCGCCTTTTACCATGCCCTTCAATCGCCGGTGGTTTATTGCGATATCGACGGTCAGTACCGGGGTGTTGACCAGGAGATCCACCATGCGGAAGGATTTACGAACTATACCATTTTTTCACTCTGGGACACTTACCGCGCCGAACATCCACTGCTTACCCTGCTTTATCCCGGCAGGACTTCCGATATTGTCAATTCAATGCTGGCCCATTTTGAACAGAGTCCCGAACACATGCTCCCCGTGTGGGCGCATCACGGCAACGAAAACTGGTGTATGATCGGTTACCACGGTGTGGCAACCATCGCCGACGCCTACGTGAAGGGCATCCGCGGGTTTGATGCAGGAACGGCTTTCCGCGCCTGTTTGACCACCTCCACCAACAACCTGTATGATGGCATCAGCGACTATATGAAATTCGGGTATGTCCCCGATGACCGGTCGGGAAATTCAGCATCGGTAACCCTGGAATATGCATACGATGATTATACCATTGCACAGTTTGCCCGCAGGTTGCTGGAGGTTCCCGATGTTCCGCTGCAACTCAAACAGACCGCAGAGGATGCCCTGCCTCTTTATGAAAAAAGGTCGCTGGGTTACCGCAACCTGTTCGATCCCTCCACCGGGTTCATGAGGGCCAAAAAAACCGACGGCAGCTGGAAATCCCCCTTCGACCCGCTCAGCACCATCGGGCAGGGATTTATTGAAGGAAACTCGTGGAATTACTCCTTTTTCACCCCGCACAATGTCCCCGACCTTATCAGGCTGATGGGGGGAGAAGATCTCTTTATCCGCCGGATCGATTCCCTGTTCACCATGTACCTCGACGACAAATATTTCAGGGAGACCGAGGATGTAACCCGCGACGGGCTGATCGGAAATTATGTCCATGGCAACGAGCCCAGCCACCACATTGCCTACCTCTACGACTGGACCTCGAAACCCTGGAAAACGCAGTTGCGGATCCATGAAATCATAAAAACGATGTACCGCGACAAGCCCGACGGGCTTTGCGGGAACGACGACTGCGGGCAGATGAGCGCCTGGTATATCTTCAGCGTACTCGGCTTTTACCCTGTGTGCCCCGGCACTACACGGTATGCCATCGGTGCGCCGGGAGCCGGCATGGCCACCATTTCGCTCCCCGGCGGAAAAACCTTTGTTATAAAGGCAAGGGACCTGTCGGATAAAAATATTTACATCCGGTCGATGACCCTCAATGGAAAACCGCTTCTGAAACCCTTTATCGAACATGCCGACCTGGTGGCCGGCGGAGAACTGATTTTCAACATGGGACCCAGGCCATAAAGGGGTTTGAATGACCCCATGCACAAATCAGTAAGGATATATCCCGGCAAAACGAATTAACCTTACTTTTGTAAAAAAACTCCTTTTAAATAATTTCCAGTGATTATGAAAAATATCCTCCTGATAACCGTTGTTTTGCTCTTTTCGCCTTGGATATTCGCCCAGGGAGTTGAAAAACATGTCGTCTTTTTAAAGAACAAGAACAACAATCCCTATTCTTTATCAAGCCCTCTGGCATTCCTGACGCAGCGCTCGCTCGACCGCAGGACGAAGAGCGGCATTGCCCTCGATATGAAGGACCTGCCCGTCACCCCGTCGTATGTTACCCAGATTGCCGCCACCGGGGCAACAGTTTATTATTCGCTGAAATGGTTCAATGCCGTTGTTGTTGCCACGGCTGACCCTTCTGTTTTATCAGCCATCTCAGCCCTCTCCTTTGTTGATCATATCGACCAGGTAGCCAAGAAGAGTCCCGTCCACACCTCGGCAAAACACGGAACCATGGATGCGGAAGGTATTCCGCCATATACCATCAATTTTCCCTCCTTCGCCCCTGTTGTAAAATCAGCAGGCAGTTACAATTATGGCCAGGCCTACACGCAGGTTCACATGATTGCGCTTGATGCACTGCACAACCTTGGGTTTACCGGGACCGGCATGATGATCGCCCAGCTTGATGATGGCTGGTATCATGTAAACCAGATCGCCGCCTTCGACAGCCTCTGGCACAACAACCAGATACTGGGGACACGCGATTTTGAAGTACCCGGGAATAACGTTTATGGCGACAACATGGATTCGCATGGTACCAGCGTGCTATCGACCATGGGTGCCAATGTGCCGGGACAGATCATCGGGACCGCTCCGAAAGCTACCTTCTGGTTGCTCAGAACCGAAGATTACAACATTGAAGTGCTGGCGGAAGAGTACAACTGGGCGGGCGGCGCCGAATTTGCCGACAGCGTAGGGGCCGATGTGATCAATTCCTCCCTCGGTTACACCACCTTCGATAACCCGGCCTACAACCATACCTGGGCCGACCTGAACGGCAATACAACTCCCTGCAGCCGCGCTGCCGGTATGGCCGCCAGCCGGGGGATCCTTGTGGTCAATGCCGCCGGCAACAGCGGAAGCAGTTCCTGGAGATTAATCGGCGTTCCTGCAGATAACGACAGCGTTCTGACCATCGGAGCAGTAGATGCACAGGGGATTTACGCACCCTTCAGTTCAACCGGCCCCACGGCCGACGGGCGCATCAAACCCGATCTAATGGCCGAGGGCTCCGGGGCCGCCGTGGTTGGCGGGGGCGGCGGAGTCGGCAATGGCTACGGAACCTCCTTTGCCTCCCCGATCATGGCAGGAGCGATGGCCTGCCTGTGGCAGTCGGCTCCCAACTATACTGCTGAACAGCTGCGCAATGCTGTAAGGGAAACCGCTTCGAAGGCAAATTCTCCCGATACAATCATGGGATATGGCATCCCCAACCTGATGAACGCCCACCTGGCACTGTCGGTTACACCATTGCAGAAACCCGTTGAAACCTTTTCCCTCTCGCCGGACCCGTTTTCTTCGGCCACATGGCTGACGGGAACGGTCAGTGCCCCCGAAACGGTCTCGGTCGAGATCACTTCCGCTGATGGTAAGGTTATTCACTCCGGCACCATGCTCCTCGCTCCCTCCTCAAGGATCAGGATGGATGGTTTCAACGGGCTCGCCCCGGGTATTTATTTCGTTCGCATCACCGGTGTCTCAGGGCTGCAGGTGCTGCGCGCCGTCAAGTTGTAAACCTGGATAAGTTCACCACTGCCGCGCATCCTGCTGCAGCCGGTTTTGAATCCATCATAAACCAGCCGGGGATGGAAGGATGCCTTTGCAACTTTTTTATGCAAAAAGCATGAAGCAATTGACTGTTTCATGCTTTTTTTTTATTTTTTTCTTAAAATGCTTGACTTCCGGTTTTAAATATACTATTATTGCAAAATCATTTTAATATCATTTTAATATCACAAACTCATGGAAAAAGAAAAAGTAAACTCAACATCGTCGGGATATGTTGGCATCCTGGCAGCAGTCGCATTCCTGGCCGCTGGTATCGGTGGCCTGATCCTCTATAACCAATATGTTGCAGGCATCGTTTTTTCAATGATCTGCATTGCCGCTGGTATATTCTCCGGGATCGGCCTGATGGTGGTCAACCCAAACGAATCATCGGTGATGGTCCTGTTCGGCGAATACAAGGGAACCATCAAATCGAACGGGTTCTTCTGGGTCAACCCGTTGTATATAAAAAGAAAGATCTCACTGCGGGCGCGCAACCTCAACCGCGAGCCGATCAAGGTAAATGACAAGCTGGGTAATCCCATCATGATCGGCTGCGTACTGGTATGGCGGGTCAGGGACACCTTCAAGGCAGCCTTTGAAGTGGATGATTACATCCATTTTGTCGACATCCAGAGTGAATCGGCCACCCGCAAGCTGGCAGGACATTATGCCTATGACAATTTTGATGATGAACAGAAGGAGATCACCCTTCGCGCCGGGGGAGAAGAGGTTCACCTGGCCCTTGAACGGGAACTTTCGGAGCGGCTCATCATGGCGGGAATCGAGGTGCTTGAGGCAAGGATCAGCTATCTCGCCTATGCTTCCGAAATAGCCGGTGCGATGCTGCGACGCCAGCAGGCGACTGCCGTGGTCGCCGCCCGGACCAAGATTGTGGAAGGTGCCGTCAGCATGGTGGAACTGGCGCTGGACCAGCTCAGCAAGAAAAATGTGATTGAACTGGATGAAGACAAGAAGGCTGCCATGATCAGCAACCTGATGGTTGTACTTTGCTCCGACAAGGATACCACCCCGGTAGTGAATACAGGAACCCTGCACCAGTAGCATCTTTATGGCGAACAAAAAAGTTTTCATGCTCCGGATCAACCCGGAAATCTATGAGGCTCTTGAAAAATGGGCGGCCGATGAATTCCGGTCGGTGAACGGGCAGCTGGAGTGGGTCATCGACAAGGTGCTGAAGGATTCGGGCCGGATGCCGGGGAAAAAATCGCCTGCCCCGGCTGTAAAGACAATAAAAAAGGAAGAATTATGATCGTGAACCGTGGAAATTTCGGACTGTTCAGGCGCCACCGCGTTGAGCCTGACAGGCCCGTTTTAAGACCTGAAATGGGACCAGCCGACTGGCTGATAGAAGTGTTTGCCCTCGCCGGGATCCTCTTTTTTGCAGGCTATGCCATATACAACTATTCGCATCTACCGGCTTCCATCCCGACCCATTTCAACGGGTCGGGCAAAGCCGACGATTACGGCGGGAAAGAGTCGTTCCTGATCCTGCCCGGGGTAGCCCTGTTCATTTACATCCTGCTGACACTGATAAGCCGGGTTCCGCACACCTTTAATTTCACCGTGAAGATCACCCCCGCCAATGCACTGAGGCAATATACGCTGGCGACCAGGATGATCAGGGTCCTGAAGACAGTCATCACCTGGCTTTTCTGGTACATCAGCTATACCACCATCCAGGTAGCCAGGGGAGTGTCGGAGGGGCTGGGAGGCTGGTTCCTGCCGGTCATCCTCGGGTTCATCTTCGTGCCCGTCATCATCTATTTTTTGATGGCACGAATGAAATTCTGATCCGTCAATTTTCCTACTTTTGCAAAAAAACCGAAAATGAATTTCATTGAAGAACTGCGCTGGCGCGGAATGATCCATGATGTTACCCCGGGAACCGAAGAACAGCTCCTGAAAGAGATGACCCCGGCCTATATCGGTTACGATCCCACCAGCGATTCGCTGCACATCGGCAACCTGGCTTCGATCATGATGCTCGTGCACCTGCAACGTGCCGGGCACAAGCCTTTTGCACTGGTTGGCGGTGCCACCGGCATGATCGGCGACCCTTCGGGGAAGTCGGAAGAGCGAAACCTGCTCGACGAACCGGTGCTGCGGTATAACCAGTCGTGCATCCGGAGGCAGCTTGAAAAATTTCTCGATTTCGATTGCGGGGCAAACTCCGCCGAAATGGTCAACAATTACGACTGGACAAAGGATTTCAGTTTTCTGAAATTTCTCCGCGATGTCGGGAAGCACATCACGGTCAACTACATGATGGCAAAGGATTCGGTAAAAAAACGGATGGACTCGGGCAGCGGCATCTCCTTTACCGAATTCAGCTACCAGCTGGTCCAGGGTTTTGACTATTGCTGGCTCTTTGAACACAAGGGGGTCAAACTGCAGATGGGCGGTTCCGACCAGTGGGGAAACATCCTCACCGGGACCGAGCTGATCCGCCGCAAACTCGGCGGCGACGCCTTTGCACTCACCTGCCCGCTCATCACCAAGGCCGATGGCGGCAAGTTCGGGAAAACCGAATCGGGAAATGTTTGGCTTGATCCAAAGAAAACCTCCCCTTACAAATTTTACCAGTTCTGGCTGAATGCAAGCGATGCCGATGCTTCCGAGTATATCAGGAAATTCACACTGCTGCCAAAGGAGGAGATCGAAAAACTGCAGGCTTTACACAACGAGGCTCCCCACCTGCGGATCCTGCAGAAGGCGGTGGCCACCGAGATCACTGTCAGGGTACATTCGGAAGAGGACCTGCAGAGTGCCATCGAAGCCTCCGAGATCCTGTTTGGCAAGGGAACCGCAGAAACCCTCATGAAACTTTCGGAGGAGACGCTGCTGTCGGTGTTCGAAGGGGTGCCGCAAAGCGAAATTACCGGGGCCGAAATATCGGACAGCATCGGTATCGTTGATTTTCTGACTGAAAAATCAGGCATCTTTCCCTCCAAAGGTGATGCACGCCGGATGCTGAAGGAGGGCGGGGTGCAAGTTAACAAAGCCAAGGTTGACGAATCTTTTATGGTAAACCCCGGCTGCCTGATCAACGGTACCTACATCCTGGTTCAGAAGGGCAGGAAAAACTATTATCTCGTCAAGGCCACCTGAACCAAAAACCGTGCTATTCCCGGAAAAACATATCCATCCAGGTAATTTCAGGCCCCGGGCCGTTTTGCTACCCCTGTGTTTGCTGGTTCCTGCCCTCCTTTTCTCACAACCCCTGTTGCGCAAAGCACTTTTCCTCGGGAACAGTTACACCTATGCGAACAACCTGCCCGGGCTGGTTGCATCACTGGCACGTGCATCAGGCGACTCATTGTTCTCTGTAAGCCATTCTCCCGGCAGCTATACCCTTGGGTGGCGGCCCACGGCTCACGTGGCCGATACCATCAGCCTTGCCCTTGTCTCACAGCCGGGCTGGAATTTTGTAATCCTGCAGGAGCAGAGCCAGGTACCGGCCATAGGTCGGCTGCGCGACAGCTGCATGTATCCCGCCTCCAGGATCCTTTATGATTCGGTAAAATCAGCCAACCCCTGCAGCCGCGTTTTGTTTTATCTTACCTGGGGACGCCGTTTCGGAGGGATCCAGTGTTTTCTGCCCAATTACTGCAGTCCCGATTTTGCTGATTTCAACCAGATGCAGGATTCGGTTACCCGGGCATATAAATCAATCGCCGATTCCCTTGCGGCATGGATTGCACCAGTAGGTGAGTCGTGGCGGCTGGTGATCAACGGCACCGGGATGGTACTCCACGACGTCGACGACTCCCATCCGAACCTGAAGGGTTCATACCTCGGAGCATGCGTTTTTTATGATGTGATGTTCGGGAAACCCTCAGCAGGGAACACCTTTTCAGCGGGTCTGACACCCGATACCGCCGCACTGCTCCAGCATGCCGCCGATTCGGTAACCTTTGGGTATGCCGCACACTGGAACCTCAACAACGACGTACCCGTGGCAGAATTTGTCCCAACCATTTCAACCGACACGTTATATACAAACAACCTGAGTACCGGGGCGGGAAACTGGTCATGGGATTTCGGTGACGGGTCCACCTCCACGCTGTTCGAACCGGTCCACATCTATTCCTCGACAGGGGCCTACTCCATCAAACTCAGGGCCTGCAACGGGTGTTTCTGCGATTCCGCCACACGCCATGTTTCGATCTGTACCGCCGGAGTAGTTAGGGCCATTGGTGGAAATCAACCCGTCAGGATGATCGGGCCGGATGATTCGGGCAACATCCTTTTTCTGAATTATCCCGGCAACGGAACCCTTTACCTCTATTCGGCCGGGGGCGAATGGCTCGACACATGCCCTGTTTCATCAGGCAAAACGAAAACTGCGGCCATTTGTAACGGGCTACTCCTTTGGAAACTGGCCGGAAGTGACCATAAGGAGGTTGCCGGCGGAAAAACCATGCGTTGATCGCATAGGTTAAGCCGGAACTATTTTGCAAAATCCTCAGCCTCGCTGTATGCGCAGTCGATGACGATGTTCCCCTTGGGGTTGATGAACCCCCAGTCCTTGGCCTTTCGTACGAGGGCAAATCCATTGATAAAATCATTCAGTGCATCAAACTGCGGGTTGATGACATAAACTCCTTTTTTTCCAATGACGCCCCATTGTCCCTCTTTCCTGACGCGTGCAACGCCGTCATTAAAATTTTCGGCTTCGTCGAACTGCGCGTTGATTGCAAAAGTGCCGGCAGCCTCGATATATCCCCATTCCCTTCCTTTCCTGACACTTGCCAGCCCTTCCGAAAAATCGTCTGCCTCATCGAATTGCGGGTTGATGGTCCATGATCCCTTTTTATCAATATAGCCCCACTGCCGCATTTTTTTTGCTTTTGCCAGCCCGTTGACAAAGATGCCGGCCTCCTCGAACTGGGGGTTGATGGCGAAAGTCCCCGACTTTTCAATGTAACCCCACTCGTTGCCCTTCCTCACCCGGGCAAGGTCGCCGTTAAAATCCTCGGCATCATTAAACTGTGGGTTGATGACCCATTTTCCGGAATGATCTATGTAGCCCCAGTCGCGGCCAAGCCTTGCACGGGCAAGCCCGTTTGAAAAGGGTCCCAGTTCCGAAAACTGGGGATTTATGACATAATTTCCCTTGGTATCGATTACCCCCCAGTCGGGCCCTTTTTTCACAATGGCAAAGCCCCCTTTGAAATCTTCGGCTTCGCCGAACTGCGGGTTGATCAGGAAAGCTCCTGTTTTGTCGATATAGCCCCAGTTCCTGAACTTCATCACCCGGGCCAACCCTTCGCTGAAATTCTCAGCCTGGTCAAACTGCGGGTTGATGACATAGGAACCTTTGGTGTCGATATAACCCCAATCACCCATTTTTTTCACGCGGGCCAGCCCTCCGGCAAACGATTTTGCATTGTCGAACTGTGGATTGATGACGATCTTCCCTGTATTGTCGATGTAACCCCACTGGTTGAAAACCCTGACAAGTGCCAGCAGATCATGGTATTCAGAACTTTTTCCCGATGGTTCGGAATAATGCACCGTACTGGTTGCTTTCCCCTTCCCGGTTTTCTTGGGAGAGGCTGCATTCTGGCCATTCAGCGAAAAAACCAGGGATATCCCTATAAGAAACAAAAGTGATCTCATGTTGTTTGATTTTAGTGATGATACAAAATAAAATTAGGTTAATAGCAAGTAAATTTAGTAAATAAATTAATCAACGGAAAAACATTGCTGAAATTTTATCCTCCCTTTTCCCCCGGACTGTGCATTTAACGGATAATTATTAACTTTGTTGAAACAACAAAACCATCCTATGATACTCTCTGCATGCGGTCTGGTTTGTTCCGATTGCGAATTTTATGGCGGCCTCTGCCAGGGGTGCCATGCCGTTCAAGGACAAACCTTCTGGGCGAAGGAACATGTTCCTTCAAAGGTCTGCCCCCTCTACGATTGCTCGGTGAACAAGCGCAATCACAAGGACTGCGGCGACTGTGCCGAATTACCCTGCGCAACCTTCAGAGAGATGAAAGATCCGAATTCAACCGAAGAACAGCACAGGCAGGGGCTGATCGACCGGGTAAAACGTCTGAACATCAGCTTATGAGCCACACCCTCGTCCTTGCCATCGTTTTTATCAACCTGGCGATGGTGCTGTACACCATCGGCGTATGGGCCGAGCGGATCCAGCATCGGCTGAAATGGTGGCACACCGGCCTCTTCTGGGCCGGCCTTGCCTGCGACACCACGGGTACCACCGCCATGAGCATGATCGGCGGGAGCCTGATCAAATTCAACTTCCACGGTATTACAGGGATGACGGCCATCCTGCTGATGCTTTTCCATGCCACATGGGCCACCTGGGTGCTGCTGCACCGGGACGAAAAACGGATCGGCACCTTTCACCGCTTCAGTATCTTCGTCTGGATCGTCTGGATGATCCCGATGATCGGGGGGATGATCATGGGGGCAGGTTTCTGATGCATTTTTCCGCTGCCAGGACCAGGTGACCGTAAATGATAACCGCGGAGAGATGATCCGCCATGCCGCCTGCATCTTTACCTGGCGGTTGTCAATCAAACAGGGTGTATTTCAATCCGATGTTAAACCCGATTGTACTGAATGAATAGTGAACCGGAAGCATCTTCGTGGGTTCATTCGGAGATTTGTTATCGGCCGTACTGTAACTGTCCACGAAAACCATCTCGCGTTCATGGGTTGTCAACCTTTCGGTGATATCATGGCGGCTGACGACATAGCTCGTATATTTGGCCCCGGCCGGGTAATAATTGACAATATTGGCAGAGACATCGGCATAAACCCACAAACGGCTCAGGAACATATACTCCAGGCCGAGCGAAATGCTGGCCCCGGCCGAAAGACCCTTCCTGTACTGAAGCGTATATTCCATACCCCCGTATGGCAGGTAATTCGGACTATCCGTGGAAACATCCATTTTCATGCTCTCTTTCAAATCCGAAAAACTGATAACCGCTCCCACCCTCACATAGGGTCTGAATGCCGTTCCCTGAATGGCATAGACCAGGGATGGCCTGAGCCCATAAGAGGTCCCCTGCAAGGTATAATCGCTGTAGGCCGAGAAATGATACCCGAGTTCATCCTCCATGTGGATTTCCGTTGCGAATTTCTGTTCCTTGCAAACCGTATAAAAGCCTGCCACTTCGGCACTCAGCCGTTTGTTGATCATGATCCCCAGCCCCAGGTCGAAAGAGACCCCGGATGCATATGAACTCTTCTTTGCCTGGTAAACGCTGGTGGTAACAGTACTGTCGTAATAATCCTTTATATGGTCGGAGTGCAGGTTCATCTGCGATTTTAATACGCCGATATCGTAACCGACATGTCCTTTGAAATAGACCTTTTGCGCAACAACCGACAACTGGAGAATGGATAGCATAACGAGCAATGACATTGTTTTTTTCATGATACCTGGTTTAGTGAAGAAATTCTATGGAGAAGAAATTGAGGTTGGAATCAACATGAAAGATTGCCTGTGACCCGGGATATACAGGAATAATGACAACCACTGAATGGAACAAACAGGTGACATTTTTCAACATAGGCAAAGTGTATGATAGCTGTTCATTCCCGGTTTGAGGGTCTAAAATTAGGAAATTACCAGGGAAGTCAAAATAAGTGTGAATAATTTCACAATTTTCAAGCCATCCTGTGGTTTTAGAAAAATCGCAACCTTCAAGGTTTATACACAAGTCAATAAAAGGTGTTTCCTGATGATTTCCCGGTTTCCGGTTCTGGCAATTAACATTTATCTTTACAGGATAAAAATGCCTTCACGACAAGAGGTATATTGACCAGGCCTCCGGTTTAGGAAAGCAGGCAGGTGTCAAACTGCCTGTTCCCGGGCATGATATGACAAACCTGAAAATAAAGATGATGATGGAAAAAGTTTATAAACATTGCCAGAGTTGCGGGATGCCCATGAAGCGCGACGAACAGGGAGGGGGCACGAATGCAGGCGGGAGTAAAAGTACCATTTACTGTTCCCGCTGTTATGAAAACGGTGCATTTACCAGGCCCGGTATCACCGCTGCGGGGATGGTCGAACTGGTAAAATGCAAACTGGTGGAGATGGGTTTCCCGCGAATTGCCGCCTGGCTTTTTACAAAAAACATTCCCCGCCTGAAAAGGTGGAGAAACTGAACAAAGACAGGACCATTTTAAGTTCACGACCCCCAGACAATCGTTGGCCGAAGCCGGGGTGACGTTTGACGAAAAAGATTTTTCCCTTTTCATTCCTGTCGTTCTTTTGTAGTGTTAAACCAATCAAATATCTGACAAATGAACGCGAAAAATATCATCCTGGCCGCATTTATGACTGTTCTCCTCGGCGGTTGCTTCGTAAAATCGATCCATCCCTTTTACAGGGAAAATGAAACTGTCTTCAATGGTGATCTCCTGGGAAACTGGACGGGAAGGGATTCCACCACCTGGAAAATCGAACAGGCCACCCGCTCCAAAGGGTTGTTTAAGCCCACGCAGGCGGTGAATGTATACCGGATAACCTACACCGAGAAAAAGGGAGCTTCAGTATTCAGCGTCCATCTTTTTAAGCTGAACAACCACCTTTACCTTGATTTTTACCCCGAGGAGGTCGAAGGTGGAACCGACATGATGACCACCCACCTGGTCCCCATGCACACTGTTGCCAGGGTGGAGGTTTCTCCGGGAAGACTGGTCATCCGCTGGTTCAACGAGGAGTGGCTGATCGGGTTGTTCAAACAGAACAAGATCAGGATCGCCCACGAAAAGATACCCCTTGAAGGCACATCCCCCAGCGACGCAAACTTCCAGGTGGTCCTCACCGCCTCCACCGACGAGTTGCAGAAGTTCATGCTGAAATATGCCGACGACCCGAAAGCCCTCTCCAACGATTACACTTACGAGCTGAATAAAACCACTCTGAAGTGAACCATAAACGGCTCCTCCTATCGCTCCCTGCAAGGATCGCCCAGCACCTTGTTTTCTGGGGGCTGGCCTACTACATCCTGGTCAGGGTTTTCGCGAGTTCGAGCGAAATCCAGGTCACCGACCACTTGTATACGATGGTTTTTGTCGTTACCATCGCCACCTGTGTATACCTAAATCTGCTGCTGCTCATCCCTTTTTTCCTGAACCGCGGGAAGTACCTCCTGCACGTGGTCATGCTCGCCCTGTGCCTGGTTGCGGTCACCCTCCTCAACCAGTTCACCTTTTCCCGCATCATTGATTACATACTCCCGGGCTACTATTTTATCTCCTATTTCAGCTTTACCGATATTTTGAAATTTATGGTAGTCTTTACGGGCATCACCAGCCTGCTTAAGTTATCGAAGGGGTACTTCCTGCTGCTGGAAAGCAGGAACGAACTGGTGAAACTTCAGAAAGAGCGCACCGAGTCGGAACTGATGGCATTGCGGGCCCAGGTCAACCCGCATTTCCTTTTCAACAGCCTCAACAGCATCTATGCCCTGGTACTCAAACATTCCGGCCAGGCACCTGAAACGATCCTGAAACTCTCGGACCTCCTGCGCTATGTTCTCTATGAGACCCGCAGGGAACGGGTCGCGTTATCGGCCGAACTGGAACACATGCAGCAATACGTCGCACTCCAGGGGTTGCGATCGGGCCCGGATACCTCCGTTCACCTGGAAATACAAGGGGAGCCAGGTACAATGAAAATTGCGCCGTTGCTTTTCCTGCCGTTGATAGAGAACAGCTTCAAACACGGCATCAAGGGAGCGACCGGCCCTGCCTTTGTCAACATGGAATGGACGATTGAAAAAGGTTCCGTTAGGTTTCTCATTGAAAACAACAAAGGGCTGACGGACGAATTGCCGGGCGAAGATCATCACGGGATCGGGCTTGAGAACCTTCGTAAACGGCTCAGCATGGACTACCCGGGCAAACACCGGCTTGAAATAACGGGAACGGAATCCCGCTTTAAGGCGGAACTCTTAATTTTGCAGGAAGATGAAACTTAAATGCCTGGTGATCGATGATGAACCGCTGGCACAGGAGGTGCTGGTGCAGTATATCGCCGATTGCCCATCCCTCGAGCTGTTAAACGTTTGTTCCGATGCCATCGCCGCCGGGGAGTACCTGCGCAGCCACCCGGCCGACCTCCTCTTTCTTGACATCAGTATGCCCCGGCTGTCGGGAATCCGGTTCGTAAAAACCCTCACGCAGCCGTTGCTCGTCATCTTCACTACGGCCTACCCTGAATTTGCGGCAGAAGGGTTTGAATACAACGCCGTCGACTACCTGCTGAAGCCCGTTTCTTTCGAGCGCTTTATGAAAGCGGTGAACAAAGCCCTTGAATGGGCCGAATTCAGGAGGCAAAAAGAGCATCCTGCAGAGGTTCCACCGGCGCCCGGCTGTGATTATATGTTGCTCAGGGCGGACAAAAAGATACACAAGGTCGATTTCAGCGATATCCATTTCTTTGAAGCAACCGGCGATTATGTCAAAGTTCACACGCGCGACAAGATGCTGCTCATCCACGAAACATTCCTGAACCTCATGGCGCAGTTGCCCGATAAGCAGTTTGCCAGGGTCCATAAATCATTCATCGTTTCCCTTGCGCAAATCAGGCTCATCGAGGGTAACCAGGTGGAGGTTGCCGGCCGGATGATCCCCATCGGGCTGGTTTACAAAGAGGGGCTGCTCGAAACATTAAACCTGGTGAATCCAAATGCATCATCAAATCATTGAGTCATGAAGATTCTGGTAACATGGTGGTCATCCACCGGCAATACGAAAAAAGTAGCGGAAGCCATCTTCGAAGCGCTTCCTGGTGAAAAGACCATAAAACCGTTTGCCGAAGTGGAAAGCATCGACAGTTACGACTTGGTTTTTGTGGGTTTCCCGGTGCGGCAGTTTGGGGTGCATGCCGGGGTGAGAAAATTCATTTCCACACATGCGGCCGGGAAAAAAATTGCACTTTTTGTCACCCATGCCATGCTTTCTCAGGGGAATGATCCCGCAAAGCAACGCCTGCTGGAAAAAGAACTGGAGCGTTGCCGGACAGCCTTTTCAGAAAGCGAACTTGTCGGTTTTTTTCATTGCCAGGGGGAACTTTCGGAACCGGTTGCAGCGGAGCTGATGCAATCGGGCATCCCGATGCTGCAGGTCTTTGCATCCATGCAGCCGCTTACTTCCGGTCATCCCGACCAGTCGGAACTTGAACAGGCCAAGGACTTTACCTCGAAAGTCATAACAGGAGACATGCGTTAAGGAAGGGTGAATTTTACCGGCAGGTTGTATTGGACCCTGACCCTTTCACCTTTGAATTTCCCGGGCACCCACCGGGGCATCTTTTTCACAATCCTCACGGCCTCTTCCTCACATCCTCCGCCGATCCCCCGTAATACCCGCAAACCTGTGAGTGTGCCCTCTTTCTCAACCACGAAGGTCACAAACACCTTCCCCTGGATGCCCAGTTTTTTAGCGTCAGCCGGGTAATGAAGATTCCCGTTGATAAAGTTCATCAGTGCCTTCTGCCCGCCGGGGAACTCCGGGTATTCTTCAACACAAAGGAGGATGTCATTCCCTCTGCTGTGATAGGTGGAATCTGCTGCCTGGTTTGTGTCTTTCGGGAAAACACACACGGGCACCCTTTCGGCAATAGCCTGCTGTTCCTTTTGCTTCAGGTACGAAAACCATACGGTCACGACAGCGGTAACGAAAAACACCGCCATGACCAGGATGAAAAAGATACGGAAGCGGGAGGCTGGCTTTTTGCCTTCGGCCGGACCGGGTTCGTGGGGTTCAACGATCCCGAATTCGTCTTCTTTTTGATTTGAATCCATGGTTTTATCGAATCGTGTTCTTTTGGTGTTCCGCCGTCAGACCCCGGCCGCTATTCTACAAATTGTTTGGCATAATATTTCGCCGTGAGTTTCTCACCGGTGGCCCGCTCGATCATCTCGTTCCAGTACCAGCGGCTGCCAGGCACGAAGACCTTCTCTTTCAGGAAGGTTCCCACCTCTTTCTTACCTGCGAAACTCTGGAATTTATAATCGCCTGATTTAAGGACGGAGCCCACGATGTGGTAATAAAACTGGGAGGCGAGGAGTTCACCCAGAAGATAATTGTGGTAATAGCAGGGGTATGTGGCGATGTGGATCTTGGTGGCCCAGTCGGGTTCATTGCGGCCTTCGGGACGTTTTAACAACTGGTATTTCTCCACCAGGTCCCACCAGAATTTATTCAGGTCCTGGTCGGGATTTTCATACATGCCTTTTTCGAATCGGTACATCACCTGCGCCCAGCGGCTGAACACAAGCTGCTCAAGCCGCAGTGTTTTGAAGCTGTTTTCGGCAATCTTCATCTTCTCCTCTTCGCTGATGCCTGCCATGTCCCTAAGCCATTGCGGGTTTTTCGAAAAGCGGCCGAACATCATGGCAATTGCCTCGGTGGTGAAGGTATGGGCCGGCTCGCGCAGGATGAAGGGCAGGGAGGTGTCGATGTTGCGGTCGTATACGGCATGGCCGAACTCGTGCAGCATGGTGTTCATCCATTTTGAATTCGGCTTGATGTTGCATAGTACACGTACATCCCCCTCATTGTTGAGGTCGGTGCAGAAAGCATGCTGGTTTTTTCCCGGCTTTTCGTAGAGATCGCTTTTGCCAATCATTTCGCCGATGGGCAGCCCGATGCCGTCGTAATAGACGGTGGTAAGGGTTTCGAGGTTTTTATCAACATAGTATTTATCAAGGTCGACATCGTAAATTTTCGGGGCCTCCTGGAAAAAGCGGTCCTGGTAATTCCAGGGCATCAGGTCGCTCCTGCTTTTCAGTTTGTAATAGTTTACGAAATAGGCGTCGATGTCATCCTTGACCCGGGCAAAGGATTTTTTCGTCAGGCTGTCAAGCTCATCAAAAATGGTATTTACCTCCCTTGGATCCTGGTCGCTGAGGGTGAGGCTCATCTGGTGATAATTCCTGAATCCAAGGTCCCTGCTAACCTCGTTCCGCATTTTAACCAGCTTTTTAATATCGTCGGCCACGATGGGGCCGATCTTTTTCTGTGCCTCCCAAACCTCCTTCTGCAGGCCGGCATCCCTGGAATTTTTAAGGATATCATCCACATCATTGTCGGTGAGCTTCTTTCCCTTCACCTCCGTCCTGAAGTTACCGTACTTCTGTTCGATCATTGTCTCCATGCGGACGATGGCATTCAGCTTCGCCGTATCGGCCTTCGCCATCAGGAAGGAGCGGTAAAGATGATCCAGCTGACGGTTGAGCAGGGTGTCGGTGATCATACCCGAGATCTTGATCTCCTCGAGTTTTTTCAGGGATTTCCGGTCACCATACAGGGCCACCATTTTCAGGTTCAGCGCTTCCGATTTCTTAAAATCTTCAGGTTTCCCCGAGATGGCCGCCTCCCAGGCAGCCATGGCCGTTTGCTTATACAGCGGGATCAGCACCGAATCATGCCGGTGAATAAAATCGGTCAGTTCTTTCTTCATTTTTTCCTGTTTGGAGCTGCATCCCGCCAGCAGCAGCAAGGAAACGGCGATTGCGCAAAGTGATTTCATATTTTATTTTAAAGGCAATAGGCAGCAGGCACCAGGCAATACCACAAAAAACCAGCCTTGGTTTTTTGCATTGTCGGCATTGTCGGCATTGTCTGCATTATTTGCATTGTTAGCATTATCTACAGGTTTTCCCAGGTTGAACCCTCTTTCCCGTCCTTCACCGTGATGTTCAGTTTCTGCAATGTGTCCCTGATCTGGTCGGAGGTTCCCCAATCCTTTGTTTCGCGTGATTTCTGCCTGATCGACAGGATCAACTGCATCAGCCCATCAATGGTTTCATGCTGGTCGCTCCCCTTTTCATCCTTCAGCCCCAGGATTTCAAACAGGAAAGTGTTGAAAATCTCTTTCAGCATGGCGAGCTCAGCCTCGTTCAGCCGCTCTTTTCCGTCGGCCGCCGAATTGATGATGCGCACTCCCTCGAAGAGGCAGGCGATGAGGATCGGGCTGTTCAGGTCGTCGTTCATGGCTTCGTAACAGCCGGTTTTAAGTGCATTGATCCGTCCCGTTCCTTCCGTGTTGGGGGTATCGGTGGCGGGAACCAGCCTTCCAAGCGTTTCACAGGCCGTCAGCATCTTTTTCAGTCCCCTTTCGGCCGCCTGCAGTGCCTCGTTCGAAAAATCGAGGGTGCTGCGGTAATGTGCCTGGAGGATGAAAAAGCGGATGGTCATCGGGCTGTAAGCCTGTTCAAGGAGGCGGTGTTTCCCGGTGAAAAATTCATCGAGCGTGATGAAATTTCCCAGCGATTTGCCCATCTTCTGTCCCTGGATGGTCACCATGTTGTTGTGCATCCAGTACTTTACCGATTCGTGGCCGATGGCGGCCTGGCACTGGGCAATTTCCGATTCGTGGTGCGGGAAAAGCAGGTCCATCCCGCCGCCATGGATGTCGAAATAGTTCCCAAGGTACTTGGTGCTCATGGCCGAACATTCGAGGTGCCACCCGGGGAACCCTTCGCTCCAGGGGGAGGGCCAGCGCATGATGTGTTCGGGCTGGGCCTTTTTCCAGAGGGCAAAATCGGCCGGATGTTGTTTTTCATCCTGCCCTTCGAGGGCGCGGGTGTTGGTCATCAGGTCGTCGAGCACCCGGCCCGACAACTTGCCGTATTCGAACGTTTTGCTGTATTTTTCCACGTCGAAATAAACCGATCCGTTCACCTCGTAGGCATAGCCCGCATCAAGGATCTGCTGCACCATCCGGATCTGTTCGATCATGTGGCCGGAGGCCCTGGGTTCGATGCTCGGACGTTTCACGTTCAGCGAATCCATAAAGATGAAATAGCGGTCGGCATAATACTGTGCGATCTCCATGGGTTCAAGCTGCTCGAGACGTGCCTTCACGGCAATCTTGTCCTCCCCTTCGTCCAGGTCGGCCACCAGGTGCCCCACATCGGTGATGTTCCTGACATACCTCACCCGGTACCCAAGGTGCTGCAGGTACCTGAAAACCAGATCGAAGGTAATGGCAGGACGGGCATGGCCAAGGTGCGGATCGCCGTAAACCGTTGGACCGCAAACATACATGCCGGCAAACGGCGGGTTGATGGCTTCAAAAAGTTCCTTTTTCCGCGAGAGGGTATTGTGTATATACAACTGGTTTTCCATGGGATAGGCAATTCTATCGCAAAGGTAGAAATATTTTAAAGGGTCCTTACCGATTTTCCTTTTTACAGATCAGCTGAATGGCCCATTTTCCCGATTGTGCCGATGGAGGCAATCCCCCGCCCGGGTAAATCCACTGACCGGTCATGTAAAAATTGTCAAGGCCCGGCAATGTCATATCCAGCGTCTTCCCGAAATTTTTCTTTGAAGGGATAAACCCTTCATATGAACCATTCATTACACCAGTGTACCTTACGGTGGTCTTTGGGGTTGCCACATCCACCACTTCGATATATTCACTGATCCCGGGATGATATTGTTCGAGCAAATTCAACGCATCCTCACTGATCCGATCCTTTTCGGCGGAATAGGCAACCCCCTCCAGGTTTTTCCATTTTTCCCACGGGCTTTCATACCTTATGACGATGACTGTTTTTCCTTCGTCTGCCATGGTTGGGTCGAAAGAATAGTTCATCAGCATAAAATTGTTTTTAAGCGTGGTTGATCCAATCGTCTTCCCTTTGGCCAGGATGGACGTAACCGGGAATTGTGTCGGCACTGGTTTCCTGATACCAAACGAAACCTGGATAAGGGGTGTGAAAAGCTTCCAGGAATCATAGGCCTTTTTAACGGGCGGCGGCACGAACCGGCCCCCAAGCATCGAATAAAGTGTGGTATATCCATCTGCGGCACTGATGACATAATCGGCTTTTAACAAAGTACCATCTGCCAGGGTTACCCCGCTGGCCTTGCCATTTTCAACAACAATCGTCTGCACCTTTTGTAACTATTCACCCCCTTTTTTTTAAATCCAAGGGTTATTAACAATTTTCAGGGTTGTTTTACTATTTCGTTTATAAATCTAAACGATATTAACCGTTTCCGGTTGATTGATTGTTTGTAAGATAGCTGATTTTACTAT
>CAIMWF010000166.1 GCA_903845055.1 uncultured Bacteroidales bacterium | reverse complement strand
CTTCAATGTGGCCTCCGTGTCACGCTGTACAACAAATAATTACACGGAGATTCAGGGAGAACCACAGAAATAAAAACGAATTAATGGAACGCAGGAAGATAACTGATAAAATTATTGGTTGTGCGATCGGGGTACATTTCTTACCATCGCACATTCCTGGTACAATAGTGATCAATCAATAAATTAAATCTAAATTTGATTAATATTGACATCCTTTATCAGCAAAGATAAAATTGTACGATCTGAAAAGGTGCAACACAGGAATATTTTGAAAAAAGGTTCAGGGGAACCGCCAATAATAAAAAACAAAAAAACATGGAGTCATACCTGAAAATATTTGAAAACAATAAAAAATGGGTTCAGCAGAAACTGGCTGAAGATGAACTTTTTTTCGAAAAACTGGCGAAGGATCAGACCCCCGATTACCTCTATATCGGGTGCTCCGACAGCAGGGTTCCCGCCAATGAGATCATGGGACTTGAGCCTGGTGAGGTGTTTGTTCACCGGAATGTCGCCAACCTGGTTATCAGCACCGATAACAACATCAACGCGGTGGTTCAGTACGCGGTGGAATTCCTGCATGTAAAGCACATCATCGTATGCGGTCATTACGGCTGCGGGGGAGTAAAAGCAGCCCTGCACCCTGCCGACATGGGCCAGCTGAACAGCTGGCTCCAGACCCTGCGCGACGTTTACCGTATTCACCAGGCAGAGCTGGACGGGATCGCCGATGACCACCTGAAATTTGACCGCCTGGTCGAACTGAATGTGATCGAACAATGCATCAATGTGGTGAAGATCGACCATGTCCAGCGGAAATGGTACGAAACCGGCTACCCTAAAATACATGCCTGGGTCTATGACCTGCACAACGGCCTGCTTAAAGAGCTGGATGTGAATATTAAAGACTACTTTTCAAAATTCAGGAGCATTTACGACATGATGTGACAGGCCATGGGTGCCGGGATGTGGCAATTACCGGCCGGTATTCTTCCCGTTCTGCGTGATGATCCTGAAGGAATATTCGTATGTAAAATAGCTGAACATCCACTCAATCAAAATAATGACCCTGTTCCTGAAGCCGATGAGACGCACCAGGTGGATGAACATCCAGAGAAACCAGGCGAAGAAACCCGAGAACCTGCCGAATGGGAGCTCGGCGACTGCTTTGTTCCTCCCGATGGTCGCCAGGACCCCCAGGTCGGTATAGCTGAATTTTTTCATGGGTTTCCCGGCCAGCAACAACTTCAGGTTACCGGCCAGTTTGCCACCCTGCTGGATGGCGGGCATGGCCAGCAGCGGGTGCCCCCTGGGCCAGGCCGGGGTGATCATGGAAGCCACATCTCCGATTGAAAAAATGTCTTCGCAGCCCTTAACCTGGTTGAATTCATTGACGAGATAGCGATTGCCCGCAACGGCATCCCCGTTGATCCCCGGGATCAACGCACCTTTCACGCCGGCAGTCCAGATAAAGGCCGAGGAACGAAGGACGGTGCCATCGGTGAGGGTGACATTCAAACCGTCGTAATTGCTTACACGCGTGTTCAGCCATACCTTGACGCCCATCCGGGTGAGGTATTGATAAGCCTTGGCGGAGGATCTTTCCGACATCATGGGCAGGATCCGCTCCGCAGCTTCAATCAGGTGAATGTTCATCAGCCCGGGATCGAGTTCGGGATAGTCGGATGCCACAATGTGGGTCTTGAATTCGGCCAGCGCCCCTGCAATTTCAATTCCGGTAGCTCCGCCGCCGATGATCACGAAATTGAGCAGGATCTTCTTTTCATCCGATTGCATTCGCGTGATGGCGGTTTCGAATTCACGCAACAGCAAACTGCGGATGCTGAGGGCATCCATCACGTTTTTCAGTGACAGGCTGTTCCGTTCAAGCTCTTCATTGTTGAAGAAATTGCTGACGGAACCTGTAGCGATCACCAGGTAATCATACCCGATCTCCCCGATAGGGGTTAATATTTTTTTTTTCTCCGGATCAATGGAAGTCACTTCGGTCATCCGGAAGCGAAAATTTTGCTGCCCTTTGAAAATCCTCCGGAACGGAGCAGTGATGGACACCGCCGACAAGCCGCAGGTGGCCACCTGGTATAACAGGGGCTGAAAGGTGTGGTGGTTGTTCTTATCAATGAGGATGATGTCAACCGGGGCGTTCCTGAGTTTTTTAACAATTTCGATCCCCCCGAATCCTCCTCCGATGATGACAACAACCGGTCTGTTTTTCATGTTCATTTTCGTGCGAATCGGATCAGTTCCTCGTTAAACCTTGTGGTTTCCTCCAGGAAAAGGCTGTGACCGCTGTTCTCAAAAGGAACCAGGACAGAACCCGGGATTGCGGATTTCATCTGACCGGCCAGGTCAAAGTTACAGATTTTGTCCTTCCGGCCGTGCATGATCAGGGTCGGGATGGTTATTTTGGCCAGGTCGCCCCTCAGGTCGCTATCACGCAAGGCGACCAGGCACGCTGCCGTAGCATGAGAAGCTGCGCTTAAGCAAATGCCGTTCAGCCAGCTGCAGATCCCTTCATTCAGCGATGTTTCGGTCGCCGGAAATATTTTGGCAAAGTCAGCAATTAGTTTCGGCCGGTCCTTATAGTTCAGGGCAATGAGGTCGTCAACTGCGCCAACAGGCAGGTTGTAAGGAAAATCATCCCTGCGGGTCCATATGGGTGCCGCTGCTCCGAAAAGCGCAAGCCCCGAAACGCGTGCCTCGCTGAACATCGAAAGGTAACGGATTGCGATGGCCCCTCCCATCGAAAAGCCTCCCAGCAGAATATCCGTAATGTCGAGTTTGCCAAGAATTTGCTTTATATCCTTTGCATGGACATCGTAATCATAAGCGCCCCAGGGTTTGTCGGATTTGCCAAATCCCCGGAGGGTAATACCAATTACCCTGAAGCCATTTTTGACCAGGTCGTTGTACTGGTATTCGTACATTTCGTCACCCAGGGGCCAGCCGGGAATCAGGACGACCGGCCTGCCCTCTCCTGCATCCGTGACATGCAGGCGTACGTTGGGTTCCACCTCTATATATTCCGCCCTGGCGGCTGTCGGAATCAATTCACCTTGATTATTTTCCATTTCAGTTAAATTTTTATCATGTAGCGGTGATTCAAAGATCGGTCAGACTTTACTGGTTTGTGTTGTATAATTTTTGATATGAATTGCAAAATTCCCACCTGTTGCATGTTTCATTTCTTCCCTGTCAGGGTTTGGAAACCGGCTTTTTCCCGGTTGGGTGCCGGATGGAATAGGCGTGTGTGAATTCCGCCCCGAAAAGCACCAGCATCGAAGAATATGACACCCATAGGAGAATGAGAATCACGGAACCTGCGGCACCATATCCAATGCCGGGGTTCGCCTTCCCGAAATATAATCCGAGGGCTAGTTTTCCAATTTCAAAAAGGCTTGTTGTCACCAGGGACCCGATCCAGACATGCTGCCACCTGATTTTCGTACCTGGAAAGAATTTAAACATCAGGGCAAACAATACCATGAGTATCAGGAAAGAAAAAATAAAGTTCGCCACCTGCAGTAAAAGCAGGAAAGAATCGGAAAAATGGTTTGAAATAAAAACACCGAACGCAGCGAGCAAGGCAGAAGCGATAAGCGACACAATCAGCAGGAAGGCGATGGCGACGATCAACCCGAAAGAGAACAGACGTACTTTGATGAAATACCATACACCCGAACCCGAAGCATTTGTTTTTACCTCCCATATCGTGTTCAGGGATTGCTGGAACTGGGCGAAGACCCCTGTTGCACCGATGATGATGGTAACAAGCCCAAACAAGGTTACCCAGGTAGAATGCGTGTTGTTTCCAGCCTGCATGATCATGTCCTGGATCTCATTGGCAGTTTCCTGCCCCATCATCGATGTGATCTGTTCGGCAATTTGCCGGCTAACGACATTCCGTCCGAAAAAATATCCCGCGAAGGAAACAATGACCAACAGCAAGCCGGGCAACGAAAAAATTGAATAATAGGCGATCACCGCACTTTCACGGAAAGGGTCCCTTGACCACCATCCCCTGAAGGCAATTTTCAGGACCGCTATGCTATTTTTCAATCTTCTTTTCATCGCTCTTTAGGGAAAACAAAACCTGACCGACTATTTCTTATCCATGGAAATACCTGCCCGGATTTCCGTGCAGGTATTTCCACAAGCAAGGTTTAAAACATTCAATGACAGGAGACATTATTGTTGTTCCTGCTATTTCTTTACGGCCGTCTTTTTCAGGATCTCCCCTTTCGGTGAGAACTTGACTTTGAAAATTTCCGTACCCTTTTTCAGCTTTGTCTCATAATTCAAGACATTAACGGGACCTTCAAATCTGGCAACTTCGGTGATGACGAACCCGACAAAGTTTGTCGCAACAGAGGTCAATACCTCTTTAGGCAGGTCCGACTGGATCATAATGGTCTCTGTTGAAATCCATTCGCCCTTGGAATTGAAATTGGCCGACATCCCGATTCCTTTGTCCTTGAAGCTAACTTTGTAGTCAGCCTTTTCCATCTTGTAAGTAACAAAGGTTGCAGCGGGAAACTTTTTTGCAAAGCTCTCTTTTACAGCCGCAGGAACTTTTTCTGCCGGGATGGTCGTGGAAAATGCCAGGATACTGATGAGCATGCAAACGGATAGTAATGCAATTGTTTTTTTCATGATTTTAAGGTTTTAAATGGTTAGAATATTAAGTGAATCAGGACTTGTCCGGTTGTTCCCCGTTTAACTGCAACCGCGCCAGGGAATATTCATAAACGCTGCAGGATTTAAGGAACCTGGCCCCGGTCCGGGGGACCTATGCTTTATGTTTTGTAATGTATTTCACAAATCTGTTGGCTACGCGAAGTTCGTATCGTTGTCTAGTCTCTAGTTCCTTGCTCTTATCCGAAATAAAGATGATCGTTTTCCCGTCGTCGAGCGTTACCGGGAATTTGCCGGCCAGTGATCCGGAAGATAGTTTTGACCGGGGCACGTTGTCCTGGTGGTTCGAAATTCCGATCCTGTTGTCGACCGTATCGTGTGTTTTTGTGTATCGAATGACTTTCATCAGAGGTTATTTTTGTACAGTTTATCCCATTTCAGGATCAGCTGCAAAGTTGAGCACTCTGACCCGCAGAACCGTTACACAATTATGGGTTTAATTTGCAACATTCACACATGACTGATCTTCCCGGCCACCGGAAAGCATCGTCATCATGTTACAAATGAAAATATATTCAGGTATCCATATACTTTTTTATGGTTGCCGCTGTTTGTTTCCTGAAATAAACACCGATATTCACCAAAAACAAACGATGGCATAAGGTCTACTCCCTGCTAAGGTTGGCAGGTTTAACCTTAACGAACAATGAAAATGAAAAGAATCATGATCATCCTGGTCTGCCTTGCAGGCACAGTGCATATCCTTGCCCAGGGAACGAAACCTGCAGGCAAATCCGCCGATACAAGCCAGGTGCAGACCCTGTTTCATAAGGGCAGCGGTACCTGTAAATTACCCAGGAGTTATTTCATCGAACTGAACGGAGGGTATTCACATTTCGGCCATAAATCGGTTTTCCTCCCGGGCATTAGCATGGGACTGATCCTGAACCATCACTGGACTGTCGGGATGACGGGAAATTTCGTTGGCCAGCCGATGGCAATATACAACCACCACGCACACGGCGACTCAACAGGAACCAACCGCCATGAAAGCTCCCTGTCGGGAGGGTATGGGGGACTATTACTCGAATACACCCTCTTCCCCCGGTCGAAAGTCCATGTAAGCTTCCCGCTGACCATTGGCGGAGGGTACCTGGTCCGTTCACATCATGCGTACAGCAGCGACAGCATTTATATGCAGAAAGGGATTTATCATGAATACGCGCACGGGATGCATTTCTTCGTGGTTGAACCCGGTGTAAAGCTGGAACTGAACGTAATTAAAAATCTAAGGATTGGTCTAGGCGTAAGCTACCGTTATTCACCGCAGCGGAGTCACCTGGTCAGTTCCCCCGATTTGCTTGACCAGTTCACGGCAAGGCTCAGCATCCGGCTGGGCAAATTCTGAAACAACAGGGGTACTTCATGCCCCCGGACAAAACTATTAAACCCATCCTGAAGATGAAAACGCTTCTTCCACTGCTTCTTACAACACTCCTTTTTTCTTCCTGTTCGCAGAAGGTATACCGGTCACTCGACTGGCAAAGCAGCAAAGTCACGGCCGACGGCTGGATCATCGAATGGCCGGATCAGCTGAGGTTTATCGACAACAAGACCAAACTCAGTTACGACATTTCAAACGACCGCCGCAACCTCTACGTTTGCATGAGTGTTGCCGACCCTGCCACTAAGATGAAGATCCTCCATGCCGGGATGGAATTCAGGATCGATACCCTGGGGAAAACCAAATTCCCGATGGCCTTTGTTTTCCCGTCGGCTAACCAGGTCGTCATGGCGCGGCAACCCAAACCGGGGTCGCTTCACGAAGCCGGCCAGGACAAGGGAACAACCCATTCCGGGCAAAAGATGAAAATCGTCAGCCCGGCCACGGAGGCCGAACTGGTCGGTTTCAAGCCTCCATGCAACGGCACCATATCGCTCCTCAGCAACACCTGCGGCATCTCTGCTGCCATCAACATCGACAGCCTTGAGGTTCTTTTATACGAGG
This sequence comes from uncultured Bacteroidales bacterium, assembly GCA_903845055.1. GTDB lineage: Bacteria > Bacteroidota > Bacteroidia > Bacteroidales > FEN-979 > CAIVAT01. Next base: position 573 of record CAIMWF010000166.1, on the reverse strand, counting down.
CTATCATTCCCTTTGCCACCTTTTATAAAAGCGAACTGACCCAGGCCGACACTGCACGGTTGTTCAATTACGAGATCAGGATCAACGCAATGCCTGAACCCCAGGCACGCGAAGGAGGCGCCGGCAGGGGCATGGGTGCAAGCATGGGAGGTGGTATGGGCGGCGGTCATCACAGCGGTGGCGGCGGCCAGCACAGCAGCATGGGAGGAGGAGGCCCGCACGGGGGCGGACACAGGGAGAATGGGGGGAATGCAGCCTTGAATCCCGATCTCTATACCACCAGTAAGATAACGAATGAGATGAAATTTTCAGTCAGGTAGGGATTCACCTGCATTTTTACTATTTTTGACAAAGTAATGCGAATCAAGGGTTGGTCATTGCCAGCCAATGTTTATTACACGGACCACAGAGTTTGATCTGTGATACCTTTATTAGGCACCTTATAATTTGTTTTTCTAGTCTCTTTGAATCTCTGTGTCTTCTCTTTGGATATCTAACATTTCACTGTAATTCAGTTTAAAAATCTTTAGGCCAAATCGGAATTTAAACTATTTTTGACTCTTGATTCACATT
>CAIMWF010000165.1 GCA_903845055.1 uncultured Bacteroidales bacterium | reverse complement strand
TTTCCCGGCAAATAAAGGCCGCCGGGATCATCCTTCAGCAAGCAACTCCTTTTTGACTTTTGCCAGCTCTGCAATTTTATCAGGGCCGACCTCCGGGTATTTCAAATCCATGGCATCGAGCGCGCGAACCACGGCCGAAGCGATCGCAATACGTGCAAAGGGTTTGTTGTCGGCAGGGATGACATACCAGGGGGCCGCTTTGGTTGATGTGTTGATGATCATCTCTTCATAAGCAGCCATGTATTCCTTCCAGTAAGCACGCTCCTTCGCATCAGCAGCGCTGAATTTCCAGTTCTTGTCGGGGTTGTCGATGCGTTCAAGAAAACGTTTCTTCTGTTCTTTTTTTGACAGGTTCAGGAAGAATTTGACGACCATGATCCCGTTGCGGCCCAGGTATTCTTCGAAATTGCGGATGTCGCGGTAACGTTCCTTCCAGATGTCCCTGGTGACCAGTTTTGCGGGTAATTTCTGCGAATCGAGTATCTGCTGGTGAATCTTCACGACCAGCACCTCTTCGTAGTATGACCGGTTGAAGATGCCGATACGTCCCCGCTCCGGCACGTTTTTCATGCAGCGCCAGAGGAAATCGTGATCCAGTTCCTCAGCGCTCGGCGCCTTGTAGGAGGTGACCGTACATCCCTGGGGGTTGAGTCCCGACATGACATGTTTGATGGCACCGTCCTTCCCGGCGGCATCCATGGCCTGGAAGATCAGGAGCAGTCCCCATCGGTCCTGGGCGTACATGATGTCCTGCAAAGCTGCAAGCGTCCCGACACCGGCCAGCAGGATATCCTTTGCCGCTGTTTTATCGTTTTTATTAACATCCGGGTGGTCATCGGTTGGATAGTCCTTCAGCTTAAACTCCTTCCCGTCGCCGACACAATACTGCCGCGCATAATTTTTCGCTCTTTTTATCAGCTCCCTGCCATTCAGTTTGCTGATATCTTCCGTTAGAATCGTTTTTTTTGCCATAACTCCTGATTTGTTTGATACATCCTTACTGATGGTAAAGATAATACATCCCGGCAATTTCTTTTCACCTAATCTCACGGACCCGGGACTCCGGCATGGTCAAATTTCTTAACCAACCCTTAAAACCTCCGGGTTTAACAACCAGTATGGTTTCCTGGAAAACTTGTTTTGTAAATATTGGCAAATCACCCCCTGGCTATAAACCTTTTATTAGCAGGATGACAGGTTTATAAACAAGCATAGAATGGTATGGTTTGCTCGCTCTTGAGATTTTCAGTCAGGCTGAAAACTTTAACCACAAAGACTCAAAGATTTTACACAAAGGGTACAAAGTAAGCAATACCAGGATTTTACCTTCCGTGTCCTTTGGTAGTAACTCTGTGAACTTTGTGATTAAATGCCTTTTGATGCAGCGTCACAAAAGAGGTACAGGTGTGAATGTACTTATTCAACTATCAAAATAATATCCCCCGTTTTGATTTGTGCGTTAGGAAAAATTAAATTAATCTTTACATTTGTTCAGTAAACTAAACCGAATATTCCTGTAAAAAAGTGAACGTATGAACCACCTGCTCCTTAAAAAAATCCTACTGACCCTGGTTATTTTAGCAACCTATAACACCCTGGTCACCAGTTGCAAGTCGAATGAGAAACAGGAGGCGAAACCTCCATCACTTAAGGTTATGGAAATCAAGGGGACCCGTGTTCCGGTTTATCTCGAAATGGTCGGGCAGGCCGTCGGGATTCCCACGGTTGAGATCCGTGCCCGCGTTGCCGGGTACCTCCAGGCCTGGACCTTCACCGAAGGGTCGGTCATCCAGAAGGGACAGCCCCTTTTCTCGATCGAGCAGGACAATTACCTCAACACGCTGAAATTCAACGAGGCGGATGTTGAAAATAAAACGGCCGCCTGGGAAAAGGCAAAACTCGACGTGGCAAGGCTGAAGCCCCTGCTGTCGACCAACGCCATCAGCCAGAATGATTACGACAAAGCGGTGACCACCGAGCTCCAGAGCCGGGCCCAGGTAGCCAGTTCAAAAGCCGACCTCGACCAGGCGAAGCTGAACCTCTCCTATTGTAAAATGTCTTCGCCAATCACAGGCTATATCGGGGCATGCAACGTTCACCCCGGCAACCTCGTGGGAAAAGGCGAGAGCACGCTGCTGGCGACGGTTTCTGCCCTTGACCCGATGTATGTGAATTTCCAGATGAATGAAACCGACTACCTGAGGATCATGAGCTATTATGACGAACACAAGGCTGAATTCAAGGACAGGAAAGACGGTCTGAAAGTTTACCTGACCCTGTCGGATAAAAAACTATACAAATTCCCGGGGAAGATCGATTTCATGGACCGCGACATCAACGCGCAGACCGGTACCCTCGCCGTTCGCGCCGTGGTGCCCAACCCCGA
>CAIMWF010000164.1 GCA_903845055.1 uncultured Bacteroidales bacterium | reverse complement strand
CCTCGCTACCTCGCTACCTCGTTTTATCAGTGATTCCAGCGTAGCACTTTCCAGTTTCTCAAAGGTGATATCCCTGATCTCTTTAAAGACCTTCCGTATGTTGCAGGCGGCCTCATCCTTGCAGAATTCGCACGACTGGTAAGCCTTTTCGGAAACGCAATAGAGCAGTGCGATCGGTCCTTCGAACTGCCTGACAATTTCGGCCAGGTTTACATCTTTCGGGTGACGCAGCAGGAAATACCCCCCGGTTTTACCGAGTTTACTTCCGAGGATCCCCATTTTTTTAAGTTCCAGCAGAATGTTTTCGAGGAACCGCTGCGGTAGTTTTTCACTCCTGGCCAGCTCACTGATGAGGATGGCCCCGTTGCCATATTCCCGGGCAAGCCGGGTGAGGGCCACCATCGCGTATCTTGTTTTTTTCGACAGCATAATGAACCTGTTATCCTTTTTTACTGATCTCTTTAAGTTTTTCCATATCCCTGATGATGATCTTCCGCCCTTCAAATGCGATCAATCCCTCCTTGTTGTAACTGGACAGGACCGTAATTACATTTTCATGCGAACATGCTGCAAATTCGGCGATCTCCTTCCTGGTCAGGGTAAAATGATATTCCGAATCACGATAGACATTTTCCCATAAAAAGATGAGGATGTCGGCGATGCGGCCGTATACGTGGTTATGGGCCAGGCTGATGAAGTTGAAAATGGACGACTGGAACATGTCGGATGAGCGCTCAACCAGGGCGAGCAGCAGTTTGCCATGATTTTCAAGCACGCTCATCACATCCCGGCTGTCGAGGAAGCAGATGTCGCAATCCTCGACGCCGATGATCGAAAAGATGTTACGTTCCTTGAAGAAAAGGTTGGCCTGGCCGATCAGTTTGGGACCTGAAACCACTGTCATGATATAGCTCTTCTTCGTATCTTTTTCGTAGGTGAACTTCACGATCCCCTTGTGCAGGAAACCGATGCTCGTGGAGGTCGCCCCCTGCTTCAAAATCGACTCCCCCTTTTTAAAATGCAGCTGGGTGGCCTTTTCACAGATCTTTCCCCGTTCCGCATCGCTCAGCGACATGATGCCAAGCCTGTTCAGGAAACAGTTGTTGCAATCGAACATTTTAGGTGTCTTCGAGACTGAATCCATATCTTTTCAATTTCAAATATGTAAAATTTAATACCCTGGTATGGAATATTACCTGCAAATGTACATTAAATTGGTGGACATAGTGTATATTTTTGTAAAAAAATATATTGACCATGAATGTTCAGAAAATAACCTTATCCGGGGGCTTCGGAAAAGATGGTTCAGCCGAGCTTGTAACCGAGTTCAGCCTCGAAGTCGGCGACATCGTAAGTATCGTCGGACCAACAGGTTGCGGCAAAACAACCCTCATCAACGACATCGAACTTTTTGCAAACCGGAACACCCCGTCGGGTCGTTGCGTGACCATCAATGACGAACCTGTGCCGGAGGATTTCATCTTCGATCCATCGCATCATCCCATCGCCCTGATCTCGCAGCACACCAATTTCCTGAGCGACCTGCCGGTCGAGGAATTCCTGACCATCCACGCCACGGTGCGCGGGGCCGAAAATGTTGAACAGATCATAGAGGAGACCCTCGGCTTTGCAAACGAACTCACTGGCGAGCCCATCATGAAGGACATTGCCATGACGGAGTTGTCGGGTGGCCAGACCCGCTCCCTGCTCATCGCCGACGCGGTGGTGATCGGGAATTCGCCCATCATCCTGCTCGATGAGATCGAAAACGCCGGCATCCACCGTTCCAAGGCACTTGAATTGCTGAAACGTTATAAGAAGATCTTCGTTTTTGTCACCCACGACCCCTGCATCGCACTGATGTCGGATTTCAGGATCGTGATGAAGAACGGCGCCATGCAGCGGCTCATCGTCACCAGGCCCGAGGAGCGGAAGGTGGCGCTGAAAATGAAGCAGATCGACGACATGATGCTCGATTTCCGCACCATCATCCGTTCGGGTGAGGAACTGTCGGAATCGATCTTCGACAAAAGCTTTAAGGTCCTGACTTTTTAACATCCCTGAAATTATCCATAAACCCTGAAATTTCCAACCAATGAAATTAGTCATATTTGCCGGCCCCCCTACCTGCGGGAAAACCACGGTGATCAGGCAGGTGATCAAACGCATGATCGCCAGGCAGATCAAGCCTGCCTATCTTAAAATTGATGTTTTATATGCCGACGACGATACGATCATCGCAAAGGAGTTCGGCATCCCGGTCAAAAAAATATATTCCGGCGAATTATGTCCCGACCACTGCAACGTGGTCGTGCTCGACGAAGCAGTTGAATGGGCTGAAAGTTCGGGAGCCGATTACCTCTTCGTTGAAACGGCGGGGCTCTGCCTGCGCTGCTCTCCCTACGTTGAAAATTCACTCGGGATTGTCGTCCTGGAGGCCACCAGCGGGATGAACCTGCCCAGGAAGATCGGCCCCATGCTCACGCTCGCCGACATCAGCGTGATCACCAAGATCGACCTCATCTCACAGGCTGAGCGGGAGGTCTTCCGTTACCGCGTTCTCGAATCGGCAAAGGGGATCACCGTTGTTGAAAGCAACGCCCTCTATGGCATCGGGATCGACCCGATCGTCAAACAGATCCTGAAGACCCCCGCGGTTGAATTCCCGATGTTTCTTAGGGGCAATCCTCCCGTGGGGACCTGCACCATCTGCGTCGGGAAAAAGGAGATCGGCGCGAAAAACCATTTCGGTGTATTGCGCACACTTGATGAGGATCTCATTTATGTAGGAGAATAGTCATGATGGAAAATCACAGGATCTATTTCGACAATGCAGCGACCACCCGTGTGGATGACAGGGTAACGGAAATCATGCTCCCCCTCTTTGCGCAGTATTACGGAAATCCTTCCAGCCTGCACAGTTGCGGTACACAGGCAAAGGAGATCCTGGAATCATCGCGTGAATCCATTGCCGGGTGCATCGGGGCAAACCGCGACGAATTGTTTTTCACTTCAGGAGGCACCGAATCCAACAACTGGGCCCTCAAAGGCGTGGCGCATGCAAACCGGGAGAGGGGGAGGCATATCATCGTATCGGCCATCGAACACGATTGCGTGCTCAACACCTGCAAATGGCTTGCTGAAGAAGGTTATCATGTTACCTACCTTCCTGTGGACGAGGATGGACTGGTCGACGTGGCACAGGTAAAGGAGGCCATCGGCCCGAAGACGATCCTGGTTTCGGTGATGCATGCCAACAATGAGATCGGGACCATCGAGCCTGTTGAAGAAATCGGGGCTGTCTGCAGGGACCGCGGCGTCCTTTTCCATACCGATGCCTGCCAGTCGTTCGGAAAGATACCGCTCGACGTAACCACCGCCTGCACCGACCTTGTAACGATCAATGCACATAAAATATATGGCCCGAAAGGTATCGGAGCCCTTTACATCAGGAAGGGCGTCAGGATCATCCCCCTGCTGCATGGCGGCGGACAGGAGTCGGGCATGCGTTCAACCACCGAAAACCTGCCGGCTATTGCCGGGTTCGCGGGGGCCGCACAATTATCCGTCACAGAGATGGACCGGGAGGCCAGGCGGCTAACCGCTCTGAGGAAGACCATCACCGGGCATCTCTCCTCGGCATTCGACAATTTCTATATCAACGGCCACGAAAAGCACCGGCTGCCCGGGCACCTCAGTTTCAGTTTTCACGGGTTTGAAGGGGAAACCATCAGACTGCTCCTTCACCTTGATGATTCGGGGATCGCAGTTTCAGCCGGATCGGCCTGTTCTTCGAACGACAAGTCGCACAATGCATCGCATGTGCTCAAGGCTATCGGTCTCAACCCTTTCGAGGCCAGGGGCGGGATCAGGATAAGCATGGGGAGGTTCAACACCGAAAACGATGTGACCGTCTTCCTGGAAACGCTTGAAAAGGCTTTCCAGAGCCTGACCTCCATTTTTTCTGACAGTTTAATCTATTCAGGATCAAGATGACAGAAACAAACATTTTCACCAAACATCCAAGGGATGTGAGGATGTCGTACCTGCAGCACACCTGCTTCGCGCTCATGCTTGCGCGCAGAACGCTGTCGTGTGTATTTGCCTCGCTCATTCATGCATTTTTTCCCTTCCTGTTTGTCACCTACACCATCACGACAATCAGGGAACTGCACACGATTTTCGAGGAACGTTTTAATTCACCAAAAGAACAAAAACAGACAGAACATGGAAACACAAGTGAACGCGCTTAACATCCTTGACCGGCTGCCGCAACTCGATTGCGGGGTATGCGGTTACAGGACCTGCAATGATTTTGCAGCAGCCGTCGAGGGATCAGAGGCGGAATTGAAATTATGCATCCACCTGAAGAACGGCACAGAGCCAAAAACCGCTTCAAACTGCCTGGCCTGCAAGGAAGCCGAAGGGATCGGGGTCAAAATGGGCTGGAAAGACCACCTGAAACGGGACTTTGATTTCATCCTCGACTGTTTTGAAAACGAACCGGGGCCGAGGGAAACCATCCTGCCTTATAATCCGGCCCTGGTGAAGGATCTTGGCGTGAAAAAGGGAGACGTGATGATCGGCCGGCCGATGGGCATGTCGTGCGGCTGTCCCATTACGCATTGCGGCGTAGTTACCGATGCCGATCCGCGGAACGGGGTAATCAACTGGTGCGTTACCGGTCCGCTGAGACCGCGTTCGGAAGGTTTTGTCGACATCGGCTACTATGTCGCCCAGGGCTACGAAGGGATTATTAAAGAATCGAAAGAAAAAATCGAACTTGGGCGCCGGTACTGGTTCATGCCGCGCCGGTGCATGCTCCAGTGGCGGCACAGCGGCCTCGTGAACGCCGTTACCCGGATGAGGGATGGCAGCTACAAGGTAAGGATCGAAGGATTGTTCATCGGGTAATAAGTTTATATTTCCCAGCCTCCTTTTCAACCTTCCAGCGACTGTTAAGCTTCAGTTTCCAGCCATTTCCGCTTACCATGGTATCCGATACCACCAGTGGCGGGCCGATGGTCACATGCTGCCAGTCCTTGCTTATCAGGGCCCCGCAGCTGTCGACCTCCAGGATCCCCCAGTTGTCGGTTATCCTCAGGTTCGGGTAAACCGTCCCCAGGCTATCGAGCGGGAATAGGTTCCCGGGATAAAACCCGATCCTGATGTCTTCAAGACCGATGACCAGTGCGTTGTTGCCGAGAAACCGCGCCCTGTAAGTTTTTTTCTGTTCCAACCGGGTTATCTCTCTTTTCTCTTCAAAAGCCGTAATCGTTTTGATCCCGTAAGATTTGCCGAGCCGCTGGATCTCCTTTTTACCAGGTTCCGACGGCCCGGTTTTGAAAAAGGTGTTGATAAAGCTGGTCAGGTCGGTGTTGTTGTTGATCTTCAGGTTCCATTTTCCATCAGCCTGTTGCATGAAATAGCCATAGACCGGTACTGTGATATATGCAAAAGACCTGACAAAGGAGGGAACACCGAAAAACTGGTCGATTTCCGAGACCAGGTGTTCCTGCAATTCAGTTTTATTCCGTCCGCTCAGGATGGCGCCCGTATATTCTGCGACACCTTCGTAGAGTTCAAGGGAATTCTCGGCGATTTTTGCTTCGGGAAACAATTGCCTGCGGTATTGCCTGAACAACAAGGCATCCCTGAGATGCTGTTCGGGATGGTCTGATTTCAGGGCTGCCTTCAGGGCTTCAAGTTCAAGTTTGAGGCAGATGCGCCCCTCTTTTGAATCCAGGTGGGTGCATTGAATCTCGCTCAGGGAGCCAAAACCGATCATGGGTTGTATCCTGTGGAAGAGTTCATGGACCAGCAAATTGATCCTTCCGTATTTCGTATCCGGAAGTGGCAATGCGACAACGGTCCAGCGAATCCCGTTCCAGTTGAAGGCGGAATTTGAAATATTCAGGTTTTCAGGGAACGTCCCGATGTAAAAACTGCCCATTTTAACCAGTTCCCCTTTGCCGTCGGGTTGATTGGCGATGAGAGCGCGGGTTTCCCTGTTGACCAGCATCACCGGACCGTCAAGCTTGTGGTTCCACAATTTTCCGCCATCGTTCTTCAAACACTCTTTCAACTCTGAAAAGACAGCTTTTGCGTTGCTGAAATCCGTTCCGGGAACGCTGATATTCTGGCCGATGCCCGTATAATATCCCATGACAAACAGCAGGGTCATGATCCGCAATCCAATTCTCATGATGGTTGTTTTAAAGGAATCGCAAATATACGTTATTGAGGCTGTTCATCCGTTTCAGTATGTTCTGAAGAACCATTATCTTTGCAGGCTTACTCATTAAACCTCGTTTACCGACATGCAATCCCACAGCGAAAACCTGTTCCCGGTCCACCACGAAATACTCGACAGAACCGTCAAGGAGAAACTGTTACAGCAACGAGCAAGGGTCGTCTGGCTGACCGGGCTTTCGGGCGCGGGTAAAACCACCCTTGCCAAGTACCTCGAGGAAGAACTTTTCAACCGGGGTTTCCTGACCCAGATCCTCGATGGCGACAACATTAGGAGCGGGGTGAACAACAACCTTGGTTTTTCCGACGCCGACCGCCATGAGAATATTCGCCGCATTGCGGAAATATCGAAACTTTTTCTGAATTGCGGTATCATTACCATCAACTGTTTTATCAGCCCCACCGATGATATCAGGGCCATCGCGCGGAGGATCATCGGGGAGGAGGACTTTATCGAGATATATGTAAATGCCCCGCTTGCGGTTTGCGAGGACCGCGATGTCAAGGGACTTTATTCGAAGGCCCGCCGTGGCGAAATCAAGGAATTCACCGGGATCACCTCCCCGTTTGAAGCACCCCGGCAGGTCGACCTCGAAATCCGCACCGACCTGCTTACCATCGGCCAGTCCGTCGCGAAGATCTTGGAGTTTGTGCTTCCGGAAATCCTTTACAGGGAAATGCAGGCATGAATGAATACGTGAATAGGTGAATGCAGAAATGCAGGAATATCTGAATACACTATTGCTGAAATCAAGATTATTGATTTTTGAATGTCCTGTTCACATGCATGAACGTATCATTTCCGGCACAAGTTATAAACCGTTACTTCTCTGATTTCCAGACTACAATACTGCATTCACCTATTCCTGCATTCCTGTATTCCTGCATTCAGGTATTCAATTCTTATACCGGCGCATACTTGGTGTCGGGCTTGTCCCTGATTGGAATGATCCCGGCCATATCGCCAAGAACGTTTACCAGGTCGGAGCCTGCAGGAACCACGATTTTGGAATTGTCTTTGAGTGATGTTTCAAGGGCCTGGATTTTGCGCAGTATCTGGGCATTCCCGACAAAGTACTTCTCTGCCGCCTCGTTCACCAGGGCGATGGCCTGTGCTTCGCCTTCGGCACGCAGGATCTGTCCCTGCTTCACCCCTTCGGCACGCCTGATCTCGGCACGTTTCTCCCCGTCGGCCTTGGTCTCGGCCGCGGTGGCATAGTCGATGGCGGCAATCTTTTCATTCTCAGCCTTCACGATCTTGTTCATCGTTTCCTGCACATCCTTTGGAGGATCGATTTCCTTCAGCTCGGTACGGATGATCTGGATCCCCCAGCTGGCCGTCTCCTCCAGGAGCGTGACGTGAAGCTCCTTGTTGATCTTGCCGCGTTCGCTGTTTGCCGACTTCAGGGTCAGGGTGCCGATGATGTTGCGGAGGGTGGTGCGGGCGAGGTTCACAATCTGGTATTCAATGTTGTTCACGTTGTACTGTGAATTTTTTACGCTTGTTTCGTCGCTCGTGATCTTGAAATAAACCTGGGCGTCCACCTTGGCATTCAGGTTGTCGTTCGTGATGATCTCCTGGGGCTCCGCGTTGATCATCTTCTCGGTGACATTCACCTGGTACATCAGGTCGATGCCGGGCATGATCCAGTGAAAGCCGGGGTTGGCAAAACGGTTGTACTTGCCAAAACGTTCAATCAGTCCGCGATGGGTTGGACGGACGATCCGGATTCCGGAAAAAAAGAGCAGACCGACTGCTCCGACAATAATCAGAATAACAACATTGTTCATGGGAATTTGAATTTAGAGGATGAATATCATGAATGAATAAAAACTCAGACAAAAATAAAATACACGAAGACATGCCGGGGTCAAACCTGTAAACAGACTCCCCTGTGCTTCCCAAGCGCCGTTCTTACCTCCAATCTGAACCCTGGCAGGAAATAACAAACTTAGCGATTTTTTTCCGAACTGATCATTTTATCCGGAATAAAAATGATTCAACAGAATTTTACTTAATTTTGCCCATAACAATTAATCCTGGGTGTCATGGCTAAGAATATGATTGTTGTTGTAGTCTGTTCTATCGTCCTGATCTTCACGTTCAACAATTGCAACCGGCGTTCATTGAACCACCGTGCAAATCTTTCACCGGCCGATTCCCTGCTGAAGGAGAAGATCGGTGAATTTGTCACGGTGAAGCTGGCCACCGATCTTTCCGGCATGGGCATCCATGAAAAACAGATGATCCCCCTGCTCATTGAAGTTGCAAAAATAATGGACAACCTTTACTGGGAACAGGTGATCGGCAACAGGGAAAAATTTTTCGACACCCTTCCCGACACCATGGCAAGGGATTT
>CAIMWF010000163.1 GCA_903845055.1 uncultured Bacteroidales bacterium | reverse complement strand
GGCCAGTTCAAGTCTTTCACTGGCGCCGAATCTTTTGCAATCCTGCGATCGATAATTGATACTGCGATTAAAAATAATCTGAATCCTTTGCATTCTCTCTCCCAAATTAATGCCCTACATTTGTAGGGGGTGAATAGTTACCACCTTTTTTCCCAGTAATAATTTTCCGCCAAGCAACAAATAGCGATCGGCCATCCTTTTGGAAAGCGGGAGAGAACCCCCTATGAGATAACCGGCATTTCGCTGGTTGAACCAGGCCAGCATCAAAAGGAATGCGAGAGCAGAAAACTCCTCATCTCCAAACAGTGAGTCAAGGCAGAAGGCAAGTTTTTGATTTTTAAATTTGCGTTCTGCAAAGTATTCCCGGCAGTTTTTTCGGCCATGCTGCACAATCACCTTCAGTGCCTGGGACATCCTGAAAAGGGCTTTCATGTATTCGACCGGCTTCCTTAACCCGGGTGGATTGAGAAAGGGTTCCAGTTTTATCCCTTTCCGCATGTCGTTGCACATTTTACGGATTGATCTTGCATCTTCCGGGGCCATTTCCAGCAGGTAGTTCTCCCATCGGTCAATGTTTGTATAGATGATAAAATCGCTCCCGTCCTCCGCTAGAACCCGGGTATGAATATCGTGGTCGATGATTTCAACCTGGTCATTCAGTACGTGGGTGTCGCGCCAGATTTCATGGAAAGGGCCTTTGGTGGTTCCCACCAGCCAGTGCAGGCAATAGTCGAACCGGTAACCTTTCCGGTTCCATGCAGTGCATTGCCCTCCAGGGGTTGTGTGCATTTCGATGATCTCGGTTTCGAAACCACTGCGTTGCCCGTAAATACCGGCGGTGAGCCCGGCAACTCCTCCCCCGATGATGATTATTTTCTTACTCATGTTGGTTTGGCTTTGCTGTTTCAGGATGGCAAATCTTACCAGTATCTGCAGATTAATCAAGAATAAACCGGCAGAAACCGGAATTGAGGGGTTGAAACAATGAAACCGGGCGATAAATCCCCTGCGACAGGTATTTTCACCGGTGGTATGCTTAAAGCGCTTTTATGAATTAATTTACCCACTCCTGTCGCCTGCTAATTTTTTCACAATAAATCTTCCTACTTTTGCGTAATAAATTCAAACTCCCCATGTTTATGTCAGAAAAGATACTCGTCATCGGATGTTCCGGGCAGATCGGCTCAGAACTCACACTCGAATTACGCAAACTTTACGGCGAATCCAGGGTCATAGCCACCGACATCCGCCCCGCCCCACCCGAAGTGGCAGGAACGGGTCCCTTTGAGATCCTCGACGTGCTCGATGCCCCGAAGCTCCAGCTGATCCTCGAACATGAAAAGATCACCCAGGTGTATCACCTTGCAGCCATCCTCTCGGGCAATGCCGAGAAACGCCCTCTTGCCTCGTGGGACATCAACATGCGCAGCCTTCTCAACGTGCTGGAACTGGCCCGGGAACTGAAAATTCCGAAAATCTTCTGGCCCTCCTCCATCGCCGTATTCGGACCTTCAACCCCCCGGCTCGATACGCCGCAGTACACGATCATGGAACCCAACACCGTTTACGGGATCAGCAAACTGGCCGGCGAAAGGTGGATCGAATATTACTTTAACAAATATGGCGTGGATACGCGCAGTCTCCGTTACCCCGGGCTGATCAGCTACAAAACCGAGGCGGGTGGCGGCACGACCGATTACGCTGTTGAGATCTTTTATGAAGCCATCAAACACAAAAAATACGAGTGCTTCCTCGGTCCCGATTCCGCACTGCCGATGATGTTCATGCCCGATGCCATCAAGGCAACCATCGATGTGATGCAGGCCGACGCTTCGAAAATGACCCTGCGCTCGAGCTACAACGTGGCGGGCATCTGCTTCACACCCCAGATCCTGGCCGACGAGATCAAAAAGCACATCCCCGAATTCGAGATCACCTACAAACCCGATTTCCGCCAGGCCATCGCCGATTCCTGGCCGGCCTGCATCAACGATACCGTTGCAAAAAAGGACTGGGGATTATACTACGAATACGACCTGGCGAAGATGACCGAAGTGATGCTCCGTGAAGTTGGCATGAAACTGGCGAAATAGCTGGCGTAACACCGGATGGGGCTTCATTCATTTTCACCTGCCTGATCCGCCACGCTCAAGCAGCCCTTCGAGGTAATGCTGTTTGATGCCGTACAATTCCTTTATCTGCCTGATGCTTTCAAGGATCTTCTTCTTTTCAGCAGGTTTGCGCGTTACCTTTTTCCCGGTGATAAGCAGGTTCTTGGGGGTGTGCTCCGTTGAGATGAATTCGGATATACGCGCCTGGTAGCCCTGCGACTCCATGATCAGCGCGCGCACGCTGTCGGTGATGATCTCCGCCTGCCGCTCTTCCAGGATTCCGTGTTTCAGGACTGGTTTGAGCACACTGTTCACGTTGAAAGCCTTTCGGACCTGCTTGTGACAACAGGGGGCACATACGATGAGGGCCGCCCCGGAGGCGATCCCCCTGAAGATGGCATCGTCGGTCGCCGTATCGCAGGCATGCAGGGCGATGAGGATGTCAATCTTTTCCAGTGGAAGGTCGGCAATGGTGCCGCTCACAAAACGGAGGTTGACAAATCCCGATTTTTCAGCGATCCGGTTTGACTGCTCCACCAGGTCGGCACGCGTTTCGACGCCTGTCATAACCGGTGATTTCCCCAGTTTACGTGTCAGGTAATCGTACAAAGCGAAGGTGAGGTAACCCTTGCCCGAACCCATGTCGGCAACATGAAACCCTTCACGCAGCGGGAGTTCGGCGATGACGGGCCCGATCAGTTCAATATAGCGGTTGATCTGCCGGAACTTGTCGCTCATTTCGCGGCGTACCTCAAACGCTGCGTTGAGCACCCCCAGTTCGCGCAGGTATACATTCCCCGCGGTGCTGATCATGCGCTCCTTGACGTGGTCGTGTGCGGTAATTTCCATAGCTTTCGGGGCCACCGGTGTGGTCCTGATCTTTACCTTACCCCGGCCTGCCACCGACATCTGGACCGTTTCGGCGGAGGCAAAAAGATCGGCATTGAAAAAATCTTCCTCAAGGCTCTTAAGCACTACTGCCAGCCCCTCATCAAATGCATAATTTTTCGTAATGTCCTTTGTTTTGTGGTGGTAGACAAAATTCAGTCGCGGTCCGGCTTTGATTTCAATCATGGTTACAACCAGGCTCTTCAGGTCCGAAGCCGGGTCGCGCGGCCGGGCAACCACCAGTTTGACCAATTCCTTTTTTGCGATTGCGGAACCCAGTTTATCAATGAAAATTGTGAATGGCGTTTTTTGCATGATTGATTTTTTAAGTGTAATATCTTACCATGAGCCGGTTTTTCGATGTCCGGTCGGCAATGACGAAACCCGCGCGCTCAAATGATTTCCAGAGGCCGGTCCACGCGAATGAGTCGGCCAGTTTCTCCTGCGACGGAATGACCGGGTAGGCCTCCACAATCCCGATCCCCTGTTCCCGTGCATACCGGACCACCCCTTTCAGGAGCTGCACCGAAACGCCTGCTCTCCTGAACTGTTTGTTTATGAATATGCAGGTGATGGACCATACCTCCAGGTCGTCGATCGGTTTGTGCACCCTTGATTTCGCGAGCTTCGGATAATCCACACGGGGGGCCAGTGCGCACCATGCAATGGTCTCTCCTTCGTAAAATCCCAGGATTCCTGCGGGTTTGCCCGCCCACATCAGCGCCTTCATCGCCATTTTGTTCCCGTCATCAAATTTCCCCTCTGCGAATTCGGCGCGGCTGAGCCTGTAATACATGCACCAGCAGCTGCCGCAGGCTCCCCTGGGGCCGAACAGTTGTTCAAAACAGCTCCAGGTCTCCATGGTGAGGGGCCTGAAGGTCATCGCCTCCAGGAATTCCCTTTTATCTTCCTGTACATCAACATGCATCGGTCGAAATTTGATCCGTTAAAAAATCGCGTATCGTATTGAAATACAATGCTGAATGTTCCACTGAAATGGAATGGCCGGAACCAGTGCATAGGCGATATGTGATCCGGTCGGTAAATTCCAGAGCGGGTGCTTTCCCTGACCCGCTGACATGGAACCTTGTAATTGCGCGGCACAAATACCATCAGCAGCAGGATGAACGGGCAGAGAATCAGGCCATATTTCAGCGCACCGGGGGTGGGTTTTCCATGCATTACCGGATTGCTTTTTTCTTTCAAACCACATGAAATTGCTGTTCATATTTGACATCCAATCCGTTTGGATATTATGCAACTCAAAGATATGCTTTAATTGCCACACTCATCCTGCTTTCAGAAGTCATCCTTTAACATATTCATTTTGTGTTGTTTAAAATGTTACTGTATATTATTTCAACATGTGTTGAATATTTATACACCAGGGCCATGACGCTGATTTGTTGCTTCTTATATCAATTATTTATAATGGGTGTTGATTTTTTCAACAGTTACCATTGTATATTTTTTAAACATCTATTCCACATGTTCCTCTATTACTGTATTTTACGTATTAATTA
The DNA here is from genome assembly GCA_903845055.1 of uncultured Bacteroidales bacterium. Lineage (GTDB taxonomy): Bacteria > Bacteroidota > Bacteroidia > Bacteroidales > FEN-979 > CAIVAT01. Next base: position 39,354 of record CAIMWF010000163.1, on the reverse strand, counting down.
TTACTATGGCATCATAATTGAAGGTGTGTTTTAATCACCATAAAAATATTTGCCATGAAAACCAGGATCATTTTGTTCGTAACCATTCTGATGCTCGGCAGCATCAGTTCATTCAGCGGGAAGCCAGCCTCCTCCATCGTCGCAGGCACAGGTGGGACTATCAACGTACTGAGTACTCCGGGGTTATATCCGATGGCCAGTATGTGGGCTGCTGAATACAGCCGTTTGAACCCGAAAGTGAATATGGTGGTGACCAGGATCCCGGAAGGAGCAATGAAATCGCAGCTGAAGGCCGGGGAAATCGGTTTTGTTTCGCGCGAATCGGATCCTTTGCTTTCCGGGGAGAATTCCTGGAACATGGTAGTAGGCCGTGATGTGATTGTGCCGGTGATGAGTACAAAAAATTCATTCGCAGCCGCGATTGCCAGGAAAGGCATTTCTCCCAACTTCTTTAAGGCCATTTTTCAGAACAAGGGTGATGTGACCTGGGGAATGCTCCTGGGTAACAGTCAGAATACCCCGGTTCGTTGTTATGTGGTCAATGAAAAGAATGTTGTTTCAGGGGTGGCTGACTTCACCGGGGTCGACAAGAGCATCATTACGATGAGGGTGGTTGAAAACGGAGCCGCAATCTCAGCCCTTCTGAAAAGCGACCCGGATGCCATTGGTTTCTGCAGGCTAGGCACCCTTATGGATGCCAGTTCGCTTAACCTTCCCGAGAATATCAGGCTGGTACCCATCGACAAGAACGGCAACGGCACCATCGATTACATGGAAAAAATATATGATGATCCCCAGGCCTTCGCGCGCGGGGTGTGGATCGGGAAATATCCAAGGGCTCTGTCGGGGAACATTTACGCCGTTGCCGCCTCCCAGCCTGTGGGAGGAGAGGGAGCATCCTTCCTGATGTGGGTTGTTTCCGACGGGCAGAAACTGCTCGGCTCGCAGGGGATCAGCGACCTTGTGTACAACGAAAGAGAATCACAGATGAACAGGCTTAATTATGTTCCTGCAACGCCACTGGTGAGTTCCTTCGACGGATACAGCATCCTGAAAATCGTTTTGCTTATTTTCATCTCGCTGGTCGTCATCGGGTCCATCATTGACCTCTTACTAAGGGTAAACAGGAAAAACATGGTTGCCGAAAACCACCAGCCAGGTTCCATCCCCGGCGTATTCGATGAGAACTCGGTCGTGCTGCCAAAGGGTCTGTTTTTCGACAAAACCCATACCTGGGCCTTCATGGAAAAGGACGGGTCGGTGAAACTGGGCGTTGATGACTTTATGCAACACATCACCGGGACCCTCACCCGCATCGAGATGAGGGAACCAGGTGAAAAAATCAGGAAGGGCGACCCCCTGCTTACCATGGTCCACGATGGCAAACAACTGCATCTTTATGCACCTGTTTCGGGGACCATCACGGCACACAACAAAGGGCTCCTCAGCATTACCTCCATGCTCAACACTGCCCCATACACCGACGGCTGGGTTTATCTGATTGAACCCGCCAACTGGCTGCGCGATATTCAATTCCTCTCGATGGCTGACCGATATAAGACCTGGCTTAAGGATGAATTCTCAAGACTTAAGGATTTCTTCGCCGCCGCGGTCAACATGCATACCCTTGAATTTTCACCGGTCATCCTTCAGGATGGCGGAGACCTGACCGACAACCTTCTCGCTGATCTGAATCCCAAGGTATGGGAAGATTTTCAAAGGAATTTTATCGACAAGGCCAGGTAAAATCAATCACTTTTCCCAAAAAACCAAATAAAAACAGCAGGTTATGGGACTTACAAGACGGGGGTTTTTTAAAACGCTGGGAGTTGCGGGTGCAACCCTGGCCATCGGGAGCGAGGCCGGCGCAGGCAGGTTGGGAAGCACCACCATCGAGTATTACGGTATCCTGCACGACGGTACACGTTGCAAAGGCTGCCGGGGATGCGAATTTGACTGTGCCGAGGCACACGGTTTGCCCGAACCTGTCAAAAAGGTTCCCGATATCAGGAAAACCGACGAAACCCGCAATACGGTCATCAATACCTACAAGACATCCCGTGGGGAGGTTTTCATCAAGCGGCAGTGCATGCATTGCAATGAGCCCGCCTGCGTGGCTGCCTGCCTTACCAAAGCCATGCATAAAACGGTTGTGGGGCCCGTCACCTGGGATGGAGATAAATGCATGGGGTGCAGGTACTGTATGGTTTCCTGTCCGTGGGACATGCCAAAATTCGAATATCACAGTGCCAATCCAAGAATACAGAAATGCGACATGTGTTATAGCCGTCTCAAAACCGGCGAACAACCGGCCTGTGCCTTCAACTGCCCGAACGATGCGCTTCTTTACGGGAAGCGCCGTGACCTGATCAGGGAGGCACACCGGCGGATCTTTGAAAAACCTGGTCTCTATCACGATCATGTTTATGGTGAACATGAAGCCGGGGGCACAGGGTGGCTTTATGTGGCCCCGGTTCCGTTTGAGCAACTCGGCATGAACACCACCCTCCAGCAGGCCTCCTACCCGGCCCTGACGAAGGGGTTCCTGTATAGCGTGCCGACAATTTTCGTCCTGGTCCCTGCATTATTGCTCGGAATTCAGCAGGCAACAAAAAACGATGCCAACAACGGGGAGGAGGAGGAAGATGAATAACACAATTCCGATCAACGCGGACCAGGGAAACAGGTCCGTTTGGAAATTCCTGGCAGGTGAATTCCGTCCCAGGGGGAAATTCTTTACCCCTTTTAACATGATTTCCCTGCCCGTCATGCTGCTGGGCCTGGTGCTGATCGTCATCCGGTTCATGAAAGGGATAGGTGCGATCACCAACCTGACCCAGGAGATCCCATGGGGTCTCTGGATCGGATTTGATGTGGTGACCGGCGTTGCCTTTGCCGGGGGTGCTTACGTTATTACCTTCATGGTGTACATCCTTAACATGCGGAAATACCATTCAATCGTCAGGATCACCGTGCTAAACGGTTTCCTGGCCTATGTGTTCTATGCCGGGGCCCTGCTCCTTGACCTGGGCCGGCCGTGGCACGTGATCAACCCGGTGATCGGAAACAGTTTCGGCACCAGTTCGGTATTGTTTTTGGTCGCCTGGCACTTCCTGCTTTACATGTTCGCCCAGCTGATCGAATTTTCCCCGGTCATTGCCGAATGGCTTGGTTCGAGGCGGGCGAGAAAAATCCTGTCGGGAATGACCATTGCCGCAGTCATATTCGGGATCACCCTTTCCACCCTTCACCAGTCGGGGCTGGGTGCCCTGTACCTTATGGCAAAGGAAAAGATACATCCGCTGTGGTATTCCGAATTCATCCCTGTCATGTTTTTTGTTTCCAGCATTTTTGCCGGGTTGTCGATGGTGATCTTCGAAGGCAGCATCAGCCACAAGGTTTTTGCAGCTCAGATCAGTGAAAAAAACCACCGTGCCCAGGGAGGAATTCTACAGGGACTTGCAAAGATCTGCGCAGGGACCATGTTTGCCTATTTTTTCCTCCAGTTGCTGGTCTTTATCCACGGTCAGCACTGGAACCTTTTATTTACAGGGATGGGATGCTGGTTTCTTACCGAAATGCTCGGATTCGTGCTACTGCCGATGATACTTTTTGTTTACAGTTCCCGTACCAGGAACGTTATCATGATCCGGCTGGCAGCCATCCTGACCATGGCAGGCGTAATCCTGAACCGGTTGAATGTAACGGTCATTGGTTTCAGGTGGGACATGCCGGTGAGATATGTGCCCTCATGGATGGAACTGGTGGTCACCCTGGCGGTAATTTTCACTGAAATATGGATATTCAGGTGGGTGATCAACCGCATGCCGGTTTTAAAAGATCCGCCTGCCTGGGTCAAAGATCAAAAATAAATACACCGGGTACCTGTCTGTCAAAATTAAAACAGGCTGGTCCCATAAAAACCAAACCAATGGAAGGATTCAGCTATACCGATATTTTCGCCACCAAAGGGGCGGAGTACCTCATTATCATTGCCTTCCTGGCCCTGCTGATCCCCTTTTCGGTGATCCTGAGCCGGCAGGCTAAAATCACCAGGCAACTCAGGAATGCGATGGGAATTCTCTCGGCGGGCATCCTAAAGATACCCCAGGGGCTGTTTTTCAGTAAAAACCACACCTGGGCACACCTTGAAAAATCGGGGATTGCCAGCCTCGGACTGGATGATTTACTGCTGCACCTCACCGGGGAGGTTGTCTTTACAAAGCTCAGGAACCCGTTTGAAAGCATTCAGAAAGGCGACATGATCGCCGAGATCAACCACCAGGGGAAACCGCTCCGGATATTTTCACCGCTTTCGGGAACCATCATACGCACCAACCTGGTTTTACAGGAAAATCCAGGGTTGCTGAACGAGGATCCATACGGTGAAGGATGGCTTTACAAGATTAAACCCACCAACTGGGTGGCCGAAACCTCCTCCTTCATGGTGGCGGACAAGGCTACGAACTGGTCGAAGGAGGAACTCGAACGGTTTAAGGATTTCCTGGCCGTTACCATGCGGAAGTATGCACCTGAATCTGCAATGGTCATCCTGCAGGACGGTGGTGAGTTGAGCGATCATACCCTGTCGTCTCTTCCAAACGAGATCTGGCAGGATTTCCAGAAGGAATTTTTAACACCATAGCCCCGGCAGGTTATTTCCGGCCTCCTGCTGCGGTTGACTCGCTGCAGGCCCTTTGATGCCGTGAAATTGAAAAATATTCAACAGATTGCTGAAAACCGGTCGGACATCACCGGTTTTTTTGTATTTTGCAATGAAATAGCCCCGTTTGTAACCTGCATTTTTTCACCACTCCGTAAATTGTATTGCCATGATTTTCTTTCCTAAACCGGCCAATAAAAATGGTACAGGAAACCGGATATTTTCCCGGTATGTCAAGTTCCGTTCCTCGATATATGGCCGGGTGGTATTCCTGATCACCCTGATGTCGGTTTTCCTGTTTGTCTCCTTCAGCCTTATTTTCCGGTCGGTCAATGAACAGTACCTGAACACCGTCATTCGTCAGAATGGCAACAACATCGGATCAATCGTCGAAGGATCCCTGTACCATTCAATGCTCGAAAACAATAAAAGCACCCTACAGAATACCCTCGACCTGGTGAATACCATGTCGGGGATCGACGAGGTAAACATGTACGACGACGACGACAACCTCGTTTACACTTCGATTCCCTCCGATACCAGCAACAGCCACAGCAATCCCGACTGCATCAGCTGCCACACCGACCTGAAGACCATGTTCGCCCCAAGGGCGAAATCGTACAAGATTATCAATGTCAACAGCGAATGCCGGATGAACAAGAACGACAACACAGGCCGGCACCTGCTGATGAAACTTCCCATCCTGAATGAAAAATCATGCTACCTGAGTTCATGCCACGCCCATAAGGCGACCGATGACGTTCTGGGATCACTGATCGTCAAGATCCCGCTGAGGGACCTGGATGCCGCCGTGAAGAAATCCTCCATAGAATTCTTCCTGCTGGCGATCTTTACCACCCTCGTTCTCGTGTTGCTGCTGATCATCTTTACCAGCAAAAAAATCAAAAACCCGCTGAACGCCCTGATCAGGGCCAGCATTGCCGTCGCCAACGGGGATAAAAATACCCGTCTTGAAATAAAAGCAAACCAACTCGACGATATGAAGATGGTGTCGCGGGCATTCAACGATATGCTCGACAACCTCCAGACCGCAAACATTGAACTGGAGAACTGGTCGCAGCAGCTTGAATATAAGGTCCAGAAAAAGTCGGAAGAGCTTGGTGCCGCCCAGAATGAACTCATGCATGTGGAACGCCTGGCGTCGCTTGGAAAATTATCCTCCTCCGTGGCACATGAAATCAACAATCCCCTGTCGGGAATACTGATTTACACCAAATTGCTGTACAAACAGCTGAGCAACCCCGACCTGGACGACATCAAGCGGACCTCCATGCTCAAACACCTGAAGCTGATCGAAAATGAGACCAAACGCTGCGGGGATATTGTAAAAGGGTTGCTTGATTTTTCCAGGAAAGACCAGGATAACTTTGAGCCGAAGAACCTGCACGACATCCTCCAGGACACCTGTGAGATCATGTCGCACCCCATCAAAATAGCCAATATCGTTTTTTTAAAGGATTTTTCGGCACAGTACGACCTCATCTATTGCAGCCCCAACCAGATCAAGCAGGCCTGTATTGCGATCCTGGTAAATGCTTCGGAAGCCCTGACGGAAAACGGGGAGATCACTATCCAGACCAGGAATCCCGACGAGGATTCCATCAGGATCGACATCACGGATAACGGGCTGGGTATTTCGGACGAAGACCTTCCCCATATTTTTGAGCCTTTCTATTCGACGAAACAGGACGCCAGTGGTATCGGACTGGGGCTGGCCATTGTGCACGGGATCGTTCAAAGCCACAATGGAAAAATCCAGGTAAAATCAGTGCTTGGTCACGGAACAACTATTTCCGTGACCTTCCCGCTGGCAAAAATTTAAAGATTCACCAACATGCCAAGAAAAATTTCAATTCTAGTGGTCGATGATGAAGAATCGGTAAGGGATTCCCTGTTTAACTGGTTCACCGAGGATGGTTTCAGCGTGGATTGTGCCGAAAATGCAAAAAAAGCACTGACAATGCTCGAATCGGACAGTTACGACATCATCCTGGCCGACATTAAAATGCCCGGGATGGACGGGCTGGAGATGCTCCGGAGGATCAAATCGCTAAAGAGCGATTCCATCATCATCGTCATGACGGCGTTTGCAACGGTCGACACTGCGGTTAAGGCCCTCAAGGACGGAGCCTTCGATTACGTCACCAAGCCATTCGATCCTGATGACCTGACGCACCTGATCCGCAACGCAACCAAACAGATCTCCCTTTCGGAGGAGAATGAAACACTCAGGACCAAGCTTATTTCACTGGAGAACATCGAAGACCTGATCGGGACCAGCGAGGCGATGAAGCATGTGCTGCGCGAGGTGGAGAGTGTGGCACAGACAAATTCCTCCGTCATCATCACCGGTGAAAGCGGTACCGGGAAGGAACTCGTGGCAAGGGCGATCCACGCCAATTCACCAAGAAAGTTCTTCCCGTTTGTCAGCGTACATTGCGGAGCACTTACTGAAAGCCTGCTCGAAAGCGAACTATTCGGTCACGAAAAGGGAGCCTTTACAGGTGCCATGTATAACCGCAAAGGGCGGTTTGAAATGGCCGACAACGGATCGATCTTCCTGGATGAAATTGCAACTATTTCGGCTAAAATGCAGGTGGAACTGCTGCGCGTCCTCGAATCAAAAAGTTTCATGCGTGTGGGCGGGAACAAGGAAATCGCCTCCGATTTCAGGGTCATCTGCGCTACCAACCGCGACCTGAAAAGCATGGTTGAAAAGGGGACCTTCAGAGAGGATCTTTTTTACCGCCTCAATGTCATGAACATCCAGCTACCTCCCCTGCGCGACCGCATCGAGGACATTCCCCTGCTGGTCGACTTTTTCATTAGAAAATACTGTACCTCGATGAACCGGCAGGATATGACAATTGATCCGGCAGCAATGAACCGGCTGAAGGAATTCAACTTCCCCGGCAACATCAGGGAACTTGAAAACATGATCGAACGCGCCATTGTAGTCGGAAACGGGAAAAAGATCACCCTGAAGGACCTTCCCCTTGAAAAAACCATGGTTGCCTCCCCTGCCGAAAGCCTTGACGATTTCGAGAAATCCTACATCTTCCAGATCCTGAACAAATACAACTGGAACATATCGCGCACAGCCTCCGCCCTGAAAGTTGACAGGGTTACCCTTTACAACAAAATTAAAAAATACGAATTAAAGCCCCCTTCCGGATCCTGAAAATCTGACTTTTATCCCCTGCTCAATGACAATGCCGGAAATTACATTAATCTCATTCGGGTATTTCGAGAAGGATCTCCTGGAAAGTGTTGCCGAAGTTGTAAAACTCGAATTCCGCACTTCCGCGATGGTCAGGGAGGGGCATATCGACCTGAGTGATTATTATGACCCGGGCCGTCGGCAGTATAACGGGAATACCCTCCTGAAACATGTTGATTCACTGATCCTGCCGGTAACGGGCAAAATGCTCGGGTTGTTCAACGTGGACCTGTTCATCCCGATCCTGACCTATATTTTCGGGCAGGCCTTCCTGGGGGGCCGCACCGGTATCGCATCCCTCTACCGGCTGAACAACGAGTGTTACGGTCTCAGCCCCGATCATCACCTCATGGTCGAAAGGTTTAAAAAGGAGGTGATCCATGAACTGGGACACATGTTCGGCCTGATCCACTGCAGGATGCAAAGTTGTGTCATGAAATCAAGCACTTACGTAGAGGATATCGACCAGAAAAACCACAGTCTTTGTCCCGAATGCCGGAAATGGCTGGGTGAAAATACAGTGGAATTTTAATGAGGGAACGATCGACCTTTTTCTGAAACCGGGCACCATTTTGTCTGCATGGAGATGGTCTGCCTTTCTTATGATTCGTCGAGGTATTCGTTGAATTTCTCATCAATGTGGCGGTTAAACCATCGGTCGATGACCGATTTGCGGAACCGCCATTCCTTGCCCAGCTTGGCTGCCGGTATCCTGCCGTCCTGGGCCCAGGTATAAATGGTCTGGGGTTTTAGCTTAAGGTACCCGGCAACCTCTTCCAGCGTCATGATATCATCCATGTGCTACTTCCCGATTTGATTGAAGATTTTATCCGCCCCTGAAGGTTTATTAACCGTCGTGTCGGATGTTGCCACGGGCACCTTTTTGTTTTCCGGCTTTACGGGGCTCCCCGGCGAAACCAGCTGTTCCACCGAATAAACAATGGCCGTGTAAAAATTCCCCTCGTATTTCCGGAAGAGTTTGAACTCCTCGTTTTTCTCGCATAAAAAGGGCCGCAGGTTCCATGCAAGCTGGATTCCCACGAAAGCGAGGATGATGATCCATATCCTGAATACCGTCACCCCGATCTGCGGGTAAATGTTTTTATCCTCACAGGCAAACTTCAGGGCCTCCACCATCAGGCGCATCCCGAAAATTCCGGCAAAGATAAAAATCGCCACATGCAGGAGCTGCAGGAAGTGATAATTTCCGCCGGTAACCTGGAACACGATCACGATGGGGGCGAACGACAGCGCGATGGTTGCAGTGAGAACCACGCCGCTCAAAACGATCACCGCCATCTGCCGGAAACTCATTTTCGACCCGAGCACCTGCTGGATGATGAAAAATGAGGGGAAACAGATGACAACCGTCGAAAGGAAAAGGACAACAACCTTTACCCCGGTTACCACCGACTGCAGGAAACTGTGGTAGCTTCCCATGACCAGCCCATAAGCAAACGCAAACCCGCAGATAAGCAGGAGCTGGTTGATGATCAGCCGGTTGGACTGTTCACGGTTGATGTCGTCGAAATAGGATTCCTTGTTCTGGAAGATTGCAAAAACTTCCCTGATTCCTGAAAATGCTTTCATAATGCAGAATTTTATCCAGGCAAATATAGTAGATATTTTACTGTTTCCTACTGTTTATTAATGTATTTTATTAATTAACACTATTTTCAATCTTTATAAAAAAAATATTCCGACTTTTAAGTCCTTTTACCATCCTGCTTCGTTATGGTGATGAAAAGTGAAGTTCCATGAATGAACCCCGCTCCCGCTTCCCGCAATCGTCCGAAGAGCTCCGGTCATTCCTGTCAAAGTACCTAACACCGCTCACTCGTCATGCGGGCTTCATGCTAAACGACTATGCCGAAGCAGAAGATGTGGTGCAGGAGGCTTTCATCCGTGCTTACGGGATGCGTGAAAGTCTGTCGGTGGTTGATAATCCTGCTGGCTACATGTTCAAAATTGTCAGCAACGGCTGCCTTGATGCTATCCGGCGAAGAAATTCGCACGACCGCACCGTAAGCGGGCTGTACCTGGATTCGGTGGCAAGTGTGACCGAATCGCGGGAGGAGGAGCTGATCCGTGAGGAACGACAGCAGGGGATCCGCGATCTGCTGACCCGTATCCCGGAGGAACAGGCAAGGGTCATCCGTTACCGGTTTGCCGAAGGACTCACCTTTCCCGAGATTTCGATGATCGCCGGGGTTCCGGTTACAACCGTAAAATCCAGGTTTACCTATGGCATGATGAAACTCAGGTCGATGATCCATGAAAAGTAGGAGGTATCCCATGAAATGTGAAGAATTCCAGGAAAGGTTCGCCAACCTTTTCGATGACCAGGCTGACCCGGGAGAAAAACAGCAATTGCTGGAACACCTCGGGTCGTGCGGGGAATGTTCAATTGCTTACCTTGACTACCTCTCCATCGCCGGTTCGCTGGCTCCCGCTATGGGAAGGACATCCAGGCAGGCACGCATGGAAGCAATCCTTGCCTCTGCCGCCGTAGAGCCGGGGATGCGGCACATTTCCCCGGCTTCACGCGGACCTTGGTCAGGGAGGCTGCGGATCGCCGCCAGTTTCGCGGTTTTCATCACCGTCGCCGCAGTGGTTGTTCTCCTGGCCACCTTCCGCAATCCGGCGATCGCCGGGAATATCCTGGCGCAATCGATCCGGGCTATCCGGTCGCTGAAAACGGTTTCGATGGTTTTTACCGTGCGCACCGCTCCGGGCGAAAATTTTGAAAGCATCGATCCCGCCTCCGGATATACAGATGTCAGGGTTTGGAAAACTTTCGGCCCAAACCCGAAGTGGCGGTTTGAAAAACCGGGAAGAACCATTATCATGGACGGCGAATCACAGTTCATGCTCAACAAACCGGGGGGCTATGTACTGAAAGGAACCCCCAAAGCCGGGTTTACGGGATGGATGAAGCTCTTCCTCGAACCCGACAGGATCCTGGAATCGGAACTTTCCTATGCAAAAGACCATCCTGCTTCCTGCAAAATAAGAGAAGTGGGGAATGACCTCGAACTGTCGGTGATGGCATCGGCCAGTGGCAAATTTTCAAATCCATGGGTGTTGAACTCCAGTATTCCCGAAGCAAATACCCTCCGGGTTTACCATTTTGACAAACAAACACACCTGCTGACTGCCCTTGCGGTGACCATCAAGTCGGGAGCGGAGGAGGTCTGTGTCCTCAGGCTGGCCTCGATCGTGGCTGACCAGCTGCTGCCCGACTCCCTGTTCGTATTCACCAACAAAGGAATGCGCCCGCTTCTTACGCTGGATGACTGGGACAAGGCGACTGCCAGTGGATTTAAAAACATCAGCGCGGAGGAAGCTGCAAAAAAGTTTTTCAGGGCCTGTGAACAAAACGATTGGAATACGGCCGAAAGGTTCTCCCCGCTCTTCACCATCCCCGGGGGCATCCCCATGAAGATACTCCGAAAACGGTTTGGCGGGATCAGGATCCTGAGCCTGGGAAATTCCTTTTGTTCCGGGATGTACGCGGGCATTTTCGTTCCATACCTAGTTCAATCGGCATCGGGCGATACCCTTTCGGGAAACCTTGCACTCCGCAACGACAATTCATTTCACACCTGGAGCGTCGACGGAGGATATTAACCTTTTTATTGCAACTCACCAACAACCTGTATGATGAAAAGAATTCTTTTCGCCGGCATGATATTGCTTTGTTCATGGATGACCACCCGGGCCCAGGGTCCCGGTGTGAAAATTGCAGAGGATCTCTGGGGGAATAAAGTTCCATTCGGCAGCATCATCCGTTCCTCTAAAACAACCGTGATCCAGCCTTTTTCGACTTCCAACTGCGGCTATTGCCTTTTCGACGGATGGTTCACGGCAAAAAATTACCTTGAGACCAACATGCGGAAAGGGGGCCTCAGTTTCACCCAGTGTTTGTTCAACCCGCAACTGGATATTTATGCCTTTACAAAGCATTACCAGGATTCACAGGTCCCTGTCCTGACATGGCCACCCGAACTCCACCGTTATCACCGGGATGGGTTTCCTGTTATCCTGGCCTTCTGTCATGGGGAGCAGGTGGTGAAATTACCCGAAGGAAGTCTTTACCCTTACGATTCAAGTTTTGAAACACTCAAGATGACCCTCTGGAACGATCCTTCCGTTCACTTTCAGCCGGTCTCCAACCTGCAGTTTGCCACCCGGATCATTTACGAAAACGCTCATCATCAGGCCACCTGTGTGATTGCCGACGGCAATGTCAAAGGATTCGAGGCAAACCGTGAATTTGCGGATCGTGCCAGTTGCTATTTGGTGAAATATTTCAGCGCTCTTACGGCTTCGGATCTCCATAAAAACATGTACCTCGAAGGCCCGTTTCCCCGGGAGGCTGCCAGGTTATTTGCAGATTCTGACGGTCCCTTCATCCTGGAGAACGATTCCGTCCTTAAACTGGGAAATTATCGCTTCGGACTTGATTCCACGGGGATTTCGGCCTGTTTTCCAAACCCGCTGAACCGGGAGAAATATACCGTCCTCAAAATACGGGGAAAGATGGTGGATAAAGGATTTTTTGACAACAGCGTTGACTATACCATTTACAGTTATGACCGCACATCAAAATCCACCCGGATCCTGCTCCAGGGCTTATTTGAAAAGCTTCCTGGCAACCACTGGCGGTTTTCCGATTCGCTCTGTATTTCTCACCTGAAACCAATGGCAAACTGCGTGGGAGTTTGCAGGGCACCCGTCAGAAAAGTCCTCACCGAACATCCCGTCACCATAGAAATACCACGATACAAAAAATCCGCCATTGGCGAAGAATACACCTTCGGGAACGGTTCCTGCCGCTTTCCTTCCATCACCTCGGACAGCCTGGGAACCGCCTGGGTATGCTGGGAAGAGGATGGCGACATCCTGTTATCGTCTGTTGACCGCCGTCACCCGGTAAGAATCGCCGTTGAACATGACAGGTCGGACAGTTACAACCCGCTCCTCACCTTTTCAAACGGGAAACTCTGGATCTGCTACCTCAACAACCGGGACGGGTTTTACCGTGTTTACGGCAGGAGTTTTGACGGATCGGCACTTTCGGAGCCGATCCTGTTTTCGGAAATTCTTCCATGCGATGCAGTATCCCCGGCCGTAACACCCGTAAGAAACGGGTTCATGCTGGCCTGGACCTGCTGGAAGGCAAATTTCAGGTTTCCTTACTACCGGTTTATCCGTAACGGGATCCCCGACAGCGTGCACCCGGTAGAAATTGCCCGGAGTCATGACCTGTCCGGTTACGTTAACTGCTGGGGCTTCAGCCTTGACACTGATACCAGCGGCACGGTCTGGGGTGCCTGGAACCAGCATTACCCCGCCACCCTGGGGGTCTGTTCAGGCAACCTGCATGACGTGGCCCAACCGGTGACCCGGCTGAATGAAAAAATGGAGGATAGTGAAACTGGCGGTTATCCCTGTGCTGTTCATGATCAAAAGGGAGAGCGATGGGTTTTCTGGGAGTCATCGGGATGGGATGCTGCGGATGGTGAACCCCAGCGAATCCGGTATGCCGTTTTTGAACCCGGCTCAGGGAAATGGCTGCCATCGTCCACATTGCCCGGAGATGACAAAACGGTGCTGAACCAGACACCCCAGGCGGTAGTCACCGCCAAAGGGGAGGTCTTTGTGGTCTGGAGCGGCCGTTCAGCCAGGGGCGACTGGAGCCTGTACCTTACCCGGAAAGATCAGCATCCGGGAGAAAAACCGGTAAAACTAACCCCGGGCAACGAGCCGGCAAGGGCCCCGAAAATAATTACCGGGAAGGGCAATGATCTTTGGGTAGCCTGCCATTACGGGAAAGGCAGCAAAATGAAAATAAAAGTGTTCCGGATGCCAATGGAGGAATGAAAAGACCACCTGCAACCACCGGCTAGTGTGTCAGGGCAGGGGCGGGTGTGGATGCGTAAAATACCTGTGAAAGAAGAGCAACTGGTATTCGACAGCATTTGACCAGTAATCCCAGGAGTGCTGTCCGGGTCGTTCCACCCAATCATGTGGAATCTTCATCGCCAGCAGTTTGTGGTGCAGTTGAAGGTTGACCTTGAAAAAGAAATCGTCCGTTCCGCATTCGATCATAAGCGCGGGAGCATTGGCGCCAAGCTGATCAGCCACAGTGACCACACTCATCGCCTCCCAGTTTTTCCCAAAAATCTTTTCATCCCCGATGCGTTTGGCAATATCCCAGTTGTCCGGAAAGGGGCGCATATCGACGCCCCCGCTCATCGATCCCGCAGCCCCATATGTACCGGCATGCCTGAAGGCCAGGAAAAGCGCGCCATGCCCGCCCATGCTGAGCCCGGTGATGGCCCGGTATTCGCGGGAGGCCATGGTGCGGTAGTGTTTATCGACGAAAGCAACCACCTCCCGGCTGACAAAGGTTTCGAACCTGTAAGCGGTATCAAGCGGACTGTCGAAATACCAGCTGCTATAGCCGCCATCGGGACAAACGATGATCATTCCGTACCGGTCGGTATATTCCCTGAGGGCGGGGACTTTCCGGATCCATGTGTCGTAACGGTCGCTGTATCCGTGTAAAAGGTAGACCACCGGGAAAGTGCGGTACTGGTCAAGGTAAGTGCCGGGTTTGACGATGACACACTTGATTTCGCGGTGCATCGCATTGCTGTATATGTTCACGGTGTCAACGGTTGAACATGATGCGCCCAGGGCAATACAAAGGAGTACCGTAAGGAGTAATTTGTTCATGATTTGTTTTTATTACCGCGGTCATTAAAAACAGGCCCCCGGACAGTGATGCAGTTATTTCAAAGGTTGTTTCACCAGGGCTTTGCCCAGAACAGATCGGGATTGTTGGTCTTGTAATCGGTGTATTTCAGTCGCGAATGCGTCCCGGTTTTTTCTGTTTTCTGAGGTTCCTGCCGGTATCCGTCGAGCGGGAGCAGTTCCACGTAATCGACCCTTTTCCCGTTTGAGGAGGTCTCGGTGTCATATTCGCTGCCCACCGGGGTTTCAAGACGGTAGAGGTTTTTGGTCATGTACCGGTAAAGATATTCTTCCTTTACTGCCGACGAACGGTGATTCCAGTTCGCATCCGGATTGATTATCATTGCTTTGCCGGAAATCAGTCTTTCCCTTACCTCGCGAATACCCAGGAGGTCCCCATTTTCGTTCATCACGTAAGCGTCGTTGGTCGGATCCATCCATAACCATTTCCCGGCGTCATTGCTCCACACCATGTTGATGACATGACAATCGTCGAAAACGGAATCTTTCGGCATACAGGTGATGAACCTCGACCTGATCCCTTCGGCCAGGTAACATTCGTTCAGGACAGTGGCCAGTCCCCGGCAGTTTAATCCTTTATGGTCTCTTTTGCATTCGGTGATCATGTTCATTGCATTTTTAACAACGGGGTTGTCGTGGGTACCGTCGTGCGGCACCAGGTTGTGCACCCAGTGCATCAGGTTGATGATTTTTGAGACCTCGTTTCCTTCACCTGCGACGGAATCGAGCCTGAAATGCTCCTTCAGCGCCACCAGTTCGGGCGTGGAAGCAGGCTGGTAAGTAAACCGGGGGATCTCCCGGTGATCGGAATAATTGTATCTGGATGCCTTTTTCAGGATGTCGAGGTAGGCCGGCTGCTGCCCTTTGTCAACCGGTTCGTATTTAACCCGGGTCCAGGCGGTGTCTTTCCCGTTAAGGAGGATGCTAAAATCATAGGTCCGGCCTGGCCTTACTTTGAAGCTGATGGAGTCGGAATCGGTGATAAAGGAGACCCTGGCGTTTTTATGCGGCGTCGTATAGACATCGGGTTTGAGTTTCGGGGTGATCGTCCAGGTTTTCCTGCTTAATTTCCCGTTGTCCCTGATATCAACCATTGCTGAAGTTGCCCTGATCACAGGTCTTGACTGCTGAGCAAATAACGTATGGCAGAACACCAGTAACAACGCTAAAAGGAGTTGATTTTTTTTCATGGTAACAGGGATACAGGTTATGTAGGGATAATGACCCCTGGGGTTCGGTGTTCCGGATTGTATTATTCTGAACCTACTTGATAATGACGAGCATTCAGGCAAAATGTGACAGTAAGGATAACGCTGTATTATATTTTCCACGTTGTTGCCTGCTGCCGGCGTGGGCGGATGTTACGCCGGATTTTCTTTCCCGGTAAGCAAGGCCGATTCCCGGAGCCGGGTACCCACGAGGAAGGAGACCAGGAGCAGCCCTGTCAGGATGACCAGCGAAACAGTCATCGACCCGTTTCCCGTCGATTTGAACTGGTCCATGCCGATGATAAAGATGATTCCCGAAATCTGGCCCATCATCAGCAACAGCCCGTTTGACGTTCCTTCGGGTGCAGGGTAGGCAATTTCGGCGCCGTACTGAAAGCCAACGGGGCCGGCGCTTAGCAGGAAAAATCCAAGTATAAAGGAGGATGCTAGGAGAAGGTTGTAATTGGTTGCGAAGGTGATCCCGGCAAGCCCGATACACGAGGCCGACAGGGCGAGCAGGATGAAGGGAACCCTGCGGCGGTAATGGTCAGACAGCCAGGAGATGATCACCGCCCCGACCAGCCCGCCGAGGATCATCAGTCCGCCGGCAACACCCGCCTGGGTGATCGAAAATCCCCTCGGCCTGACAATCTCTTCGATCCAGGTGGCGACCGCGTTGAACACCCCGAGGCCAATGAAGAAAATGACCAGCAGCAGGATATAGGTTTTTTTGCGAAGCATGTTTTTCAGCCCTTCAAACACCATGGAGCGCTCCTCCTGCCCCGGAAGGCAGGCCGGCGTTGGCGGTCGCTCCTTCGCAAAAATTAGGAACAGCACTGCCGCAGCCATCGAGATGATGCCATAAATAAGCAGGGTGCTCCCGATCCCCGATTGGATAACCAGGTATGGGGTGAGGATCATGCCGATGATGATCCCAAGATACATTGCCAGGGAACCAAGCCCGGAGGCAACGGCCCGTTCACTGATTGGAAACCAGCGGGCGGCAACCGTTGTAAGCGCGTTCAGCAGGAAGGGCTGACCGATGGCAATTCCTGTCTGTGCGATGAGCACCCATGTAAAATGGTCGGCCGCCAGTCCGCGGATCAGTCCGAAAACACCGGTAAGAACGGCCCCGATCCCTACGGCCACCCGAAACCCATAGGTATCGATCACCCACGAGGCAGGGATGGAAACAATGATATACACCACCATGAAAATCATGGAAAGCAGCCCGATGCTGAGGTCGGAAACTTTATAAAAGGCAGCCGCGCTGCCGGTAACCGGGGCGAAGGTGATCCACATGAGCTGGTTGACCACAACCACGCACATGAACACCGCCAGGATGACCCAGCGGTAGGCATACACCCGGAATTCTTCTTTGGCCATTGGTAATGATTTAAACAGATTAAGGTACAAGAAAAATCGGCACGCGTCAATTGTCTCGTGTCATATGGAGATCATACTTCGCAGAGCGAAAAGGTCTCCTTCAGCCTGACTCCCTTTTCGGTTGCCT
Source organism: uncultured Bacteroidales bacterium (assembly GCA_903845055.1). Lineage (GTDB taxonomy): Bacteria > Bacteroidota > Bacteroidia > Bacteroidales > FEN-979 > CAIVAT01. The sequence goes on along the minus strand of CAIMWF010000163.1, from coordinate 21,946 downwards.
CGACGGTACAGCATTCGTGGTAAAGGTCATGTTCTAGGAAGAGGACAAATCCCTCGCGGGCTGCTTCAGCCATGAAATTCTCCTTTTCCTTCAGCGTGATCAGCGGGCGGGTGTCGTAACTCATGACCCAGGGCAGGGGCACATGTGCCGCCGATGGGAGCAGGTCGGCCATGTACACCACCTTTTTGTCCTTGTAACTGATGACGGGGATCACCTGGCCGTCGGTGTGACCGTTGAAGATCCGCACCGAAACGCCGGGAAAAAGTTCGGTGTCGTTTTCGATCAGTTCAAGCCTGTACTTCTCTTTGATCGGGAGGATATTTTCCTCCAGGAACGAGGCCTTTTCACGGTTATTCGGGCTGGTTGCCCATTCCCACTGCTGCCGGCTGGTGTGGCAGATGGCGTTTTTAAAGGTGGCGGTGTAATCGCTTTTATCCTCCTTCCGGCGGATGGCGCCGCCGGCATGGTCGAAATGAAGATGGGTGAGGATAAGGTCGGTAATGTCGTCGGTCGAATAGCCGAAGGAGGCCAGCGATTTTTCAAGGGTCTCCTCCCCGTTGAGATGGTAATTGGCGAAGAATTTTTCAGATTGTTTATCGCCGATCCCGCAATCGATTAATATCCTGCGGTCTTCGTCGACGATCAGCAGGCAGCGCATCGACCAGTTGCAGAGGTTGTTTTCGTCGCTCGGATAGGCCTTTCCCCAGATGACTTTGGGAACCACGCCGAACATGGCGCCGCCGTCGAGTTTGAGGTTGCCGGTATGGATAGGATACAGAATCATAATAGCACTTGGTTGGAAACTTAAAAGTCAAAACTTAAAGATCAAAGCTGCAACTCAAAAATAAAACATGGCTGTCATAGTTAACATTGGCCAGCTATCGTTTTGAGTTTTGATCTTTGCGTTTTAAGTTCTTCAGACATATTCCTGTACGGTCATTTCGCCTTTCAGCACCCTCAGGGCATTGCCGGCCATGGACTGCAGCTCGTTGTCGCCCGGGTAAAGGAAAATAGGTGCAAATTTCTCAACGTGCTCAATGATGTTCTGCACCACGAACTGGCTGTGGGCGATATCTCCGGTGATCAGGATGGCATCCGCATCGCCTTTGAGCACGGCGAACATTTCACCGATGCATTTTGACACCTGGTAGGCCATGGCCTCCATGATCAGTTTTGCATGTGCATCGCCATTGTTGATCCGTGACTCTATTTCGCTGATATCCCGGGTCCCGAGATAGGCATTCACCCCTGCGCAATGGGTGAGCAGGCACAACATTTCATCGAGGGTCTTCTCGCCGCTGTAACACATCTTGACCACATCGCCCATGGGGAGAGAGCCGCTGCGGACCATGGAAAAAGGTCCGTCGCCTTCAAATCCCTGGTTCACGTCGATCACGCGGCCTTTGCGATGGGCGCCAACGGTGGTACCGTTCCCGATATGGGCCACGATGAGGTTCATCTCCTCGTATTTCTTTTTGTGGGTTTCGGCATGCATCTTGGCAACAGCTTTCTGGTTCAGTGCATGGAAAATTGACTTGCGCCGAATCTCAGGGGACCCGGTAATCCTGGCCAGGTCATGAAACTCGTCGACCACCGTGGGATCGGCAATCAGGGCGATGGCAGAAAGAACCTCGCCGGCAATTGCGTCGGCCACCAGGCCGCCGATGTTGATGATGTCCTCACCGACCGGGCTGTGGGCCAGGTCCTTTTTCAGCAATGCATTTACGGCGAAAACGCCCGACTGGACCGGTTTGATCAACCCCCCCCGTGAAATCACAATCTTCAGTTCATCAAGCGTAAACTCATTGTTTTTCAGCTCCTTAAGTATACTTTCCTTGCGGAATTGAACCTGGTCATAAATGGTTTTGAATTGGCTGAGCTCCGCGGCCGAGTGCTTGCGGCTGATCATGTATAGCAGCTTGTGGTTCTGGTAAACAGCAACTTGTGTCAGGTAGTCCTTGGGATTGACAACTAAAATATTGAAAGGGATCATTTATCAGGATTTTAATGGGTTACATATTGCGCCGGTATTGTCCCCCGACCTCGAAAAGAGCGTCGGTAATCTGCCCGATGGAACAGTATTTTGTTGCCTCCATCAGGCTTTCAAAGATATTATTATTTTTTATAGCTGCCTCCCTCAATTGTCGGGTCATGATCCCCGATTTTTCCGCGTTGGTCCGGTGCAGTTCGGCAAGCATGGCGATCTGGTATTGCTTTTCCTCTTCCGTTGCCCGGATGACCTCCCCGGGTGTGACGGTCGGGGAGCCCTTGCTTGAAAGGAAAGTATTAACCCCCATGATCGGGAGTTTGCCTGAATGTTTGAGGGTTTCGTAATAGAGGCTCTCCTCCTGGATCCTGCTGCGCTGGTACATGGTCTCCATGGCGCCCAGCACGCCGCCACGCTCGGAGATCCGATGAAATTCAAGCATCACCGCCTCCTCCACGAGGTCGGTCAGCTCTTCGATGATGAAGGATCCCTGCAGGGGGTTCTGGTTCCTGGCCAGCCCCAGTTCGTGGTTGATGATCATCTGGATGGCCATGGCCCTGCGCACCGATTCTTCGGTGGGCGTGGTAATGGCTTCATCGTAGGCGTTGGTATGCAGTGAATTGCAATTGTCGTAAATGGCATACAATGCCTGCAGCGTGGTCCTGATATCATTGAAGTCGATCTCCTGCGCATGGAGCGATCGGCCTGAAGTCTGGATATGGTATTTCAACATCTGCGAACGTGCGTCTGCCTTGTACTTGTATTTCATGGCCTTGGCCCATATCAGCCTGGCAACACGGCCGATTACCGAGTATTCCGGATCAATGCCGTTTGAAAAAAAGAAGGAGAGGTTCGGGGCGAATTTGTTGACATCCATCCCCCTTGAAACGTAATACTCCACGTAGGTAAACCCGTTGGCCAGGGTGAAGGCAAGCTGCGAAATGGGATTGGCGCCCGCTTCGGCGATATGGTAGCCCGAAATGGAGACGGAATAGAAATTCCTGACATTGTTTTCAATGAAATATTCCTGGATGTCGCCCATCATCTTGAGGGCGAAATCGATGGAAAAGATGCAGGTGTTCTGGGCCTGGTCCTCTTTCAGGATGTCAGCCTGGACGGTGCCGCGCACCTGGCCCAGGGTCTCTTTCCTGATTTTTTCGTATACCGCTGCAGGCAATACCTGATCGCCGGTAACGCCGAGCAGCATCAGTCCAAGTCCGTCGTTGCCCCCGGGCAGGTCGCCCTGGTAACATGGCCGTTGTGTTCCCGCTTTCCGGTAAATGGTCGCTATTTTTTTCCCGGTCTCCTCTTCCAGCCCGTGCTCCCGGATGTACTTCTCACACTGCTGGTCGATGGCTGCATTCATGAAATAACCGACCATGGCGGGAGCCGGACCGTTGATTGTCATGGAAACAGAGGTGTTTTTATCAGACAGGTCAAACCCGGAATAAAGTTTTTTTACGTCATCCAGGCAGGCGATCGAGACCCCGGCATTGCCGATCTTGCCGTAGATGTCAGGCCGCAGGTCGGGATCGAACCCATAAAGTGTTACCGAGTCATAGGCCGTGGAAAGCCTGACAAAGGGCATCCCGAATGATACATAATGGAAGCGCTTGTTGGTGCGTTCAGGGCCTCCTTCACCTGCGAACATCCTCGTCGGATCCTCGCTTTCGCGCTTGAAAGGGAAAACGCCGGCAGCATAGGGAAATTCACCCGGAACATTTTCACGGAGGTTCCATTTCAGGATATCGCCCCAGGCCTCGTAACGGGGCAGCGAGATTTTGGGGATTTTCAGGCGCGAAAGCGATTCATAATGGGTCTCGATGCGGATCTCGCTGTCCCTGACCTTGTATATATAAAAGTCATTTTTATACGCCTTTACCTTTGCGTCCCAGTTTTTCAGGATCTCGTGGTTGGCCGGGTCCAGCTTTTTCAGCGTTTGTTCGTACAGCATGTCCAGTTCGAGCAGCAACCCTGTCTTTGCGCCGGTTTCCTTTCCGGGAGCAATGTGGGAAGCAGCCATGGTATCGATCGTTTTGGCGATGGAATAGAGCCGCTGGGCAATCCCGGCCTGCTCGGCCGTCCACTGGTTGCATGCCTGGTTCGCTTCTGCAATCTCGGCCAGGTAGCGGGTCCTGGCAGGAGGAATGATGTAAATCTTTGCAGGTGGTTCAGCTCCCTCCTCAAAAAGAGCGGGGAGCAAAATCCTGGTCTTTTCCTTCACCTTTGCAACGAGCGCGCGGTAAAGCTCATTCACCCCCGGGTCGTTGAACTGGGATGCTACCGTGCCATATACCGGCATTTCCTCTACCGGGCGATCGAAGGATTTATGGTTGCGCTGGTACTGTTTTTTCACATCGCGCAGGGCGTCGAGGGCTCCGCGCTTGTCAAACTTATTGATGGCCACCATGTCGGCAAAGTCGAGCATGTCGATCTTCTCAAGCTGGCTGGCGGCCCCGTATTCCGGGGTCATCACATAAAGCGTGACATCGCTGTGATCGACGATTTCGGTGTCGGATTGCCCGATGCCGGATGTTTCGACGATCACCATGTCAAACCCGGCCACCTTTGCAATATTGATGGCATCGCGGACATATTTTGAGAGCGCCAGGTTCGACTGCCGGGTGGCCAGCGAACGCATGTAAACCCGCGGGTTGAAGATGGCGTTCATTCGGATGCGGTCGCCAAGGAGTGCCCCGCCAGTCTTTCTCTTGGTCGGGTCGACAGAGATGATCGCCAGGGTCTTGTCCTGCAGGTCGGCCAGGTACCTGCGCACGATCTCGTCGACCAGCGATGACTTGCCCGACCCGCCCGTGCCGGTGATGCCCAGCACGGGGATGGCCCTGGTTTCAGCTTCCCGGCCAACCTGGTCGAGGAACGACCGGTCATTTTCGGGATAGTTTTCGGCTGCAGAGATCAGTCCGGCAATCTCCCGGATGTCCTTGTTCCTGATTTTTTCAAGATCGTATTCCTGCTTGTTTCCAACAGGGAAATCACACTGTTCGAGCAGGTCGTTGATCATCCCCTGGAGGGTCATGGTACGGCCGTCGTCGGGGGAATAGATCCTGGCAATGCCATATTCATGCAGTTCTTTCATCTCGTGAGGCAGGATCACGCCTCCTCCCCCTCCGAAAATCTTAATATGGCCGCAGTTCTTCTCCCTGAACAGGTCGTGCATGTATTTGAAATATTCCATGTGTCCGCCCTGGTAGGATGTGATGGCCACTGCCTGGACATCTTCCTGGATGGCGCAGTCGACCACTTCGCGGACCGACCGGTTATGACCGAGATGGATCACCTCGGCACCACTCGACTGCAGGATCCTGCGCATGATGTTGATGGCGGCATCATGCCCGTCGAACAGGGCGGCCGCGGTAACGATACGGATATGGTGCCGCGGTTTGTAAACCTCAGGATTATTCATCAGCAAGCATATTTAACCACGTTGCAACAACTAGTCATTCATGATGGCCCTTGAAATGATCACCAGCTGTATTTCGCTGGTACCTTCGTATATCTGGGTGAGTTTGGCTTCACGCATCAGGCGTTCAACGTGGTATTCGCGAACATACCCGTATCCGCCGTGAATCTGGACGGCCTCGGTGGTGACATACATGGCCGTTTCGGCCGCCCAGTATTTTGCCATGGCGCTTTCGGTTCCGTAAGGCTGTCCCTGGTCTTTGAGCCAGGCTGCCTTCAGGCAGAAAAAGCGTGCCGCCTCAATCCGGGTGTGCATTTCGGCCAGTTTAAAGGCAATGGCCTGGTGGTTAAAGATTTCAGTGCCGAAGGCTTTCCGTTCCCTTGAATATTTCAGGGCGCGCTCATAGGCTCCCTGGGCGATGCCCAAAGCCTGCGAGGCGATACCGATGCGTCCGCCTTCGAGGGTTTTCATGGCGAATTTGAACCCGAAGCCATCCTCGCCGATCCGGTCTTCCTTTGGAACTTTCACATCTGTGAACATGACCGAATGGGTATCGCTGCTGCGCATGCCCATTTTATCCTCGTGCGGTCCGATGGAGATTCCGGGGGCATGGCGATCGACCAGGAAGGCATTGATCCCCTTGTGTTTTTTCTCGGGGTTGGTTTGTGCAATCAGCACATAGGTGGAGGCTGAATTGCCGTTGGTGATCCAGTTTTTTACCCCGTTGACCAGGTAATAGTCGCCCATGTCGACCGCGGTGGTCCGCTGTGATGTTGCATCCGACCCGGCTTCGGGTTCGGAGAGGAGAAACGCTCCGATCTTTTCACCGCGCGCCAGGGGTTTCAGCCACTTTTGTTTTTGTTCCTCATTGCCATAGGCCTCGATGCCATAGCACACCAGTGAATTGTTTACGGACATGATCACCGATACCGAACTGTCGATCTTCGAAATCTCCTCCATCGCCAGGACATAGGAAATCGTGTCCATGCCTCCTCCGTCATATTTGGTATCGACGAGCATGCCAAGAAAGCCCAGCTCGGCAAGGGCTTTAACATGTTGTGTCGGAAATTCAGCTTTTGCGTCGCGCTCCAGGACGTCTTTGATCAGTTCCCGCTGGGCATAATCCCGCGCAGATTGCTGGATCATGATCTGTTCTTCAGTAAATTCGAAATTCATGGCTCTGGGTTCTAAGATTCACAATTTAAATCACTTGTACTAAGGTGAATACAAAAATACGAATTTAAATTGACAAAAAAAACCCGCAGGGCTGCGGGTTTCGAAAAAAATGCGGGGTTTGTTTCCTGGGAAAACCTGGTATTTGAATGCTTATTTTTGTCGTTCATAGGTAATTTTCAGATCTATCATGCGGGCGTGCTCCACAATGATTACTTCATCCTGGCTGATTTCCAGGATATCGATTACAAATTTGGATTTGTTCGCCAGGTTTTTTGCAACAAGCCGTGTTCCCTTTCCCTTCATTTTCCAGGTTGCGTGCATCGGTTTCCCGGGGTAGTTTTTCACCGCGGTTTTATTGGCAAAGATTTCAAGGGTGGCCCGCATCTCGGTCTGCACGAGGCGGTCGACGGAAGCGGCTATTTTCCCGGCATCGGGATCAACACCCTCTGCCCCGGGTTTTGTTCCCTTTCCAGGGACGGCAGTTGAATGGGGAGTTGCCGCCTGGACGGCCGAGGAGTCAATGATCTTTTCCACTTTGACCGGTTTCCAGATCCCTACGATGGTTTTTTCGTTCGGATGGGGAGCAATGGCGCAGGAGGTCAGGATCATGACGGCAATGGCAAAAAGTGCAGAGGCAATTGTTTTGGGTCTGTTCATGTTGATTTTTTATTTTTTAAACGGGTTTATGGAACTTTTATTATAAATTTTTAAATACATCGACCGTGGAATCCTGGTTATTCACCTTCACATCAAAGCCGCGTTTCTGAAAAACAGAGATCATGCGCATGTTGTCGGTGGTGGTCTGGGCGACAATTTTCTTCAGTTTCCCGTTTCCGGCCACTTCAAGGCAGAAATCGGTCAGGATGTTTCCAAGTTCCTTCTGCTGCCAGGCATCGGCAACGAGGACGGCATATTCAACGGTCTCATGGTCGGGATCGGCCACAAGGCGCCCCACGCCGATGAGTTTTTTCCTGCCATCCTCGATGATCTCGGCGACGATGGCGATCTCGCGATCGTAGTCGATGTAGCAGTATCGCGTTGCAACTTCATGGGTTTCCCAATGGAAAAAATAGCGAAACCGGCTGTAAAGGGTCTCTTTGGAACAGGATCCAAGCATTTCAAGCCACAGTGGCTCATCTTCGGGTTTTATCGGGCGCAGGAGCACCGCCGTCCCGTCGTGCAACACCGTCTGCTTCACATACTTTTCGGGATAGGGATGGAGTGCAAGATGAGCATAGGGATTCTCTTCGCACCTGCGGATGAGCGGGTCGATGACAATCCGTGCATCCAGTGCCACCACCTCGTCGGAGGTGACCAGCAGGGGATTGATGTCCAGTTCGGTTACCTCGGGATAGTCGGCAGCCAGGTACGACAACCTGATCATCACCTGGATGAGCTGATCGATGTTTTTCGCAGGGGCGCCGCGATATCCCTTCAGCAAGGGATAGATCCTGAGTGATTCGATCATATGGCGGGCAAGCCGTTCGTTCAGGGGAGGGAATCCCAGCGCCTTATCTCCAAAAAGCTCGGCGGTGAGACCGCCCATGCCCACCATGAGAACCGTGCCAAAAACCTTGTCTTTCTTGATCCCGAGGATCATTTCCACCGCATCTTTCCGGGCTACCATCTTCTGAACGGTCACCCCTTCAATCTTTGCCCCGGGCATCTTACCCCGCACCGATTCCATGATCCGTTCATAGGCGGCACGGACCATATTCTCCGTTCCAAGGTTTAACTGAACCCCGCCCACATCCGATTTATGCGATATTTCGGCTGAATGGATCTTAAGGACCACCGGGTAGCCGATTCTCCCTGAAATTTCAACCGCTTCGCCGGCTGTGGCCGCCAGGAAAGGTTGTGTCGTGGCGATCCCGAAATTTTCAAGCACCTGCTTTGAGATGTGTTCGGGAAGCACGGGTCCCTGCCCTTCAACCATCCGCGAGAAAATGGCGCGCATCTCGATACGGTCAAGTTTGAATTCTACGGGGACATCCCTCGGGGTTTCATACAGGGTTGCAAGGTTCCGGTTGTAAGCCACCATGGTCATAAAGGCCCGGATGGCCTGCTCAGGCGTTTTGTAGGAGGGGATGCCGTTTTCAACCAGGATGTCGTCGGCTTCGTGCATGCTCCGCCCCCCCAGCCACGCAGCCAGGATGGGTTTTTTCGTAGAGGTGACGAGCGCGCTGATCTCCCTGGCCGTGGCATTCGGGTTGGTCATGGCCTGCGGGGTCAGGATCACCAGCACAGCATCGACTCCCGGGTCCTCCAGCACGATCTGGGTGGCTTTGGCGATCCGCTTGGCCCTTGCGTCGCCCAGCACATCCACTGGATTCCCGTGAGACCAGAAAAGCGGAAGATTTTCGTTCAACAGGACCATAGTATCCGCTGAAAGTTCGGCCAGTGTTCCGTTTGCAGCAATCAGGGCATCGGTGGCCATGACGCCGGGCCCGCCGGCATTGGTAACAATGCCAAGGCGCGGACCCTGTGGAAACCTGTTCCTGCCGATTAGTTCGGCCACGCTGAAGATGTCGCCGATCTCGTAAACCCGGGCAAGCCCCGCACGCTGGAAAGCTGCGTCGTATACTGCATCTTCAGAAGCCATCGCCCCGGTATGCGATGCCGCAACATGGGCCGATTCGGGAAACCGGCCGGCCTTGTAAACGATGATGGGCTTTTTACGCGCAAAGGCACGTGCAGCGGTCATGAATTTCCGCGGATCCCTGATCGATTCAATATACAGGATGATGCAACGGGTGTTCTCATCCTCCCCGAAATAGTCGATCAGGTCGCCGAACTCAACATCCATGCTGTTCCCGATGGAGACAAACTGTGAAAAACCGATCTTGCCTTCGATGGCCCAGTCGAGCACCGAGGTGCAGAGCGCCCCCGATTGCGAGATGAAGGCGATGTTGCCCGGTTTGGGCATGTCGGCTGCGAAGGAGGCGTTCAATTTCAGACCCGGGACGATGATGCCCAGGCAATTGGGGCCGATGACCCGCATCCCCTCATAATTGTGAATCTCATTTTTTATCTCCTCTTCCAGGAGTCTCCCCTCTTCACCGGTTTCCCGGAAACCGGCCGACATGATGATGACACCGCGTATCCCGAAATCGCCGCATTCCCTGATGGCTGCAGGCACCTTTTCGGCTGCCGTACAGATGATGGCCAGTTCGGGAACTTTCGGAAGCATCCCCACCGAGGGAAAACAGGGGATGCCCATGACGGCTTCATGGTCGGGGTTGACCGGGTAAACAACACCCCGGAACCCGCCGCTTACAAGGTTGATCAGCACCTTTCCGCTTACACTGTTGGGATTCGTCGTGACACCGATCAGCACGATCCGCTGCGGGTTGAAGATGTTGTTTAACTTGTGGATATTCATATTAAATGGCGAAATAGCGAAATGGTGAAATGGTGAAATCAAATACAAAGCTACGGTTAAATTCTATTTTAAAAAACCGTTGAAAATGGCTTATTTTGCACTCCTTATCATAAATCAGACCTGCATGAAAAAAATTATTCTGACTTTCCTTCTTCTTCTCATGGTAATGGCGCAACCGGCCACTGCCCAAACCAAGGATTCAACCTCCACGAAAGCACCTGTAAAGCCCCCTTTGTTCGGGATTGCTTTTTCGGGATTTGTCAATACCGATTTCATCTTTGATTCGCGACAGACCGTCATGGCACGCGACGGCGACTGGCTGTTCTACCCTGATGCCGTGAAACCGGATGCCCAGGGCAAGGACATCAACGCAAGGGGAACCTTCACCATCCTGAGCATCCTGACCCGTTTGACGGGGACCATCACCGGCCCCGATATTTTCAAGGCAAAATCATCCGGTTACATCGAAGGAGAATTTTACGGGAATGCCCCTGCAAACATCAATTCATTCCGTCTTCGGCATGCATATATCAGGTTGAACTGGCCCGGCACGGAGCTTCTCTTTGGACAGTACTGGCACCCGATGTTTGTTCCATCGTGCTTCCCGGAGACCATTTCGCTGAATACGGGTGCCCCCTTCCTTGTATTCTCCCGCAACCCGCAGATCCGCCTCACACAGAAACTTGGGAATTTCAAGGTTGTGATTGCCGCCAACAGCCAGTTGGATGCAACCAGCACCGGTCCCGACGGGCCGAATACCAAGTACCTGCGCCAGTCGCTGATCCCCGAATTGAACTTCCAGGTGCAGTATTGCCTGAAAAATGAAAAATCACACACGGAGTTCCTGATTGGCGCCGGAATCGATTATCTCTCCCTGATGCCGCTGCTGAACACCTCGGTTTTGAAATCAGCCGCCTGGGATTCGGTGAAAAACGGGGTGGTGGTCCACCATGATGCGGTTTACAGCATCTATAAAACAAATACCACGATCAGTTCCGTGGTGGTCAATTTTTTCACAAAGCTGCAACTGGCAAAGGTGACCATCAAGGCGGGCGCTGTTTACGGTGGCAACTGCTATGCACTGAACATGATCGGAGGGTATGCCGTGAAAAGCGTCGTGGATCCATCGCGGGGGATCGTTGATTATACCAATATCACCACCGCCTCAGTGTGGACCGATTTCAAGACCAACGGCACGCGCTGGTCGCCCGGGATTTATGGTGCATTCAGTAAGAACCTGGGATCGTCCGACATTATCACCGGGGCCATTTATTCCCGCGGGGCCAACATCGATTATATCTACCGTATTGCGCCGCGGCTGAGCCTGACCGTAAAAAAACTGAAGTTGTCCTCCGAGTTTGACTACACCGTGGCAGCCTATGGAAAGACGATGCCGAACGGAACAGTGTCCAACTCCAAAGAGATTGGCAATTTCCGCGTGCTGATCGGGGTATTCTATTTTTTCTGAGTTGAGGAACAAGATCGCTGTTCAACCCGATTACCGGGTTGCAGCCTTGTAGGTAGCCGGGTTCAGGGTTTCGGGCGTCCACATCGTGAGGAAACGGGCCACCTTGGTGGTATCATATCCCTTCACCCGGGGATCGGAATGTTCAAAGGCATCTGAATCCTGCGTGTTGAGCCGGTTGCCATTCTTATCAAGGATCACGAAAACCGGGAAACCGAAGCGGTTGGGATAACCGAATTCACGAAAGAGATCATTGTCTCTTTTCAGTTTTTCATGGGGGACATTGACCAGCAGGTAAACATAATTCTTCTTCATCAGCGAGTCGAGTTTCGGCAGCCCGGTTACCAGGGCATGGAACTTCATGCACCATGGGCACCAGTTGCCGCCGAACTGGATGAGAATATGCTTGTTTTCCTTCATGGCCTGTTCCTTCGCCTTCTTCAGGTCGGCACGGACATCCTGGTTTTCGTTGTAGGGTTTGCCCGGGGCCTGGGCGGTGGCGGTGAGCATCGAGCAATGCGCAATGAACAGGAAAAGGATAATTTTAACCAGCTGGTTCATAGGGTTGGGTTTTAAAATGCTAAAGTAGCAAAATTCCGGTTGCGCTGTCCGGTTTTTATGCCGGGCAGGGAAGCGGTCTAAAACGGCAGGATTTTCCTTCCCCGGGCCTCTTCGAGCAACTCGGCCATGGCCAGGTAGATGGCGGACAATCCGCAAAGAATCCCCTCGTAACCGGCGATGGTTCCGATGAGCGGCGATTCGAGCCAGTCGCGCAGTGCCAGCAGGAAGAACAGGATCCACAGCGAGAAAAAAACGAACTGGAGTACCCTGCTTTTACCGAAGGTTCCCAGCCACATAAAGAGGGTGAAGACCCCCCACATGAAAAGGTACCAGCCCATAAAGGATTCGGGCGTTTTGGCCCCTTTCGATGCAGCCGTATCCGGGAAGATCCAGAGGGCGACCAGCGTAAGCCAGAACATCCCGTAAGAGGTGAAGGCCGTAAGTCCGAAGGTGTTCCCCTTTTTAAATTCAAGGATTCCGGCGATGACCTGGGCGATCCCACCGTAAAAAATTCCCATGGCAAGGATCATGGCACTGACGGGAAAAAAACCGGCGTTGTGAATGTTCAGCAGCACGGTTGTCATCCCGAAACCCATCAGTCCGAGGGGGGCGGGGTTGGCAAGTTTTGAGTCCATATTACCTGGATTAACAATAATAAATAGCGAGGTAGCGAAATTTTCGCTATTTCACTGCCTCGCTACCTCGCTACCTTTTTACATTCCATACATTTCAATGATCTCCTGTTTGGTTTTGCCCAGGATATCATACTTTTTTCCTACTTTTTTAAAGGCTTCGAGGGCTTTTTCAAGATGATGGATTTCGTGGCCGGCCGAGATCTGGGTGCGAATGCGGGCCTGCCCCTGCGGTACAACCGGGAAGAAGAACCCGATGGCGTAGATGCCTTCGTCGTAAAGGTCGCGGGAAACGTCCTGTGCCAGCTTGGCATTGAAAAGCATCACCGGTACGATGGGGGTGTCGCCTGCCTTGATGATCAGGCCGGCATCGGTCAGCCCCTTGCGCCAGAAAGCCGTATTGCTTTCAAGTTTGTCGCGGCGGTCGGTGGAGGCGGAGAGGATTTCCAGGACTTTGATCACACCGGCGACGACCGGTGGGGCGATGGTGTTGGAGAAGAGGTAGGGACGGGCTTTCTGGCGGCACATTTCCACCAGTTCCTTCCTGCCCGAAACGCATCCGCCCGATGCTCCTCCCAGTCCCTTGCCAAAGGTTGTGGTGATGATGTCAATCTTACCCATCACACCGCACAGTTCGTGCGTCCCCCTGCCGGTTTTCCCGATGAAACCGCTTGAATGGGAATCATCGACGAAGAGCAGGGCGTCATATTTGTCACATAATTCGACCATTTTATCGAGCCGGGCGGTGTCGCCATCCATGGAGAACACCCCGTCGGTGATCACACATTTCAGGCGTTTGTCGTTGTGCAGCTGCAGTTTCTCCTCCAGGTGTTCCATGTCGGAATGCTTGAAGGTGTCGTGCATGGCGCTGCAAAGCCTGATCCCGTCGATGATCGAGGCATGTACCAGCCGGTCGGAGATCATGACGTCGTCTTTGGTCAGTACGGCTTCGAAAACCCCCGCGTTGGCATCCATGCAGGAGGGAAACAGGATCGTGTCTTCGGTCCCGAGGAACTGCGTGACCATTTTTTCAAGGGTGCGGTGGATGTCCTGGGTCCCGCATATGAACCTCACGGACGACATCCCGTAGCCATGCGAATCGAGCCCGTCGTGGGCTGCTTTTACCACCTCGGGATGACTCGACATGCCCAGGTAGTTGTTTGCACAAATGTTGATTACCTTTTTCAGGGGAGCCCCCGAAGGGAATTCCACTTCGATGTCGGCAGCCTGGGCTGAATGGATGTAGCGTTCCTGTTTGAACAAGCCGGCACTTTGCAGCCCGGTGAGGACTTCGGAATACATCCCGCGTGTTTTGTCGGAATAGGCCATTTTTACCTCCTTTTTTTATTTTACAAATTCCCTGACCAGTGCGCAGATCTTGTTCACCGAATCAAAAGCCTCGGGGGTTGCCCTGTCGTCGGGAATGGAGATGCTGTATTTGTTCTCGAGGAACCGTTTCAGTGAAACCATTGAAAAGCTGTCGACAATGCCGCCCGAAATGAGCGGGGTGTCGTAGGTGAGTTCCGTATCATCTTCGACATATTCTTTGATCACATAATTTTTGATAATTTCCTGCATTTCGTCCATAATGGGTTCTCCTATATTTTAAGGGTTAAAAAATAACTAGCGAGGTAGCGAGGTAGCGAAAATGCGAAATTGCCACGACCGCAGGTCAAACTTCGATATTCATAATTCATTGTTCAATATTCGATATTCATTTATTTAATCATTCTCAAGTGTGCTGGTATCCCCGATCTCCTCTCCCCATTCCTTTGCATGGAGAATCCGGCGCATGATCTTGCCGCTGCGGGTTTTGGGAAGGTTGTCGATGAATTCGATCTCCTGGGGCATGGCCAGCGGCGATAATTTTTTCCTGACAAAGTTCATGATGTCAAGATCAAGATCCTTGCTCCCTGTAAACCCCGGTTTGAGGGTGACAAAAGCCTTGACCACCTCCATGTTCACGAAATCGGGTTTGGCCACCACGGCCGATTCGGCAACGGCCGGGTGTTCGAGCAAGGCCGATTCGACTTCGAAGGGGCTTACCAGGTGGCCGCCTGTGTTGATCACGTCGTCGTCGCGGCCCACAAACCAGAAATATCCCTCCTTGTCGATGCTTGAGCGGTCGCCGGGGAGATACCAGCCGTTCCTGAACTTGTTCTGGTAGGTCGTTTCATTGTTCCAGTAGGTTCGCATCATGGAGGGCCACCCGGGCCTGATGGCGATCAGCCCGATCTTACCGGGTTCCGCAAAAGGCTCGAAAGTCTCGGCATCGATAACCGTTGCCGTAATGCCGGGGAAGGGTTTGCCCATCGAACCGGGCTTGATCTTCATCCCGGGAAAATTGGTGATCATGATGGAGCCGGTTTCGGTTTGCCAGTAAGTGTCGAGGAAGGGTTTCCCAAACACCTTTTCCGACCATATGACCGCCTCGCTGTTGAGCGGCTCACCCACGGAGGCCAGGTGCCGGAGGGTTGAAAGGTCGTATTTTTTAATGACTTCGTCGCCGGCCTTCATCAGGGAGCGGATGGCTGTGGGGGCCGAATACCACATGCTCACCTTATGTTTTTCAATGAACCTGTACCAGTTGTCGGCCGAAAACCCGGCATCCAGCACACACTGGGTTACCCCGTTGCTGAAGGCCCCCATGATCCCGTAGGAGGTTCCGGTCACCCATCCCGGGTCGGCGGTGCACCAGTAAATGTCGGATTCCTGCAGGTCGAGCACCCATTTGGCGGTGAGGTATTGCGAAATAAGCGAATAATGCACATGCTTCACTCCTTTGGGCTGACCCGTGGTGCCCGATGTATAATGCAGCACCGACGCCGTTTCGGCATAGGTCGGGTGTAACTCAAACCGGTCTATCTTTTCGGCTCTCTCCATGTCGAAGGCCACCTCGCGTTCGGGGAGGGGTTTGCCCGGGTCGGCATCGACGATGATCATGTGTTTGAGATAGGGCATCTTGTCCATGATCTTCCGCACCTTGGGGGCATGTTTTTTCTGGGTGATGATGGCCGTGGTCTGTGCATTGTCGAGCCTGACAAAAAGCGATTCATCGCCGAATGCCGAGAACAGCGGCTGGGCGATGGCGCCCATTTTAAGGATTCCAAGAAAGCCGATGTAGAGTTCGGGGATCTTATCCATGAACAGACATACCCGTTCCCCGGGCATGATGCCAAGGCTGCGCAGGAAATGGCCGATGGTGTTGCTGTTCAGCCGCAGGTCGTCGTAGGTATACCGTTTTTCATTCCCTGCCGATCCCTCCCAGATCAGGGCGGTTTTACCGGATTTTCCCATCCGGCAGATCCGGTCGGAGCAATACCAGCCGATATTGATCATGTTGCCGGGCTTGAAGTCAAGCTCTTTTTCGGCGATATCCCAGTTGAAATTGTTTACACGCTCATCATAAGATCCGATGTTCGACATAGGCCGGTATTTTTTGGGTGAATGTTGATTGGCGGGGAGGCGAAAAAAGGAGGTAGCGAGGTGGCGAGGTAGCAAAATAGCGAAATGGC
This sequence comes from uncultured Bacteroidales bacterium, assembly GCA_903845055.1. Taxonomy (GTDB): domain Bacteria; phylum Bacteroidota; class Bacteroidia; order Bacteroidales; family FEN-979; genus CAIVAT01. The sequence continues at coordinate 5,807 of CAIMWF010000163.1, read as the reverse complement.
GAAAAAGGAAATTTTAGCTTTGGGAAGCAGGGGAGAATCGCTGACAGGAGGGTCAGGATATGTTAAGTCAGGCTTGAACATTGTTTTCAGCAGTTTCGCATTCAAGTATTACAATCGCTGTAGCCAACTCCTTTAGATGGGATAAAGATACATGTATTTTTGAAATAGACAACTCCTCCATCAATTCTTTGGCTTTGCCGTATGTTCGGATAAAAGGCTTCCCGAGTTCGTCGTGGTAAACCTCAATATCGGCAAAACGGATGCCGAACCGCCAGCCGGTCCCGATGGCTTTGAGGAACGATTCCTTGACCGAAAAACGGGCGGCGTAATTCTGGTATTTGAATTTTTTGGTCTCGCAGTATTCGATCTCGCCCGGGGTGAAGATCTTGTCGCGGAAACCGATGTCGCGCTCTATCACCTTCCGGATGCGCTCGACTTCAATGATGTCTGTTCCTATACCGTATATCATACTATCTTTGTTATTGCGTGTTGAATAAGTCAAAGAGTGACCTCAATGCCTGCATTCGCAGATGAAGTGGCAAAGCGCTTCTTGAAAATACCATTCCCGGTACTGGCAAAGGAGGTGGTTGTTTTTTCATGGATCAACGAAAATCTGTTTTGGTAAACCTGCAAATCAATCTGCAAATTACAAATTTTTTCAAATGGCAAAATTGGCGGGCCGGCAATTCCTTAACAAAGGACACCAACTGCATCGCAACCATTCCCGACGGGGTCGGCCAGGTCAAAGTCCCAATCAGCCAAGGAGCCTACACCCGGAAATTTATAAAACAGGAAAATCAGTTAAAAATGTGCATTCACCCCCACACAAGAATATAGGGGTTCCCGAATCACCCGGAAACCCCCTTTTCAATCGTCATTCGTCACTCGTCATTCGTCAATCAAATGGCTCCAAGTTTTTTCCCGACCTTTTTGAATTTGTCGAGGGCAAACCCGATCTGTTCCATTGAATGGGCCGCGCTGATCTGCACCCTGATCCTGGATTTGCCTTTGGGAACCACCGGGTAATAGAAGCCGATGACATAAATACCCTCCTCAAGCAGTTCGTTGGCGAACTCCTGCGACAGTTTGGCGTCGTTGGGAAGGTGGCCGAACAGGACGGGCACAATCGGGTGGATACCCGGGACGATGCGGAATCCTGCATCCTCCATTCCTTTCCTGAACATCTGGGTGTTTTCAAATAATTTATCCCTGAGGGCGGTTGTTTCCGACAACATGTTCAAGACCTCCAGTGTGGCGCCGGTAATGGCGGGAGCAAGCGTATTGGAAAAAAGGTACGGGCGCGAACGCTGGCGAAGGAGGTCTACAATCTCCTTCCTGGCCGAGATACAGCCGCCGGAAGCACCCCCGAGCGCCTTGCCAAAGGTGGTGGAGATGATGTCGACCCTGCCCTGCGCATTGCAATGTTCAACGGTTCCCCTCCCGGTGCGGCCAACAAAGCCCGTGGCATGCGAATCGTCGACCATCACCAGTGCATTGTATTTTTCGGCCAGGTTGCAGATCCTGTCGACCTGGGCGATGATGCCGTCCATGGAAAAAACGCCGTCGGTGACGATCAGTTTGAACCGGGCCTCACTGGCATCCTGGAGCACCTCCTCAAGGTCCTCCATATCGTTGTTTTTATACCGGAAACGCTGGGCCTTGCACAGGCGCACCCCGTCGATGATGGAGGCGTGGTTGAGTTCATCGGAGATGATGGCATCCTGTTCGCCGAGCAGGGGTTCAAATACACCGCCGTTGGCGTCAAAGGCGGAGGAATAGAGGATCGTGTCCTCCATGCCAAGGAATTCGCTCAGTTTCGCTTCAAGGTCCTTGTGGATTTTTTGCGTGCCGCAGATGAACCGTACCGACGACATTCCGAAACCATAACGGAAAAAGGTATAGTTTGCGCCGGCCATGACACGGGGATCATTCGAGAGGCCAAGGTAGTTGTTCGCACAGAAGTTGAGGACCTTCTGGTTCCGGTCGGTTTTGATTTCCACGCCCTGGGGGGTGACCAGGATCCGCTCGTGTTTGAATAATCCCTCGGAGATGATCGAATCGAGTTGTTTTTGTAGATGTTGCTGAAAGTTCCCGTACATAGTTTTGTGGTTTTATATCCAACCGCAAATTTAAGAATTTAAGGCGGACATAAACCATGGAAATCAGTCTGTGATGATCTTTTTAGCCCGTGGCCGGGGGGGGGGGCAGTAACCCATTTTTATGGTAAAAAATAGACAAACACGCTGTGCTTGCTTTTTATTGCTATATTTACCTTGTATTATCACAGCATGATACCATTATTGTCTTTCCGGAGACTTCCTGCAGTTGTCATCACCTGCATGCTGATCTTGTTCCTGCCCCTGCCACATCTTTATGCACAGGTGGCCGGATTTACCGCCCCCGCCACCGTTTATACCGGCAGCCCGGTCACCATTACCAATACCACAACGGGCACCGGAACCTGGTACTGGAGTTTCTGTTCGGGCAATGCCCTGAACGACCCTGTGGGTGTCAACATCGGGAACCCGGGTGGCCTGCTCAACGTTCCAAGTTACCCCACCCTGGCCAAGGACGGGAACACCTGCTATACCTTCATCACCAATGTGGGAACCTCGTCGGTCATCCGTTACAGCCATGGAACCAGTTACAGCAATAATCCCATATCCTGGACTAACCTGGGGAGCATGGGGTATCTTAACGATTCCCTCCTGGGCATCCGGGTCTGTAACGACAACGGCCAGTGGGTCGGGTTTGTGAACAACAACAACCGGATCGTCAGGCTCAGTTTCGGCACCTCGCTCTCCAACGCCCCCGTGGCCTCCCTGCTGGGACCGTGGCCTTTTCTCTATGTTGCCCACTGCATTGACGTTATCAAGGATGGCGGAACCTGGGTCGGGTTTGTAACAAGCTGGGGAAACCACAAGCTGATCAGGCTGAACTTCGGAAACAGCCTGCTGAACATACCGGTGGTTACCGACCTCGGTTCGCCGGGGGCGATGAATTTCCCGGGGGTGTTCCGCATTATTAACGAAAACGGGACATGGTACGGGCTGGTTTCGAATATGACAAACCATACCATGACCCGGTTGACCTTCGGCAGTTCGCTGCTCACCGACCCGACCGGGGTCAACCTAGGGGTAATCTGCCCGTCGGTAAACCCGGGCGGAATTGCCCTGATCCGCGACTGCGAAAACACGGCAGGCTTCCATCTCAATTATTCAGCCTCCTCCCCCGATAAAATCTGGCGCCTCAATTTCCCGACCGGGATTACCGGGACCATTACCGGGACCTCCCTGGGAAATATCGGGAACATGACCCAGCCGGCGCAATTTTCGGAACTTGTGAGGGAAGGCGACACCCTGTTCCTTTACAATACCAACCGGCAGGGCACCCTCACCCGCCTGAGGTTCCTTCCCTGTTCCAATGCCTCGGTGCCCTCCTCCACCTTATTCAACCCGCCGGTCTATTCATACAACCAGCCGGGTACCTACAACGTGGAACTCATTGTTAACGAAGGGCTTCCAATCCAGTCGTCGATATGCAAGAACATCGTGGTGATCAACCCGCCCGATACTGCTGCCTTTACCACTCCCGACACTGTTTGCACCGGGAGTACGGTGAATGTCACCAATCAAACCGCCACCGGGCAGACCTATTACTGGAGTTTCTGTTCGGGAAATACCCTCTCGAACCCACTGGGTGTCAACATCGGGAACCCCGGGGCTCTTCTGAACATCCCCGGGTACATCACCCTGGTTAAAGACGGCTCCACCTGCTATTCCTTTGTGACCAACCAGGGAAATAAAAATGTGGTTCGATACAACCACGGGACCAGCTTCAGCAACAACCCCGTTTCATGGACCAACCTGGGCGGTTTCGGAATGATCGGCGACACGGTCGAAGGAATTAATTTCAATTACGACAACGGGCAGTGGATTGCCTTTATCAGCAACAACAACCGCATTGTCAGGCTTAATTTCGGAACCTCCCCGGGCAATGCGCCCACCGCCGCTTTGCTCGGCCCCTATGCCATGCTTTTCGTGGCGCACAGCATCAACATCTTCAACGAAGGGGGATCCTGGGTCGGGTATGTCACCTGTTCGACCGGGAATAAACTCGTGCGGCTGACCTTTGGCAACAGCCTCTTGAACACCCCAACCCTTACTGACCTGGGGACACCCGGGGCCATGAACATGCCCACCACTCTAAGGTTTTTAAAGGAAAACGGAACCTGGTACGGGATGGTCCCGAACTGGGGAAACAACACCATGACCCGGCTGAATTTCGGCACCTCCCTGTTCAACGACCCTACGGGGGTTAACCTCGGCGTGGTCTGCCCGGCGATTGTCACCCCGGGCGGGCTGGCCATGATCCGTGACTGCGAAAACACATCAGGATTCCAGCTTAACTACTCCACCTCCTCCCCCGACCTCATCTGGCGACTTTCATTCCCGTCGGGCATTACCGGGCCGGTAACCGGGACCTCGCTGGGAAACATCGGCGCCATGAGCCGGCCGTCGGTATTTTCAGAACTTTTCAGGGTGGGCGACACCCTGTTCCTGTACAATACGAACCGGCAGAATTTTACCCTCACCCGCCTGCGGTTCCTGCCCTGCACCAATGCATCCGTTGCATCCTCTACGCTCTTCACCCCGCCGCCCTTTTCTTACAACCAGCCGGGAACATACAACATCCAGCTGATCGTAAACGAGGGATTGCCGAACCAGACAAGTGAATGCAAGAATATCGTCGTGATGGCCCCCCCGGTTGTCAACCTCGGGAGCGACCGCTCCATCTGCCCGGGAAGTTCGGCCACCCTTGATGCAGGCGCCGGTTTTTATTCATACCTCTGGTCCACCGGGGCCACCACGCGCACCATCACGGTGCTTGCTGCAGGAACCTACACGGTAACCGTTACAAAATATGGCTGTTCGGCGAGTGATGCCGTGAATGTGACCGTCATGTCGGGGCCAAATGTTGCCCTTGGGCCCGATGTCACCATCTGCAGCGGGCAAAGCCACACCTTTGACGCAGGGGCCTGCGCCGGTTGTTCCTTCCAATGGGGCAACCTGACCCTGGGCCAGCCGAACATCGGCAACGGTCAAACTTACACCACGGGCACCGCCGGGAATTACATGGTTACGGTGGTCGGCCCCAACAGCTGCATGGGGCGCGATACGGCGCAACTGGTCGTTCAGCCGACGATCCCGGTATCGATCACGATCACCGTTTCCCAGAATCCCGTTTGTCCGTCAACCCAGGTCACTATTACGGCGGTTGCCCTCCTTGGGGGGAACACCCCCACCTACCAGTGGATGGTGAATGGCATCGCGGTCGGAATAAACAGTCCGTTCTTTTCCTATGTTCCCGCCAACGGGGATTGCGTTGTCTGCGTCCTGACCTCAAATTCAGCCTGCACGACTGGAAGCCCGGCCACTTCGAACCAGATCTGCATGGTCGTCAATCAAAGCATGCCAGCAGGCGTGTCGGTTTCGACCCCGGCAACGACGGTCTGCGCCGGGACACCGGTTACCCTAACTGCCACGCCGGTCTTCGGTGGCGTGACCCCTGCCTACCAATGGAAAGTCAATGCAACCAATGTAAACAATGCAACCAATGCAGTTTATGCATACATGCCGCTGAACGGGGATATCGTTACCTGCGAAATGACCTCCTCCGAACCCTGCGCCACCGGGAACCCGGCAACCAGCCTTCCCGTTACCATGACCGTCAATCCCAACCTGCAGGTCGGGGTAACAGTTGCAACGCCGGTAACCACAGTATGTGCAGGAACAATGGTTACTTTT
>CAIMWF010000162.1 GCA_903845055.1 uncultured Bacteroidales bacterium | reverse complement strand
CTTCTTCTGATAAGGTTTGTCAGGGTACCCCGGTTACCTTCACAGCCACAACGATAAACGGCGGATCATTGCCGGTATACCAGTGGAAGGTAAACGGTGGGAATACCGGTCCGAACGCACCGGTCTATACCTATTTTCCATCCCCGGGGGATATCATAACCTGTGGAATCAACTCGAATGTCGTTTGTCCCTCGGGCAACCCGGCTTCATCCGCTCCGTTTCATATTACCGTCTATCCATTGCCAGCCGTGGTTGCAAATGCCAGTGATACCGCCGTTTGCGCCGGGTCACCCGTGACCCTGACCGGCAGCGGGGCCCATACCTATTCGTGGGATCATGGTGTGGTTGACGGCATTTCATTCATCCCTACCGGAACCGCTACCTATACCGTAACGGGCATCGATACCAACGGATGCATAAACACCGCCCACGTCAGGGTGGTGGTTAACCCGCTTCCACCGGTCGATTTTACACAATCTCCGGGTAACCAGAACTTTGAAATCAATTTTACAAATATTACGCTGCCGGGTATCGGGAATAATCTCCTCTGGGAATTTGGCGACGGTATTTACGGATACGGCCCCAATCCATCGCATGTCTACCAGATGTGCGGGAATTTCAATGTAACCCTTACCGTTTGGGATGCAGTAACCGGCTGCACGAATTCCACTCAGCACCTGATCACCGTTCCGTGCCTGCCATCCGCATTTTTTACCAGTGACTCACCGGTATGTGCCGGTGATACCATGCATTTCGCCCCCCGGGTGCCAGGGCTCAACATCATCAAAGAGGTATGGAACTACGGCGACGGGATCATCCAGACCTTCCTGGCTCCGACACCATTTCCTGTTTTTGCAGAACATGCATATTCATCACCGGGGGGGTATACTGTGACCCGTACCGTGACAAATATATACTCGGCATTTGAAAGCACCAGCACCGAAGTGATCGTTTATCCCTTACCAACTGCCGGTTTTGCTTATTCCAACAACAGCGCTTTCCCCAATGGTTATGCCTGTGCCGGACAGACGGTCTATTTTACCGACCTGTCGACTTCATCTTCTGGCAGCATCATTCAATGGGCTTGGGATTTTGACGACCCAGGGTCAGGAACAAGCAACAGTTCCGTGCTGCAGAATCCTGTCCATGTGTTCAGCATGGCCAATCATATATTTCATGTTGCCCTGACTGTCACGGATAATACGAACAATTGTACCCGGAAAATTGTAAAAGACGTATTTGTGCACCCGGTGGTTCCGGTCGATTTCACCCTGACCAACAACAGCTGCCTTAACCAGGTGGTTGTTTTCAACGCAAACCTGGGTGTGATGAACCCCGGAAACATTGCCACCTGGGACTGGGATTTCGGCGACGGAACAACTCATTCGGCCAACCCGACCACTGCTTCGCACCTCTATGGCGCTGCAGGCACCTATACCGCGATTCTGACGGTCACCGACCTGAACGGGTGTACCAATGCTCTGTCGAAAACAATCAACGTGATGCCGCTCCCTGTTCCGGGTTTTTCCTTTGCTTCACCCACGTGCGATGGACTGCAGGTTCAGTTTACCGACCAATCGTACATGCCGGCAGGATTTCCCGGCTACATCACCCGCTGGGTCTGGACCTGGGGCGACGGCACAAATACAATCGTCAACCTGCCTGCCTCCCCTAATGTTGCTCACACCTTCCCGCCGGGAGTGTATAATTTTAATGTAAGACTAACTGTGACCACCAGTTTCGGGTGTATTGACTCCATTGCCCATATTTTGGCCGTGATCCCTGCCCCGACAGCCGCTTTCGAGGTACTTCCGGGCACCCCCACCTGCGCCACGCAGGTCGTACAGTTCAACGACCTGTCGCAGACCAACGGCGGCGGAAACATCGTGGGCTGGTTATGGACCTTCGACGACCCGGGG
>CAIMWF010000161.1 GCA_903845055.1 uncultured Bacteroidales bacterium | reverse complement strand
TTCAACCCCTGGATCATCGGCGTTGTCAAAGGAATTATTCCCTGGGAGATCATTCAGGAACTGTTTGTCGGCGAATATGGCATCATCACCCTTGGTATCCGTTATGCGGTCGGCATCATTTTGCCTATCGTGGCGACATTTTTCGTGTTCTTCTCCTTTTTGGAGGATACCGGCTACTTCCCGCGCCTGGCGCTCCTGGTTGACCGCATCTTCAAACATTTCGGCCTGACCGGCCGGGCGGTGATCCCGATGGTGCTCGGTTTCGGCTGCGACACCATGGCCACCATGGTCACCCGTACCCTCGAAACCACCCGCGAACGGATTATCGCCACCATTCTTCTCTCATTGACCATTCCCTGCTCGGCCCAGCTGGGAGTGATAATGTCGCTCCTCTCCAAATTTCCCGGCGCTCTGGCGGTGTGGGGCGGATGTCTGTTATTGCTATTCATTGTGGTCGGACTGCTTTCAGCCAGAATTCTTCCCGGAGAGGCGCCCATGTTCTACATGGAACTTCCCCCGATGCGACTGCCGCAGTTCGGCAACGTCGTTACCAAGACCTATACCCGCATGCAGTGGTACTTCATGGAAATCCTGCCGCTGTTCATACTCGCCTCAATACTGCTCTGGCTCGGAAAAATTACCGGTTTTTTCGGGAAACTGATCAATGTTATGACCCCGGTGATGGCTTCCATTGGTCTCCCGAAAGAAACAGCGGTTGCATTCATTTTCGGATTCTTTCGCCGCGACTATGGGGCTGCCGGGTTGTACGAGCTGCAGACCAAGGGACTCATGGATGCTCGCCAGTTGACCGTGGCTGCGGTGACCCTGACCCTCTTCATTCCCTGTGTAGCCCAGTTCCTGATTATGAAGAAGGAGCGGGGATGGAGGGTGGCCGGCACCATCGGAGTTTTTGTCAGTCTGCTGGCATTCGGCAGCGGATATGTGTTGAATAAGGCGTTGCTGGCAACCGGATTACTGGCATGATCTGCGGATTCTGCGGTTGTGAATTTGAAGAAAGCGCCGGTAAAAAGGGGTGCGGAGGTTGTCATGGTGGTTGTCACAGCATCCATTGCCCACGCTGTAATTACAAAAACCCGCTGGAGCCTGGCGTGGTAAGGAAATTGAAAAAAATCTTTGGTAAAGAATATTGATCATTAGGGAGATACGGTATGAAACTTTCGGAAAAGGCTGAAGAGATACTTGAAGCGTTATGGGTTTCGGTTGAAGAGGATGGGGGTGCTTTTCTGGATCCCGCAAACATGAATTTCCCGACAGATGATCCCGCCTATCGCGAGTTGACCGGTCATGCCATGATCGAGATCCGCCAGGGGATGGTCTACTTCCGCCCGGAGGGGCGCGATGAAGGGAAAATGACGATCCGCCGTCACCGTCTGGCGGAGCGGCTGATGATGGATGTGCTTAATATCCGGGGCGATGATGCCGAATTCAAGGCATGCCAGTTTGAACACCTGCTCAACGAGGGCGCCGATATCAAGGTCTGCACCATGCTCAATCATCCGACGACCTGTCCCCACGGCAAGCCGATTCCCCCCGGTGAATGCTGCTTCCAGGCAAAGGCGGAGGGGGACCTTGGGGTTGTTCCCCTGACCGAGTTCAAATCAGGGCAGGAGGGGGAGATCGCCTATATCCAGACCGAGGACAACAAGAAAATGCAGAAGCTGATGGCAATGGGGGTGCTGCCGGGGAACAAGATCGTCCTGGTGCAGGCCTATCCGTCCTA
>CAIMWF010000160.1 GCA_903845055.1 uncultured Bacteroidales bacterium | reverse complement strand
TTTACAAAATTATCTAAACGAATTTACTTACAAACTGAATAGGAGAAACTTCGCTGATCTATTCCAAAGAGTTATCATAGCTGCTGTTTTTCCTTACTGGTATGAAAGTGCTTAATCAAATTTCGGGATATAAAATTAATTGATAGTATCTATTTGTTGTATCATGAATGTTGAATCCTTAATCCTTTTTTTTTGTTTTAATCGGATCCAAAATGAAGAAAATATCCTCATATGAAATTCCATCAATTGCCGGTGATGGCGGCAGAGCGCTTGACAACTGGCACATTACACCTGAAAGGCACGAGGATGATCGTACGCTTGATGTTCAAAGCATAGTCGGTGACGATCACCTGGCTGCTCGACAAATCGGGCGTATGCTGGCTGTCATCGAAGGGGACCATGTAATATTCATGATACAGGCTGTTGTGGAAAAAACGGTCAAATTGACCACCCTCAGGCAGGTGTATACTGGCCACCCCAAAAACAAATATAAATTTCAAATCTGATGACAATTGACTTGTTATCACCCTTATTTCACCGGACAATTCGTGTATGATCTTCCACAATCCATCCCGCCTGCCTTTTGCAGATCAGTTATCCACGGCTTGTTTATGAGAACGGCGATAACCATTTCATAACAAAGGGGATCCTTTCCATTATTCCACCGGGAAGCCCGCAAGGTCTCTGTTACAACATATGATTGCTGATCCCTGCAGGGATCCGTGGGAAAGAAATTGCCGGTGTATTCGATTCACCTGATCAGAAGCAACTGCTTTGTCCTGTTATGCCGGTTTATAATGATAAGATGGACACCCTTTGCAAGTCCGGATATGTCCTCTTCGCTACCTCCCTGCAAAAACCCTAACACTTTTTATAATTACATCAAGGATCGGGTGCATGTCATCACGTTTTCCCGGCAGGTCGTGTAAACATCCCGGTCCCATCCTGCAAAACCACTAATTTTACTGGAGTAAAATAAAATGAGGTGTTCATTGAATGCCGGCATGGCCGTTTTCAGGGTGCTTTTTTTATTGCAACAACCATCAATGGCAATCCCGGGTAACTTTAACCTAAAAATCATGAAAAATTTGATAAAACCATGCCTTATGAAAAATATCTTTCTGCTTATTTTTTTATTGCTGATCGGTTCGGCGGTAAATTCACAGTTCGTGCAAAAGGTCACCAACCTGAATTATTACGGAAGCTGGGGGCTCAACCCAACCAACCTGACGGAGTTCAACGGGAAGCTTTACTTTTTCGGTACTGCAAATGTGAGTTATGCCGATTACCTGCTGATGACGCCCGACGGGTCGGCATCGGCGATCACGGTTGTGAAACAGATCGATACGGTGAAAGTGTCTTCCTCGCTAAACCATTTAACCGCGCTGAACAACGTGCTGGTATTCAGCAACCAGTCACACATCTGGGCGAGCGACGGAACAGCCGCTGGGACCGTCCCGATCGCAAATATCTACGCCACCAACGGGAATTTCGTGGTACTGAACAACAAGGCCTATTTCCCGGCATCGACAACCTTCACCAACCCGTGGAACGACCAGCTGTATGTATCGGATGGCACCGCCGCCGGCACCAAGCTGGTCAAAACCATCAATCCCACGGGCGGCGCCTATATTTCGCGGTTGTTTGCCTACCAGGGAAAGATCTATTTCACCGCAACCGACGGGGTCAACCACGACCAGCTCTGGATTTCCGACGGCACCGCCGCCGGGACCTTCATGCTGAAAAAGATTAACCCGAAGGGAGATTGTTACCCGAGTTACCTGACCGGCGTGAACGGACGGGTCTATTTCAATGCCGAAGACGGTGTAAACGGAATGCAGCTCTGGACAACCGACGGAACAACCGCAGGTACGATTGAAATCACAACAATCAACCCGACCGGGCCCCTTGGTCTGAACCCGGTGGCATTTACCCCGTATAATTCAAAGGTTTACTTTGCCGGGTACGACATCTACGGGTATTCACAGTTATGGGCAACTGACGGGACCACGGCAGGAACCGTAAAGATTAAGACGGACTATACCCCGCGCACCTATTCGGGCTTCGCCAACGGTTCCATGGCAGTATACAACAACAAGCTGTATCTCAATGGTTACGATTCGCTGACGAAGACAACCCAGTTGTGGGTAAGCGACGGCACAACGGCGGGCACCATCAAGGTAACCAACTTTTCCAAAGGGTTCAACCCGGCCAGGTTGTATGCTTTCGGCAGCAAACTGATCATGACAGGTCTCGACAGTATCTCAAACGGTGAGGAAATCTTTGCAACCGATGGAACCGTGTCCGGGACCGTGCGCCCGACGCCACCCAGTACCGCCGAACTGGCACCTTTTTATCCCTGGGAGGCCTGGGTTCCCTTTAACAGCGGGCTCTATTTTACGGCCTGTTACACCTTCTGGTCCGATTACCAGCTTTGCCGCTACACCGAACAGCCTTATGGCATCGAAAGTCATGCGGCCAAAACGCTTTCCGTTTACCCGAACCCCACCCGTGGCGCCTGTACCGTGGTACTTCCTTCAACCGGGCAAAACATCGTAATTGAAGTCTACAACGGCACCGGGACGCTGGTTTCCAGGCAAACGGTCTCAGCCTCCAAAGTCAACATCGACCTGGGCAGCAAGCCAGGGGGTCTTTATATCGTGAGGGCAACCTGCGGAGGTGAGGTGCTGGGGTTGGAAAAGGTGGTGAAAGAATAACGGGTAACGGGAAGTAACTGAAAAGGGCCTGATTCTATTACAAATTACTAATTACTAATTACTAATTACTTTTTGAGCGTGAGCAGGCCGGTTCCTGCTCCTATTGCCTAATGCCTGCTGCCTATTGCCTGAAAGATCCGCCAGGTTCATTGCTCGATTTCCAGGTAAAAGCTGGGGCTTGATTCGTCGTGCCTGGTCCATTTTGCCTCGGTCCCCCAACGGGTAAATGCACATCCCCGGCCCTTTTTCTCCGAAAAAAGCACCACCTCCGTGGCGCATGCAGAACCGTTCATTTTCTTCATTTTGCGGTTGTCGGTCCCGGAAACCTTCACCCATTCGAGTGTCACTGCTATTTCCCCCCTGAAAACAAGGTTGTACCTGCGCAGGTCAGTTTCCACCCATCCTGATTCTGCGGTGAAACAAAGGATGATGTTCCGGGCCAGCAGTTCCCTTCCCGGCAGGTTGTTTTCAATCTCACGGATATGCAGCCTGAAGAAACTGCTGTCAAACGACTGCTTTGCCAGTCGCACGCCAAGGCTCTGTAAGCTGACAGGCAGGTTCCCAAGGTCTATTGTGAGACCGATTTCATATCCCTTCCCGAAATCGGTTCCGCCCCAGCCGCATACCTCTCCGTGCCATGTAAAGTTGGTGGTTCCGCACTTCCTGAAAACCCCGGAAGGCTTGATAACGATCTCCGGTAACCGGACGGCTTCCCTGTCCAGTTTCACAAGGTTTTCCCTGTTGACCAGCGATGACAGCGGAAATTTACGGGCATGGTAGCCGATCATTGAAACCCGGACCGTATCATGGTCTGAAACTGCTTTCAGGGTTAAGGTGAACCTCCCCATTTCATCCGTGATGGTGCCATAAACCGTGTTCATCACCCCGATGCTGACATATTCCAGGGGCATCCCGGTGGCATCCTCGAGAACCGTTCCGGCAACCGACTGGCCGTTTGCAATGTTTGCCAAAATGAGGATAAAGAAGGTTACAACAATTGCTTTCATTTCGGATATCAGATTGGCATAAAAGTGATGGGTGTGTTGTTTAGTTGTATGAATAATCCAGAATGTGAGATGTGAAATCTGAAATGTGAAATCTGAAAATTCCTCACACCACCTCCGGTATTTCCAGGTAGGTTTTACCCAGCACCCGCTTGTAGATATTACAGAAGGCCCACGGATAATAAATTCCCAGGGTGATGATTGCCAGGAGCATCTGTCCCCAGATTGCCAGGAAATCATCCAGTGGCTCGATGTCATATCCCGGCCGGAGGATTTTATCACCGGATGCGACCAGTGTCCGTTCGGTAAAATACTTATAAAGCCGCAGCATGGCCAGCGGCATGTATATTCCCAGGGTGATGATCGCCAGGGCCAGTTCCCCGGCGATCTTCCCGCAGGAGGGCCAGAAAGCGGTCTGCCATGCAATATGATAGTCTTTATAGTCCACATTTACCATCCACTTATACATCAGGTACAAGTAGGGGATCATGATGACCGCCGTCGCCACCTGCTCCAGGAAGATAAAAGGGGCCATGCGGGTCGGGCCGTAAGTCACGATAAAGACAGCCATCACCGAGGTCATGATGATGACCGGGATGAAAACAGCCAGCATGAAAATCACGAACAGCTTTCCTCCCCTGCCCCTGAATCTGAATTCCTGTGAATCGTATGACGTATGATCGATGAAAAACCGGTGCAGGTCGGTGATGAACCAGGCCATGTAGATGCCCAGGGTGATGATGGAAAGGAGCATGCCCAGGAGGATGGTCCCGATGTAACTCCCGAAGCTGCCGCTGAATATGAGGGTCTTATCGCGAAAGCCAATGCCTTCAATCGTTAATTTCGCTATGTAAAACGAGAATACCAGGGCAATGAATGTCAGCAGGATCATCACCGGGAAAATGACCAGGAAGGTATGGCTCCCCGGCTGAATGTCCTTGATCGAAAAGATCATGGCTGCATACGGTGAGAAAAACAGGATCATGAAGAGGATCCATACGGGGAAAAATTTCCTGCCGGTCAGGTGAAAGCTGAAGTAATTTTTCATGGTCAGAATATTAAATGGTTAATCATTTCAGGTGCCGGTTGCATTTCAGACTGCCCGGGTTCCCGCCTGCAATAGCGGTTGCCGTTATGAAAGATCCTTTTCTTCATGCCGGTAACAAATATAACAGGAAGAACCGAACCACGCAACACCCGGAATTTAGCAGTTGTCATGTCCCGGCGGGACCCGTTACTTAATCGTATTCCACTGAATCTTTATCTTCTTTCCCTGCACCTTGTTCCTGAACTTCACGGACGGGTATCCGATCGTCAGCGCACCGAATATTTTTTCGTGTTTTTCCAGTCCCATTCCTTTTTTGAAATTCCTGTCCGCATTCAATATCATTTGATTGCCGACAAGGTTCCGGCATGCAAGCCCCCTGGACTGGGCAAACAGATCGATGTTATACAGGGCATACTGGGCGCTTTCGAGAGACAGCGGAACCCTGTTATCCCCGATAATCAGGATGATCGCGGCAGGTTTGGTTTTAAACCCGCTTTTTCTTCTCTGGGCATGCTCGAGTTTCGGCCTAGCTTTCAGGTATTCAAATTCCCGTCCCGGGGCAAACATTTTGATCAATAACCGGATGAACCGGGGTTTGTAAAGCCATTGATAAATTTTTGCCGAGAATTCCAGGATCATTGAATCCACCATGCCAATCAGTTCGTCATTGTCGATGACGACTGCTCTCAGGTTGAAATTATGAGTGGGGGCATAAACCGCAATATTTGTAACCTCTTCGAGGAGAAGCCTGTCAATCTTCTGCGCCGTGTAATCCCGGATCGTATGCCTTTGCATGAACAGTTCTTCCACCTGCAACGGCGCGGGATACAATGCGTTATCAAAGAATGACGGTTTGACATCATTCCACCTGATCGCCTGCTGTGGGCATATTGCAACGCATTGGGCACAGGTACTGCAAAACCGGTAATCAACGGCCAGGATATCCCCTGTTAAGACCATACAGAATTCATGACAAATCCGTGTACATAGGCCACATTGATTGCATTGTTCCTGGTCAATCTGGATCATAGCTTGTTTAATCATGCACCATTATCACGAAAAAGACTGCATTACACGACTTTCCCAATTCTCCCACTGGGCGAACCGAACGAATGCCCTCTCCCCTTGATTGGGAAAATTCCAGGACCTCTCCCCGGCCATCACCTTGTCAGAAATTTCTCAACAAACAGGGTCCCGCCCGTATACACCTTTACAAAGTACAACCCGGGGGAATACCTGCTGATATCCAGCATCACCCGTTTTTCCGCTGATGATGCGCTGTACAAACACCTTCCCGTTCCATCTGATATTTCAATACGGTCGATTTTCCAGGGAATGTCCTGCAGGTTGATGGATATGAAATTTGCTGCCGGGCTGGGCGATATTGCGATCGCCCCGGGAGCCGGCTTGCCGACCGATGTTAAAACTGAATCGTACCGCATAACCGATGCTTTGAACGAACTTGCCCCGTCCTGGTAGGCAATAAAGGGATGCCCGGCGGCATCGAGGGCCAGTGCTGTATAATTCACCGTATCGCTTGAAAAGCCGGGTGAACCGACGTTGACCCAACCCGTAGCGTTGAATTTAATCACCGACGCTTTCTGGTAGTTGCTCCAGTCCTTGAAAGCGAGGAAAGGGGTCCCGTCCGGTGCGATGGCCAGGCTGGTATATTCGGCGCTGCCGGGCAGGAAGGTCGGGCTGCCGACATCCACCCAGTTGGTCCCGTCAAATTTTTTTACCCTGGGCCTGTAATCATACCAGGCATCACAAAACGCCACATAAGGTTCGCCCGCAAGACTGATGGCGATGCTGGTATATTCCGCACTGCCGGCAGAAAATCCCGGGCTCCCGACATACCCCCAGGTGTTCCCGTCAAACTTCATGACGGAGGCAAAACCGGAACTGCTAAAATCCTGGAAGGCGACATAGGGATCGCCCGCGGTGTTGAAAGCAAGGGTGATAAAGGGTGCCTCGGAAGGGGAAAATCCCTCGGTCCCCACGGTAACCCAGCTCCCCTGGTTAAATTTCTTGACGGTCGCCTTGTAGTTTTTTGCCACATCCCTGTAAGCCAGATATGGAATCCCGGCCGGGCTGAAGACCAGGCAGGTGTAGGTGGCCCCACCTGCCGAGAAGCCGGGAACCCCGACATCAACCCAGGCTGTGCCGTCAAATTTTTTAACGGTGGCCCGCCCGGCAAGCGCAGCATCATAATAGGCGAGGTATGGCTCACCTGAAGGACTGAAGGCAAGGGATGTGAAATAAACATAAGAACTCGTGAACCCTGGGGCCCCCACGGCGGTCCATTGGCCCCCCTCCTGTTTCATGACCGTGGCTTTGCTGTTATTCCCCAGGTCGGTGTAGGCTACGTATGGCTGGCCTGCCGGACTGATGGCCAGGCTGATCCAGTCGGCCCTCGCAGCCGAGAAACCGGCATTGCCACAGAATTTCCAGGTGTAATCTGCCGGCACAAGCGATTCCGGTGGTTGCTGTGCAATAACTCCCTGTTGAAATATGACAAGGACCAGCAGTAAATGAAATTTCATGTTATTTATTTTTTAATCTTTCAACAAAGCATACCTGGCACTGGCTGAATTTCAGGCCCCAAATAAAACCTGAATGATGATCCGGCGGTTTGATAAAATCTTATTTCCTGCATGGTTAACAATAATTAAAAATTAAAAATTAAAAATTACTTTTTGATAGTGAGCAGGCGGGTTCCTTTTTCTATTGCCTACTGCCTATTGCCTTTTGACATTACGATTTACGATTTACGATTTAAGGACTTGCCGGCCGGCTGCCTTCACATTATTCTTTGATCATTTTTTGCGTAAAGTTCTCCCCGTTGATGGTGATGGTCACAAGGTAAAATCCCCGTGCAAGCCCGGCGCAGTCAAGGGTGAGGCGGTGCGGCCCCTGTGACATCAACCCTTTGTCAAAGTGCAATACCTGCCTGCCCGCATCGTCAGTCACTACCAGGTTTACGTTGCCCGGCGAGGCCAGCGACAGGTTTATCCCCGCAACCGAATGAACGGGGTTTGGGAAGATGCCGCCAACCCGGTGATCGCCTACGGTTGGTCTGTTGGCAATGCCCACCGCAATATCCCCCCTGAAAACGATATTCACATCATGGACCGGAACGGTGGGATCCAGGATGTTTGAACCCGGTTGCGGGGAAGTTTCATAGAAGCATGGCACCAGGGAATTGTACACCAGCCTGTTACCAATCGAATGAAAGGCAAACTCCTGGAAGATATACAGAAAGTCTTCATTCCAATCTACCGCATTATAAAAAAAATTATTTGAACTCCTGTACCTGCGGGTCATTGTATGCCTGTAGTTTAAAGGGGTGGGATCCGGGTTGCCAAGGACGAGGCCCGACCACAGGTAAAAGACATCCTCGTTGTTACCGTAGAGGAGTATCCTGGGGAATGAGCTGAGGCCCACGCCGTAACAGGGAATCCCGGCAATGGTATCACCGATATAACCGGGATCAATATACCCGACAAGCTGTTTGTGGGCGTCGAGGCTGTCCAGGCTGCGTAACCGCATGGTATCAAACGCCGGCATATTTTCGTTCCAGCACACCAGGCCGTCGGTTCCGGGGAAGTAGTAGCGCGAGGAGCCGTCGCACCTGGCGCGCATCCTGCCCGTCGCCACGTGTGCCTTGCCCAGGTGGTCGAGCTGGATGGCAGCCGAGCCGTCGAGACACCAGAAGGGAGGAACGACCGCCGAGGAGGTCGAGAGGCGGTACGGGTTGTGGTAGTAAGTGATCTTTGTCCAGGTGCTGCCGTTGTTGAACGACTTCATGATAATTCCGTCCTCCCAGTTGCCCGAGATCACGAAGGCGATCGTATCGCCATGCGGCGTGGCCCAGTCGTAGTCGTCGGCGCCGACACCGGAGAGGTCGGCCGAGGTAAGCCCGGGCAGGACGACTCCCCTGGTGTCCCAGTTGCTCCCGCCGTCCTGCGAACGGAAGTAAAGCAGGGCATTGTGCAACCCCTGGTAATCGGG
>CAIMWF010000159.1 GCA_903845055.1 uncultured Bacteroidales bacterium | reverse complement strand
TTCCTCACCCACGGCTGGTTCAACTTCAAATGGAAGTGGTGGCGCAAGTTCGGCCAGCGCGTCAGCATCAGAACGCAGAACTCATCGCATTTCCTCGAATACCATTTCTTTAACAAGAACGGGGACGAGATCAAAATGTAGAATGCAGGCAATGCAGGTAATGGAAAAAAGAGGGAATTGAGGTGACTGTTCTGCAACTGGTTGTCACTCTTCATTCGTCATTTGTCACTCGTCATTCGTAAATCCAAAATCGTAAATCGTAAATCATATATCATCCATGGATATTGTAGTTAGTGGCATCAGGCCAACCGGGAACCTCCACCTCGGAAATTATTTCGGGGCCCTGAAAAGTTTTGTGAAGATGCAGGAGGAGAACAATTGTTATTTCTTCATTGCCGATTATCATTCGCTCACCACCCATCCGATCCCTGCCGACCTTCACGGGAATGTCAAAACCGTTCTTGTTGAGTTCCTTGCCTGCGGACTGGACCCGGAGAAAGCCACCCTGTACATACAGAGCGACCTGCCCGAAACGGCCGAGCTCTACCTGTTGCTGAACATGAATGCCTATGTGGGCGAGCTTGAACGCTGCACCTCTTTCAAGGAGAAGATCCGCACCCAGCCGAATAATGTAAATGCCGGGCTGCTCACCTACCCCACGCTGATGGCGGCCGATATCATCATCCACCGGGCGCACAAGGTACCGGTCGGGAAAGACCAGGAACAGCACCTGGAGATGACGCGCACCTTTGCCAACCGTTTCAACAGGCTTTACAACGCGGAGTATTTCCCTGAACCTGTTGCCTACAATTTCGGAGAGAACCTCGTGAAGATCCCCGGTCTCGACGGCGGACTGAAGATGTCGAAATCGGAAAATGAAAACAGCTCCATCTTCCTGGCCGACAGCCCGGAAGCAATCAGGAAAAAGGTGATGAAGGCGGTTACCGATTCCGGTACATTCAACCCCGAACAACCGCGTTCGCAGGCCGTGAAGAACCTGTTCGACCTGATGAGCTATTTCTCTTCACCCGGTACCCTGGCCCATTTCGAACAGACCTACCAGTCGGGAACAATCCGCTACGGCGACATGAAAAAACAGCTGGCCGAAGACATCATCCTGTTCACAACCCCCTTCCGCGAAAAGATGCATGCGCTTGCCTCCGATGAGGCCTATCTTCGCAAGGTTGCAGCCATGGGAGCCGAAAAAGCCCGTGCATCGGCTGCAAAGACCGTCCGCGAAGTCAGGGAAATTATCGGCTTCAAATCATTTTGATGATCGAAACCGCCCCAGTCCAGGAAACTGCCATCCTGATCGGGCTCACCACCCGTTCGCAGGACCTGGAAAAAACATCGGAATACCTTGACGAACTGGCCTTCCTGGTTGAAACTGCCGGCGGATTGCCTGTCAACCGCTTCAGCCAGAAACTGGACCATGCCGATTCACGAACCTATGTCGGCAGCGGGAAACTCAAAGAAATCAGGGACTGGATGGAGGAACACCCGGTTGACATGGTGGTGTTCGACGATGAACTGTCGCCCAGCCAGATCCGTAACATTGAGAACGCGCTCCAGAGCCGCATCCTCGACCGCAACAACCTCATCCTCGATATTTTTGCCCGCCGCGCCGTTACTTCGTACGCACGCACCCAGGTTGAACTGGCCCAGAATGAATACCTGCTGCCGCGCCTGACCCGGATGTGGACCCACCTGGAGAAACAACGCGGCGGGATCGGCCTTCGCGGCCCCGGGGAACAGGAGATCGAAACCGACCGCCGCATCCTCCGGTACCGGATCTCCCTTCTGAAGGATAAACTCAAGGAGATCGACAAGCAGATGGCCACCCAGCGCAAGCACCGCCACGACATGGTGCGCGTGGCGCTGGTGGGGTATACCAATGTGGGCAAGTCAACCATCATGAATCTTCTCAGCAAATCGGATATTTTTGCCGAAAACAAGCTCTTTGCCACCCTCGACACAACCGTACGCAAGGTCGTCATCGAAACCCAGCCCTTCCTGCTTTCAGATACGGTCGGGTTTATCCGCAAACTGCCCCATTCGCTTGTAGAGTCGTTCAAGTCGACGCTCGACGAGGTGCGCGAAGCCGATATCCTCATCCATGTGGCCGACATCAGCCATCCCGCTTTCGGGGAACAGATCAACGTTGTACGGCAGACCCTTACGGACATCAAAGCGTCGGACAAGCCTACAATCATGGTATTCAACAAGATCGACGCCTATCGGTTTGTTGAAAAGGAGGCCGACGATCTCAGCCCGGTTCAGAAAGAAAACCTGACCCTCGAAGATCTTGAAAGAACATGGATGGCGCAGGATAACCAGCCGTCGCTCTTCATCTCGGCGACTTTAAAAAAGAACATCGACACCTTCAGGGACCTGCTTTTCCGTGAAGTCAGGAAGATCGTCATGGTGCGGTACCCGGAGAACCAGGGAAGGTAGCGAGGTAGTGAAATAGCGAGGTAGCGAAATAGCGAGGTAGCTAAATAGTGAAATTTTCAGGTGCTGAAAAATCGTTACCTTTGCGTTTGTAAAAAATCCCTGATTTGAAATTCCTGAAAATTCACCTGATCCTGCTCAGCCTGTTCAGCGGGGTGATCCTTTCGCTGGCATGGCCCGAACGAGGCTTCCCTCTTCTTCTTTTCGCCGGTCTCGTCCCGATGATGGTGGCCGAGGATCATATCAGCCGGAACCGTGCCAACTTTTCAAGGTTCAGCGTGCTGTTCTACACATACCCGGGGTTTTTCCTGTGGAACCTGCTGACCACGTGGTGGATTGCAAACTCCACCTTTGTCGGGGCCGCCATGGCCGTCGTGCTGAATGCGCTTTTCATGTCGATCATTTTCCAGGTTTTTCACTGGACGAAACGAAAGCTGCGTTTCCCGGTCGTTTCCTACTTCTCGCTTGTTTGTTACTGGATCGCATTCGAATACCTCCACCTAAACTGGGATCTCAACTGGCCCTGGCTGAACCTTGGGAACGGGTTCGCTGCCTGTTACAAATGGGTCCAGTGGTATGAATATACCGGCGCTATGGGCGGAACGTTGTGGGTTTTGGGGGGAAACCTATTGGTTTTCATTCTGATCGGCAAACTTAAAGCTCAAAACTCAAAACTCAAAATTTCAATTCAAAATTCAAAATCCGTTATTCTATATTCAATATTCCTGTTATTATGGATCATCTCCCCGGTTATCCTTTCCTATAAAATATACACTTCTTACAGGGAAAAAATTCACCCGGTGAACTTCGTGGTCGTCCAGCCAAACATTGACCCCTATTCCGAACAGTACAGTCTTCCACCCCCAACCGTGGTCGGGAAGATCATGGACCTTGCCGGCACAAAACTCGACAGTAACACCAATTTCCTGGTGGCACCCGAGTCGGCCATCCAGGAGAACATGTGGGAAAACGACCTGTCGTCGTTCTCAAGCATCCGGCTGCTCAGGGTGGTGAATGTGCGCCATCCCAAACTGAACATGCTGGTCGGGGGCTCCACCTTCTACCAGTTTAAACCGAAGGAGCCCCTCCCCCGGACCGCCCGGAAGTTCACCGATACCGACGGCCATTACAACGCCTACAACACCGCCATCATGCTCAACGCCCGCGATTCTCTGCAGCTTTATCACAAATCAAAACTGACGCCTGGAGTAGAGATCCTCCCCTCGTTCAGGGGGTTCCGTTGGCTTGAGAATTTTGCCATCAACCTGGGCGGGACCGTGGGCAGCCTGGGGATGGATTCCGTTAGGAAAGTATACACCACGGTCGGTACGGTAAAGGTTGGACCTGCCATTTGTTATGAGTCCATCTTCGGTGAATTTTTTGCCGGGTTTGTCAGGAACGGCGCACAGGTCATGATCATCATCACGAACGACGGCTGGTGGGGCAACACCGCCGGTCACCGCCAGCATTATGCCTTCGCCCACCTGCGTGCGATCGAAACGCGCCGCAGCATCGCCAGATCGGCCAACACCGGCATTTCAGCCTTCATCGACCAGCGCGGCGATGCGACGCAGGAAACCGCATACTGGGTTCCTGCCGTCATCAAAGGGAGGCTTAACGCCAACGACAG
>CAIMWF010000158.1 GCA_903845055.1 uncultured Bacteroidales bacterium | reverse complement strand
TTCCGAAGGTCCCTTCCTGAAGGAAGAACGAAACCTTGTGATGAACCTGGCGACCCTCATCGAGGGCTACCTGAACGGGGTCAAAGGCCGCGAAGGGCGTTACATCACACGCGAACGCCTCAAGGAACTCACTGCCATCAACCAGACAACCGCCATCCTTCGCACCGGGAAGCCGATAGAGGATGCCCTCCACCAGATATGCCTGATCCTGCCCAAGGCCTGGCAATATCCCGATTACACAGTTTGCCGAATAAAATATGGTAACACCGTTCTCAACAGTCCCGGGTTTCGTGAAACCCAGTGGACCCAGAAACAGGAATTTGAAACGATCGACAACCAGGATGGGTTTATCCAGGTATGTTACCTCAAAGCCTTCCAGCCCTCGTTTGAAGGACCCTTCCTGGAAGAGGAGCGGCACCTGATCATCAACCTGGCCAACCTGATCACCGGCTACCTGAACTCGGTAAAGGGCAAGGCCATCCTGCGCCGTACGAGTCACCGCGAAATTACGGAAGAAAAACCCGATCCCTCGCTGCCGGTCAAATACAGCCGTCAGCTGCTGCAGACCTTCCTCAACCGCACCAATTACAACCGCGACCTCTACCACGACCTGATGCCCTTCAAAGTCAAGGAGATCCTGCTCGTGGCGAATCTCTACGACGCCTACAGCATCGAGAAGGAGGGCCGGTTTTCGGAACATGTTCTCGGCGAGTTTTATTCGCTCAGCCTGAGCACGATGCCCAGGATCACGGGGGTTTCAACCACCGAGGAGGTGATGGAACAGCTCAACAGCAAGCATTACGACCTGATCATCATCATGATCGGCACCGACAGGCATTTTCCGCTCGACCTCAGCAAAAAGGTGAAGGCGCTCTACCAGTATATCCCCGTCTTCCTGCTGCTGAACAGCAACTCCGAAATTGCCCTTTACGAGGAGGAACCGGAAAAACTTCATTCCATCGACCGTGTTTTTGTGTGGAATGGCGACTCGAAGATCTTCTTCGCGATGATCAACTATCTCGAAGATAAGATCAACGTGGAAAATGACACCAATGTAGGGATGGTGCGGGTGATCCTCCTTGTAGAGGATTCCTCAAAGTATTATTCGCTTTACCTGCCGATGTTATACAACATCGTGCTGGAACAGACCAAGAACATCATCGAGGATGTCACCACCGACGAACTGTACCGCATCCTGCGGCTGAAGGCCCGTCCGAAGATCCTGCTGGCTTCCACCTACGAAGAGGCTACCCAGATCTTCAACCAGTACAAGGAAAACATCCTGTGCCTGATCTCTGACGTGAAATTCAAGAAGGACGGAAAACTGAATGATACCGCCGGTTTCAGCCTGGTCAGGCAAACCAGGAAGGAACTTCACGACCTGCCGATCGTGCTGCAATCGTCGGAAGAACAGAACAGTGAAAAGGCCTATGAACTTAAGGCCTCCTTCATCAACAAGAATTCGGAAACCCTGCTGATCGAATTCAAGAGTTTCATCACCCACTACCTTGGTTTCGGGAATTTCATTTACCGCGACAAGGAGGGCGGGCAGATCGCTGTTGCAAAATCGCTCAAGGAATTTGAAGACCTGCTGAAAACGATCCCTGAGGAGTCGCTTCTGTACCATGCCCGTAAGGATCATTTCTCGTTGTGGCTGATGGCGCGGGGCGAGATCCAGGTGGCAAAGATCCTGAACCCGGCCAAGGTCACCGATTTCAAGGACCCTGAATCGCTTCGCCGGCATCTGATCAACGTGATCCAGCATTTCCGCAATGAGCAGAATGTGGGGAAAGTGATTCCTTTCGAGGAATCGGCACTGACCGATGAACGCAACATCGTGGCGCTGACCGAAGGAGCCCTGGGGGGGAAGGGGCGCGGACTGGCCTTTGTGAATACCCTCATCTACAATTATGATTTCGCCAGGTATGTGCCGAATATCAACATCCGGACTCCCAAAACCTCGATCATCGGGACTGATGAATTCGAATATTTCCTCGACAGGAACAAGTTGAGGGAAAATGCGGTGTATGAAACCGATTACAACCTGATCAAAAAATGGTTTATTGAGGGTAGGCTTACCGAGAGCCTTATCAGGAAGCTGAAACTTGTTATTAAAAACATCACCAAGCCATTGGCCATCAGGTCGTCGGGATTGTTTGAGGATTCCCAGAACCAGCCATTTGCGGGTATTTTTGAAACCTACCTGATCCCGAACAACCATCCCGACCCGGCTGTAAGACTCGAGCAGTTGATGGAGGCCATCAAGCTTGTTTATGCCTCGGTCTATTCCCCGACGGCAAAAGGATACATCGAAGCGGTCAATTACCGGATTGAACAGGAAAAAATGGCCGTCGTGATCCAGGAGGTGGTGGGCAACCAGTTCGGGGAGGTTTTTTATCCGCATATCAGCGGCGTTGCGCAATCATTCAACTATTATCCCTTTGCCCACATGAAGCCCGAGGAGGGATTTGCCGTCGCGGCGTTAGGCCTGGGCAGGTATGTGGTGGAGGGGGAAAAAGCCTTCAGGTTTGCCCCGTTGTACCCCAATCTCGAGATCAATTCGGCAAGGGATCAGTACAAGGGTTCACAGGTCTATTTTTATGCCGTCGACCTGACCAAAAAGGATGTCCGGCTCCTGGAGGGCGAGGATGCCGGGTTGAGAAAGCTCGATATCTCCGATGCAGAGGACCATGGAACCCTGAAACATCTTGCTTCGGTTTATTCCCTAGAAAATGACCGGATCTCAGCGGGGCTCAGGGATCCCGGACCGCGGGTGATTAATTTTGCCGACATCCTGAAATACAATTACATCCCGCTGTCAAAAACCATCGAAGTTGTGCTCGATGTGGTCAAAGAGGCGCTCGGATCTCCGGTCGAAATCGAATTTGCGGTTGACCTGAACAGGGATCAGAATTACAAAGCCTCCTTTTATCTTCTCCAGATCAAGCCACTCATCGGGAATATTTCCGACTACGACATCGACATGGATAAGATCAATAAAGATGAGATTCTGCTCTATTCGGAGAAGGAGATGGGCAACGGCATGGTGGATACCATGGATGAGGTGGTATTTGTGGATCCCCTTACATTCGACAAGGGAAAGACGGTGGAGATGGCCGAAGAGATTGACAAAATCAACCACGAGATGGGGAAGGCCGGGAAAAAATACATCCTCATCGGACCGGGCCGGTGGGGCACACGCGACCGGTGGATCGGGGTCCCGGTAACCTGGCCCCAGATCAGCAATGCGAAGGTAATCGTTGAAACCAGTTTGGAAGGATTCCCGCTGGATGCCTCCTCGGGATCGCACTTTTTTCACAATGTCACTTCGATGAACGTGGGTTATTTCTGTGTCCAGCCGGAACTGTCCGACAGTTACATCCATTACGATGTTCTCAGGTCACAAAAGAATATCAGGAAGACCGAATATTTTACCATCGTGAAATTCGAAAAACCGCTGGTCGTGCGGATGGACGGAAAAAAGCGGATCTCGGTCATCACCTGGACGAAAGACAAATAAAAATAAAATTAAAAATTTCATCATGCGTATTTCAAGAATCAACAAGAAAGAAAATGAAACCGGCAGTGTTGCCCAGGATCTCAGTTTGCTGGACCCCCTGATTGCAAAACACAAGGGTAAAAAGGGAAACCTGATTCCGCTGTTGCAGGGCGCCCAGGAACTTTTTGGATTCATCTCCGGGCCTGCCTTTGAAAAACTCGCACGCGAAACCGGGATCCCCCTGAGCGACATGTACGGGGTTGCGACGTTTTACGCTCAATTCCGGCTCCATCCCGTGGGAAAGCACATCATCAAAGTTTGCCACGGAACGGCCTGCCATGTGCAGAATGCCGTTGAAATTTCAGAATCGCTGGAGGAGGCCCTGAAGGTGAAAGACGGCCAGACCACCGAAGACCGGTTCTTTACGCTTGAATCGGTCGCCTGCCTTGGATGTTGTTCACTCGCGCCGGTGATGATGATCGGAGATCAGACCTATGGCAAACTCACTGGCAACGAAGCAGTGAAAATTGTCAAGAATATCAGGCTGGCCGATAATAACTGAAACACATTCAGGCAATAGGCAATGGGCAATAGGCAATAGGTCATTTAATCAATTTTCAAATTCCCAAATTTTCAAATTCTCAAATCATCTATATGACAACGATCGTCACTGTCGGACTTGGAAGCTGCGGGATCGCAGCAGGAGCAAACAAAACTTACGAAAAGATCAAAGCGCTGAAGGATTCTGAAAAGCTCACTTTCGACCTCAAAAAGACCAGCTGTGTCGGCATGTGCTACCGGGAACCCCTGGTAGAGATCACCGACGAAACCGGGACCTATCTGTACGGCGAAGTGGATGCCGACCGGGCCGTTGAGGTGATCGAAAAACACATCAACCAGCACGACCCCATCCGCGATTACATCGTATACACCGATCTCTTTGATGCCCCTGAAAATGATTTTATCGGGGCACAGGTCAAGATCGTTTTGCGCAATTGCGGTTATATGGATCCCGAATCGATCGGGGAATACGAATCACGCGACGGGTATAAGGCGATTAAAATGATCGCCGCCGAAAAAAGAAGCCGTGAATCGGTCATCGATACGGTTCTGAAATCGGGGTTACGCGGACGTGGAGGCGGTGGTTTCCCGACGGGGATGAAATGGAAATTTGCCAATGCCAACAAATCAGCCGAAAAATATGTGATCTGCAATGCGGACGAGGGCGATCCCGGTGCCTTTATGGACCGGTCGGTGCTCGAAGGCGACCCTCATTCGGTGCTTGAAGGCATGATCATTGCTGCCTATGCCATCGAAGCCACCGGCGGCGTGATATACTGCCGCGCGGAGTACCCGCTTGCCATCAAGCGTCTGAATATTGCCATCGGCCAGGCCCACGAAAGAGGATACCTCGGCAAGAACATTTTCGGCATTGAGGGATTCAACCTGGATATTTACATCAAAGAGGGGGCCGGCGCTTTTGTATGCGGCGAGGAAACGGCCCTCATCGCCTCCATCGAGGGAGAACGCGGCATGCCAAGAAAACGTCCGCCCTTCCCGGCCGGATCGGGATTATGGAAAAAACCCACGAACATCAACAACGTGGAAACCTATGCCAATATTCCCTGGATCATCAACAACGGTTCGGAAGCGTATGCCCAATATGGCACTGAAAAGAGCAAGGGAACGAAGGTCTTCGCCCTTGCAGGCAAGGTGCGTCATTCAGGATTGGTCGAGGTCCCGATGGGGATGACCATCCGCGATGTGATCTTCAAACTCGGCGGGGGAATCAAAGGAAACAAAAGGTTCAAGGCGGTACAGATGGGAGGCCCTTCAGGCGGTTGTATTCCCGAATTCCTCTCCGACACCATCGTCGATTACGATTCGGTCAACGCCACGGGCGCCATCATGGGTTCGGGCGGGATGGTCGTAATGGATGAAACGACCTGCATGGTCGATGTGGCGAAATTTTTCCTCGACTTTACCTGCAAGGAGAGTTGTGGTAAATGCACCTTCTGCAGGATGGGAACCAAGCGTATGCTTGAGATCCTCGACCGTATTACAAACGGCCTTGGGCGCGAAGGCGACCTGGAGAAACTCGAGGAGCTTGCGTACCAGATCAAGGATAATTCCCTTTGCGGACTGGGGCAGACCGCCCCCAACCCTGTGCTCACCACCATCAGGTACTTCCGGGATGAGTACGAGGCACATATCAACCACAAAAAATGCCCTGCGAAGGTTTGCCGCCCGCTGCTCACCTACAAAGTCGACCCGGAAAAATGCACGGGCTGCCTGGTATGCTCAAAAAACTGCCCGGCAAAGGCGATCACCGGCGAACGCAAAAAAGCCCATTTCATCAACCAGGAATTGTGCACGAAATGCGGGGTGTGTTTCTCGAAATGCAAATTTGAGTCGATCCTGCTCTCATAAAAAGGTAGCGAGGTAGCGAGGTAGCGAGGTAGCGAAATAGCGAAATAGCGAAATAGCGAAATAGCGAAAAAAATAAAAATGTAACTGTTTAATTAATCATATTTTTCCAATGGCTGACAATTCATTAAATATCGTACTCAACGGAAATATTGTAAAGGGCTTCCCCGGGGAGACCATCCTGGAACTTGCCGCACGAAACGGAATTAGCATCCCGACACTCTGCAATGACGACCGGCTGGAACCATTCACCTCCTGCTATGTATGTGTCGTGGAGGTCGAAGGCATGCGCGGGCACCAGCCATCCTGTTCAACAAAGATCGCCGAAGGGATGAAGATCATCACCGACAACGAAGGGATCAGGAAATCGCGGAAAATGGCACTGGAACTGATGCTCAGCAACCACTATGCCGACTGTACCGGTCCATGCAAGCAAACCTGTCCGGCAGGTGTTGACGTGCAGGGATATATTTCCCTGATCGATAAGGGGCAGTACAGCGAAGCAGTGGCCCTGATCAAGGAAACCAACCCCCTGCCCGCCATCTGCGGCCGCGTGTGCGTTCGCCCGTGCGAAACCGAATGCCGACGCAACCTGCTCGACGAAGGAGCACCTGTAGGGATCGACTACCTGAAACGGTTCGCCTCCGATTATGACCTGGCTTCGCCTGGGAAATATGTACCCGCCGTAAAACCATCCACCGGTAAAAAGGTGGCGGTGATCGGTGCCGGCCCCGGTGGTCTTTCAGCCGGCCATTTTTTACAGA
>CAIMWF010000157.1 GCA_903845055.1 uncultured Bacteroidales bacterium | reverse complement strand
CCGCATCCTGGAAAAATTCTCCTCTACTTCCAGGGACCCTTCTGTAACATTGCAGCTCGGTTCCATCGGTCCACGCGATACGCTGTCCGTTAAATATTTCAAGGATACCCCCTGCATGAAATGCCCGGTTAACCTGTTGATCCAGGATGATCAGAAAAATACCCTGCGGCAATTTAAAAGTTACGGGACAGGCTCTTCCCTGGCCATACCCCTGAAGGACCTGGCTGAATTCAAAAGAAAGCGGGCCGTTAACAGTTTTATTTTTTATTATTACGAGGGAGATTATAAATTGCGGATATTCCTGTTCAAACTGAAGATCAATTAGAAAGCAGGGGGGATTTATCTTCTGCCGGAATCCCATTTAGAAGGAAGAGCCTTTTGCCGAAACAATCTTGTCATGAAACTTTTGATAATTCCCGTGATGACCATGCTGCTCTGCACCGCCGGGCCCGGATTCAGGTCACAACAACTTGAATTTCCCCGGGTCAGGGAGGCCTGGCGCGAGAAACATGCAGTGTGCGCTGAAAACCTGGCAAAACATGGCATCCGGACGGGATCGCTGGAGATCTTCATCAGGATCTTCAAAAAGGAGAAGGTGGTGGAACTGTGGGGCCGGAACGGGGCCGGAAAATTTTTCCCGCTCAGTGAATACGCCATCTGCGCCACCTCGGGCGGCCCCGGGCCCAAGCGCGCAGCAGGCGACGGGCAGACGCCTGAAGGATTCTACCATGTCAGCCGGTTCAACCCGAACTCCAACTTTTTTCTGTCGCTGGGCATCGACTACCCCAACCGGTCCGACCGGATCCTGTCGGCCGGGGCCAACACGGGCGGCGACATCTTCATCCACGGCAACTGCGTCACCATCGGGTGCATCCCCATCACCGACGACCGGATCAAAGAATTGTATCTCTATGCAGTGGAGGCCCGAAACAATGGACAGGAGATGATCCCGGTCCATATTTTTCCCGCCCGGATGGACCCAGCGGGCCTGCATGCGCTGCTGGAACTGGCGGGGAAGGACAAACCGCTGCGCACCTTCTGGGAAAACCTGGCTGCAGGCTACGACTATTTTGAAAAAAACAGGGAGTTGCCGGTGGTATCGGTGGCCGGCAACGGGTTGTATGAATTCCGTTGATGGCTGGGTTAACATAGACTGCGGAAACGATCCTTAACGTTGAAATGAATTTTGGTTGCAAAATGAAGAATAATCTTCCCGGATCGCATCATCGTCATTCCCTGCGTTTGAAAGGGTATGATTATACCTGCGATGGGATGTGTTTTATAACCATCCGCACGAAAGAGGGGCGTCACTGGTTCGGGGAGGTGTCCAACGGGAAAATGATCCTTGATGAACCCGGGCGCATTGCGGAATTGTTTCTGGCAGAGGTTCAAATGCATTTTCTTAATGCAAAGGTTGTTGTACACGTGGTCATGCCGAATCATGTTCATTTGATACTGGAACTTCGCGGTACCCGTGAAACCGGAGTTTCCCCGCAACCACCCGGCGACGACCCCGTGGGGACACGCCATGGCGTGTCCCTACCGCCAACCATTGGCGACCCCGTAGGGACATGCCATGGCATGTCCCTACAAATGGGCGCGTCCGAACACCCGCCGGAAAATGCCATGTCACCGGTCGTTTCACCGGGTGACCGCAGGTTTGGTAAACCCATTCCCGGTTCCGTTTCGGTGATCATCAGCCAGTATAAATCATCCGTGAAACGATGGTGCAATAAAAACGGGCATGATTATTTTCAATGGCAATCCCGTTTTTATGACCACATTATCAGGAATGAAGAATCCCGCCGGAACATCGTGGATTATATAATCCAAAACCCCGGGCAATGGGAACGTGATACGTTTTATTAATATGAATGTTTTAACCGGCAGGCCCTGCCTGGTATCAAATATTAAGTTTGCATCAATTTAGTTCTGCATGATTCTGAACCATCAATTTCTCACAATATGAAAGTAAAACTGTTTCTCGTCATTTTTGTCTCCGGGCTGCTGATCTTCAGCTGTAAAAAGGTAACCAACAACGAATACGTTACCAACATCACGGTGGTGAAGGATTCCACCATCCTCATCACCGCACCCGCCGACAGTGCCCTGGTGTATGACACTGTTCCCATCCTCTTCTCCTTTAAAAAGAAGGTAGATATCATACGTACCGAGTGTTACCTCGACTTCAGTTTTTACGAGGCATACGCGAAGATGCCCGCCGCCATCTGGTTCAATGCCAATAAATTTTTGCCGGGGAGCATCCACGATTACAGCCTGAAGATGATCGCCAAGGACGGCAGTTCCTATTATTCCAACATCATCACCCTGATCATCAGCAAGCTGGCACGGCCGGTGGTGAAGGTCGATTTTCTTACCAAATCATCGTTGCGGCTTTCGTGGGAGGATAACTCCAACGACGAAACCGGGTTTCGCGTTTTCAGGAAACAGGGGAGCGGCAGTGCCGTACAGGTGGGCGACCTGACCAAAAATTCGGTTTCATTCATTGACAACGCCATCGATACCACCAAAACCTACACCTACCAGGTGGAAGTTTATTCTCCGCGCGATAAGCTGACCTCCGACCCGCTGACAGTCGCCTTCATCCTCGACAAGTACATCTCCTGGAAAAACTTAAGCGTCAACTCCTGCCTCGACGGGCAGGTGGCGCTCAGCCCCGACGGGAAAAAGGCGGTTCTGACCAATTATGAGAACGACCAGGTGACTGTTTTGGATATTACCGACGGCTCCAAAAATTATGTGAGTTACCCCGGCGGCACGCTTGGGGTCGCCATGGCGCATAACGGAACCTTCTTCGCCACGGGCGGAACCCACGGGTCGCCCGACCGGGTGAAACTATGGGATATGAGCAGCCTGGCGCTCATCAGTACGATCGGTCTCACCGGGTCGGAACCCTATGCCCTGACCATGAACAAAAGCGACGACCGCATCGTGGTGGGGGGCCAGCCGCTCAAGATATTTGATGTGGCTACCGGGGCCCTGGTTAAGAATTTCAATGTCAACAACTGTTTTACACGCGGTGTTGTATATTCGGCGGATGAGTCGCTGCTGCTGACGGGCGGCAACGACAACCTGGTGCAGTTGTGGAACCCCTCCACCGGCGAATTGGTCAGGACCTTCACCGGTCATACGGGCCATGTGGGGTCGGTGTGCTTCAGCGCGGATGAGTCGAAGGTGTTCAGCGGCAGTTATGAAGACGCCACGGTGCGCATCTGGGACAAAACCAACGGGGCCTTGCTGAAGACCATCACGCGGCAAGCGGGGATCGTTGCAATCCGCCTCCGGCCTGATGGCAACATCATCGTGGCCTCCTCCGACGGCGCCGTGCTGGTGATGACCCCCGGTGGGCAAACGGTTCAGGAATTCGGGGATTCGGAGCGGCAGGATTACATGGATTACAACCCGGCGCATGACATTGTTGCCTCTTACTATTCCGGGACATTGGAATTGTTCAGGGAGATCGGCCACTGGGAGAAGGTGCAGTAAACTGTGATAAAATACCCCGTTGAGTATTCATGCCCGGGAGATGAATAGATCACGCATCCCGTTTTAAACGATCGTCTTGCTCCCTGGGGGAAGAGCTGTTGTTCAGGCATCCCTGAGATTTTTTAAAAATGAAAACCACAGAGGAACAGAGGGAAAAACAGAGGTCGCAGAGGAACATAGCAGTAAATGGAAATCTCTGTGCAATTCTGTTTTTTCTCCGCGCCTCTGTGGTAAATAAAAGCTCCGCTGGTTCTTCCCACAAATCCTCTATGTGTCTTCTCTTGTGCCTCATGTGCCTATTGTGGTAAAAAGAACATCAATCATCACATTTTCCCAGCTATTTCTCTTGCCCTCCTGCAAAACCGGATCGTAATTATCTTGAATCTTTTCCTATTTTTGCCGTTTTGGAAGAATCCTTCCTGGTAACCCCATCCTTAAACCTGAATAATGAAGATACTCACCACAGCGATCCTTTTAGTGACCACCCTGCTGGCCGTTCCCCTGTTCAGCCTCTTTTTCGGCACAGCCCTAGGACCAGCCGAGTGGCGGGCCATGCACACCCTGATGATCATGGCCGGCATCGTGATCGCCTATACCTTCATCACCGGCCAGCTTACCGGCAACAACAGCCAGGTCGACAAGCTGTGGAGCCTGCTGCCGATCGCCTATTCCTGGGTGGTGGCGGGCTACAGCGACTGGGCTCCCAGGCTGGTCATCATGAGCATCCTGGTCACCCTCTGGGGGGTGCGGCTCACCGGTAATTTTGCCATGAAAGGGGCCTACCAGTGGCGTTTCTGGGCAGGGGAGGAGGACTACCGATGGCAGGTGCTGCGGCAGAAACCCGAATTCACCCCACGCCTCAACTGGTTCCTGTTCGACCTACTGTTCATCTGTGGCTACCAGAACGTGCTCATCCTGCTCTTCACCCTGCCTGCCATCGTCGTGCTGCAGTATGTAACCGTTCCTATGGGGCTGCTTGATTATACCGCTGCCGGCCTGATGTTTTTCTTTATTGCCTGGGAAACCGTGGCCGACATACAGCAATGGAAATTCCAAAGCAAAAAAAAGATCTTGGTCGAATCCGGTGAACCGCTTACAGGCGACTTTCAAAAGGGTTTCCTCGACAAGGGGTTGTGGGCCCTGAGCCGCCACCCCAATTATTTTGCCGAACAGTCCATCTGGGTCTGCTTTTACCTTTTCAGCGTGGCGGCCAGCGGACAGTGGTTCAACTGGAGCATTGCGGGCTGCCTGCTGCTTATTGTGCTTTTTCAGGGCAGTTCGAGTTTCAGCGAGGAGATCAGCGCCGGCAAATACCCAGGCTATACCGACTACCAGGAACGGGTTTCCAGGTTCATCCCCTTTGGTGCAAAACGCAAACAGGATTAACCGGGAATGCCGGTTTCTTCGCACTGATCATCCATCTTTGGCGGTACTTTGACCATGGCAGGAGAATCCCCCGAAATTTTTACCAGAGGAGATATAAGTCACTCCCTTTGCTTTAATTTTACAGGAAAATTGCGCCATGCAGATCCGCTTGTTCCTTGTTCTCGTCGTGCTTGCTGGTCGCAGCCTGACGGTCGTGAATGGCCAGTCTTCCGCTGAAGCCGGGTTCGAGGGAGGCCCGGGCCTCTCCTTCATCCGTGCCACCTCGGGGATGTACAGGAATTCCAATCCTTTATTCGGCGGGATGGCAGGTGGGTATTTCCTGTATCATTTTAACCGGACCCTTTCTCTCAAATCGGGACTTTTTTACGAACGCAGGGGGGGCGGAGATTGGAAACAAAAGCGACCAGCTCCCCCCTGGGGGCGACCTCTCCTTCAACCTCAATTACCTGACGGTACCACTCCTTTTCAGGGTTTCGGCCGGGAAAAGCAACAAGTTCTTCGCCAATGCCGGCCCCTACGTTTCATGGCTTTTTCATGAATCAACGAACTACATCCCCGAAAACGGCCAAATATTCCAGGTTGCCGATGAAACAAAATATTACCAGCCGGTCGATGCCGGCTTCATTTTCGGGATTGGGATTTCCATACCGCTGAGCGGGAATTTCGACATGTCGGTTGAGGCGCGCGATCACCTGGGGCTGACCAACATCCGCAAGGGTTATTCTGAATTTGAACTGCAAAGTTATTTCCTCAGCGTTAAACCTCAAGGTTACCTGAATTCGGTGCTGGTGGTGGTCGGAGTAGGCTATAGGTTCAAAAGCAGCAAATAATATTTATCTCCTGTCAACGCATCCCGGCACATGGAATTGCGGGTGTGCCTCACCCGCATATGGTCTGGCAACAATATTTTGCAAAATAATCAACATATTTAGACCAAATCTAAATAATATTCCTTATGTTTGTCAGGTAGATGCGTCCTGCAGGGGTTAAAGGCTATTGACCTGCTGGAAGTTGCGAAAAATGGCTTTTATCCTGTTACAAACAATCCTGACATATGAAAACAAAATTCACATTATTAATCATTGCGATTACCCTGGCATTCGGGTCCACCCTTTTTGCCCAGGAAAAAACCTACAAGGAAGGCTCGGTCTGGCAGGTTGGCTTCATCAAAGTGAGCGCCAACATGACCGTTGAATACCTCAACAACCTCAAGTTGAACTGGAAGGCCACGCACGACGAAGCGGTTAAGCAGGGGGTGATCGTTTCGTACAAGATCCTCTCAGGCGCTGCAGCCAATCCCGAGGACTGGGACATCATGCTGGTCACCGAGTATAAAAACCTGGCAGCGATGGACGGTGCCGATGAAAAGTGGCTTGCCATCAGCAAAAGCATCATCGGGGGCGAAGATGCCATGAAGAAGCTTAACGAAAGCCGCGTGAGCATGCGAACCGTTTACGGTGGAAAGCTGCTGCGTGAGGTTGTTTACAAGTAAAAATAAATGATGTCAGGAAGCTGCCCATTTAGGTCTGTAAAGGATCTGCGGGCAGCTTTTTGCATTTCCATACTGGTGCGACTGCTTTATTTTCTATTTTTGGCAGCAGCCATTCCCGTTATCAGCAACCTGGCCTGTTAAACCCGGTTCCGTGGAATCTGAATCATGAAGCGATATTTTTCCGATCTTTTCCTTACAACCTGGCGCGACACGGAGTTGAATTCAGCCGCCACGATCGCACAGTCCACCCGGTTTTCCCCGGAGGCGAGGGTGATAGTTATCCTGGTATACACCGCGGTCTGCATCAGCATCACCAGGTATTTCGGGCACACCTCCGATTTCCTCGACCACATCCTGGTGAACCCGAACAAGTTCGATGTGTGGTATTGCTCCTTCTTTTTCGGGAGCGAAACCGGCCGGTTTCACAGCATGCTATACTGGGTTTTCGTCATTATATTCCTCTACCTGGTCGTTCCGGTGCTTATCATAAAACTGGGTTTCAGGGAAAAACTTGGCGATTACGGAATGAGGATCCGGGGGATCCAGAAAGACTATCCCGTGTACCTCCTGATGCTGGTCGTCATGCTTCCTCTCGTTTACTTCGCTTCCTCCTCGCCAGCATTCCAGGAACGATATCCTCTTTTCAAACCTTCGAAGGGAAATCTTCTGCCGCTTTTCCTCTGGTGGCAGGCAGCCTACTTCGTTCAGTTTGTCGCCGTCGAGTTTTTCTTCCGGGGGTTCATGCTTCATGGTCTCAAACACCGGTTTGGTCTCTACTCCATATTCGTCATGACGCTGCCCTACTGCCTGGTACATATCGGCAAACCCTTCGCCGAGACCATGGCCGCGATCGCGGCCGGCATCGTGCTGGGCACCCTGAGCCTGAAAAGCCGTTCGGTTTTCCTGGGAGTCTTCATCCACTATTCCATCGCCATCTCCATGGATCTTTTCGCCCTCTGGCGTGCAGGTTTTTTTTAAAAAATCACCGGACATTTTCAATCTACGTTACCGGGTAACCCCGGCAAAGATTAACGGAAAAAACTAACTTTGCATTACCAAATAAAACCGGCTAACTTCTCACCCGGCATCTGTCTTTCGTCACTTGTCACTCGTCACTCAAAATCGTAAATCGTAAATCCTAATTCCCATGACCAAAACCCGCTTAGAGGCCTTCAGCGACGGTGTGCTGGCCATCATCATCACCATCATGGTGCTGGAACTGAGGGTGCCCCAGAGCAGCGACTGGTCTGAATTGCGGCGTCTTCTTCCCGTTTTTACCAGTTATTTCCTGAGTTTTATGTACATCGGCATCTACTGGGGAAACCATCATCACCTGCTCCATTCTGTCAAACACATCTCCTCGGGAATGATCCTCGCGAATCTGAACCTCCTCTTCTGGTTGTCGCTGGTTCCCTTTGCCACCGGTTGGATGGGGGCCAACCACTTTGCCCCCAACACCATCGCGGTATACGGGTTGGTGCTGACGCTGAGCGGAGGTGCCTTTTATATTTTGCTGAAGGTGGTCGAACGGCATGCACAGGATATTGATGCGCTGAAGACGGCTTTCCGGATTCTCAACAGGAAAGGAATATTTTCACAGATCGGCTATTTTTCATCCATCCCGCTTGCGTATGTCGACCCTTGGATTTCAGGGATTCTCTACCTTGTGATCTCGGTTGTATGGCTGATTCCCGATATAAACATCGAAAGGGCGCTGAAGACGAAGGATTAAGGTTCGGGCCCCGGAAGTACCTGCTCTTTTTCAAAACATCAGGTTCACGTTACAAATATAAAACACGCATGAACATCCATCTCAACAAAATTTTAATAACCGGCGGTGCCACGGGAATCGGTCTCGGACTTTCAACGCGGTTTGTCTCAGAAAACAACCAGGTGATCGTTTGCGGCAGGAGAACCGATGCGCTTAATGATCTTAAGGATAAACATCCGGCGGTCGTCACGCGGCAATGCGATCTGTCGGTTGAACAGGAGCGCATCGGCCTGTACGGGTGGATATGCGCCGAACATCCCGACCTGGGAGTGCTTGTGAACAATGCCGGGATCCAGCAGCACATGTCGCTGGCCGACGATGATTTTTATACCAGGGCCAAAGAAGAAATGTCCGTTAACATCGATGCCCCTTTGCACCTGGCGGTATTGTTCGCCGGCTTGCCCGCGCTGAAGACCATCATCAACGTCACCTCCGGACTTGCCTTTGTCCCCATGGTAAAGGCTCCGGTATACTGCGCCACCAAGGCGTTTTTCCATTCTTTCACCCTTACGCTGCGCGAAATGGTCAGGGGCCGCGGCATCGAAGTGATCGAACTGATCCCCCCGGCGCTCAACACCGACCTGGGAGGCAAGGGATTGCACGATTATGCCCCGCCGGTGAGCGATTTCATCGAAACGGTTTTTGCCGGGCTGAGGGAGGGGAAACCTGAGATCTCCTTTGGTTTCAGTGAGGCAATGACCAAGGCCGGGCCGGATGAGTTGCGGCAGACCTTTGTGAGGATGAACCAGGCGCGGTGAAACTATTAAAAATTAAAAATTACAGGAAGGGTCGACGACCCCGGGGATTTCTTTTTAAACCAGGTTTTCTGCCCGGGCCACTCCCTGCTTAATGATCCGTTGATTCCCCTTCCCCGCACCGTTTATTTTTGCTTATTCAGTTACTGAGTGACACGGTTTCCGGCATTTGGGATGGTGACGGGTATCATAGTCATATGTAAATATTATCCATATGTAAAGTAATTAATTATCAATGATAAAATAAAACTAGTCAATATGTTAAAAAATTTCATTAATATAGCGGATTAAATAAAATATTTTACATGCGTATGTTTATTTTCCAGTCGCCCTCCTTTCCGGCAACCAAGCCACTTCCATGAAAAATAAAAAAAATGAACGGTCGTCCAAATATCGCAAACATGCAGAGGAGCAGCTGAAAACGAGACTTTTGGGGACGAAACCTGCTATTTCTTCCAAAGCCGACATGCTGAAAATTATCCACGAACTCGAGGTGTCGGGGATCGAGCTTGAAATGCAGAACGAGGAACTTATCCTGGCCCGGGAGGCCAACCGGGAACGTGTTGAAAAATATACAGACCTATACGACCATGCGCCAACGGGTCATTTCACCTTGTCGAAGGATGGCAACATAAACGAACTGAACCTCACCGCGGCGAAAATGCTCGGCACGGATCGTGACCGCTTGAAAACCATCCCGTTTGCCACTTTTATATCGATAGAATCCAGAACAGCCTTCACCCTTTTCCTTCTGAACGTTTTTAATGACGGCGGGCAGGCGGTCTGCAACCTGAAGATGACCATCGGGGGGGGGGAAAAGGCATATGTCCATCTTACGGGCGTGGCAACCCCCAACTCCCTGGAATGCCGGGTGACGGTTACGGATCTGACAGATGGCAAAGAGCCGGATGAAGAGATGCGGCTGAGCGAGGATCATTACAGGTCGCTGTTCAGCAGCAACTATTCGGTCATGCTGCTCGTCGACCCCGAAACCGGTCAGATCAGAGATGCAAACCCCGCCGCCTGCCGTTATTACGGTTGGTCGCACGGGGAGATATGCAGGATGGTGATCTCGGAAATCAACACGCTTTCGGTGCAGGAGTTGTTCGACGAAATGCAGCTGGCGATTCTGGAAAACCGAAACCATTTCTTCTTCCGCCACCGGCTTGCCGGGGGTGAGATCAGGGATGTTGAAGTCTATTCGGGTCCCATCAACTTCGGTGCTGCCACGCTGCTGTATTCCATCGTGCATGATATCTCCCTTCGCAGCACTGCCGAAATCGCCCTGAAGAAAAGCGAAGCACTATACCGCGGCATCCTGCGTGCCTCTCCCGACAACATCACCATTACCGACATGGAGGGATGCATCCGGATTGTATCATTAAGTGCCGTGTCGATGTTCGGTTACAGCAGCCCGGAGGAGTTCACGGGGCATTCGCTCATGGAATTTCTCGTTCCGGAGGATCGGCCCCGTGCCCAGGATGCCATAAAACAGATGTTCAGCGGAATTCCCTACAGGGGCGGCGAATACCGGGTCCTGAGACGCGACGGCACCATGTTCGAAATCGAGACGAATGGCGACTTTATCAGGGATGGGGAGGGAAATCCCACCCATATGGTGTTAATCATCCGCGACATTACCAGCCGCAAAAAGGATGAAGAGGCCTTCAAACTCAAAACTGCGATCCTCTCAAACCTGATCGTCAACCTGCAGGAGGGCATCCTGCTCGAGGATGCCGACCGGAAAATCACCCTCACCAACCAGCTATTCTGCGACATGTTCGGCATCCCGGCCTCTCCGGAGGCGATGATCGGCGCCGATTGCCTGAATGCCGCGGAGGAGAGCCAGGGAATGTTCATGGACCCGGTGACTTTCATGATCAAGATCAACAAGGTGCTGGATGAGAAAAAACCTGTGTTCAGCGAGATTCTCGACCTGAAAGACGGTCGCCACTTTGAACGCGATTATATTCCCATCTACCTCGATGACCAGTACAATGGTCATTTGTGGAAATACCGCGACATCACCGGAAAGGTCCATACCGAGGATGACCTCAGGAAACTTTCCCGGGCGGTTGAACAAAGCCCGGTCATGAATGTGATCACCGATCTCGAGGGAAATATCGAGTATGTAAACCCCAGGGTGCTCTCCCTGACCGGCTATACACGGGAGGAATTAATCGGCCAGGACACCGGCATCTTCCGTGCCGATGAACCGTCGATCACCGATTTTAAGACCCTCTGGCTGACCATCACCTCCGGGAATGAATGGAAAGGTGAATTCCGAAACCGGAAAAAGGACGGCACCATTTACTGGGTGGCGGCTTCCATTGCCCCGGTCATAGATGCAAAGGGAAAAACCACCCATTACATCGCCATCCAGGAAGATATTACTGAACGAAAAAAAACGGAGGAACTCCTGGTTTCCAGCGAAAAAAACCTGAATTATGCACAGGAAATGGCCCACATGGGCAACTGGAGCCTGGATTTGAAGGACAACATAACAACCTGGTCCTTAAATTATTTCAACATTCTGGGGCTTGATCCCGTCACTACGAAACCAGATTATGGAACTTTTCTCAGCATCGTCCACCCTGATGACCGGCACCTGCTTGACATCACGCGGGAGGAAATCGGGAAGGGTATGCTTCCTTCCATAAACTTTGATATGCGACTGGTCATGGCCGACGGGACGGTCAAATGGGTCCAAAGCAACGTGGTATCCACCTTCGAGAATGGAGAACTGGTTTACCTGAAAGGGGTGAATGTTGACATCACCGACAAGAAACAATCCGAGGAAAGGATCAGGACCCTCAACAGCGAACTGGAACAAAAAATAACCCTCCGCACCCATCAGCTTTCCGACACAAATGAGAACCTGCAGATGGAGGTCAATGAGCGGAGCAGGATAGCTGCAGCCCTCCGGGAGACCCTTGACAGGCTTCATAAAATTGCCGACCGGGTGCCCGGCGTTTTATACCAGTACCGTCTGCGGCCCGACGGATCGGGCTGTTTCCCATTTGCAAGCGAGGGGATCAGGGATATATACGATGTAGCGCCACGGGATGTGGAAGAGGATGCCACAGCGGTTTTTGATCGTTTGCACCCCGCCGACCGCGGCACCGTGGTGGACAGCATCCTGGCTTCGGCCAGGGAGATGAAATTGTGGCGGCATGATTACCGCGTGATATTCGGGGATGGGAGCGTCCACTGGGTTTCGGGGAATGCAATGCCGCAGCAGGATATAGATGGTTCGGTGCTCTGGCATGGGTTTATAACCGATATCACCGACCGGAAGGCTGCAGAGGATTTGCTTAAAATGGCCACAACACGGCTCACCCTGGCGGCCAGTGCCGGTAAAGTGGGGGTGTGGGATTATGACGTTGAATCAGATATCCTCGTCTGGGATGCCCAGATGTTCGACCTGTACGGCATTAAGGAGGAGGATTTCAGCGGTGCTTACGAGGCATGGGTGTCAGGGCTGCATCCCGACGACAAGGCAAGGGGGGACGAAGAGATCAGGATGGCTATCTGCTGTGAAAAGGATTTCGATACGGAATTCCGGGTTTTGTGGCCCGATGGTTCCATCCGCAACCTCAAGGCGCAGGCCATTGTGCAAAGGGATGAGCGCGGGAAGGCCCTGCACCTGATCGGCACCAACTGGGATATCACCGAGCAGAAGAATACGGAAATATTCCAGCACGAGTTGTTGCAACTGTCACTTCAGCTGGCTGGAGTTTCGGGATCGGAAATATCCGGGGCCATCGACATGGCGTTGAGCAGGGTAGGCGGTTTCCTTGGGGTTGACCGTGCCTATATTTACGAATTCGACAAGGACGAGCAGTTAATTCATTTTACACACGAATGGTGTGGTGATGGAATCATAAGTCACAGGGAAACCCATGGTGAATTCCCTGTTCATTTCTTTCTCCCGGTGATGTCGCTGCTTAAACATCACGAAATGTTCAACGTTCCCAACATGTTGGGACTTTCGGAGGAACATGTCCGGATGCAGAAGGTACTCAATGTATTCCATATCAAATCGCTCCTGATATTGCCGATTCTGATTGAAAACAGACTCATCGGCTTTGTCGGCCTGAATTCTGAATCCAGGGAAAGAAGGTTTGAACCCTATGAGTGCAAGAACCTGGAAATGTGGAGCAACCTGATCGCCGGCTTGATCAACAAGGAGCGGGCCTCCATTTTCCTGGAACAGACCCGGCAGAACTACGAGACCTTTTTCAACTCGATCGACGATTTTCTTTTTGTTCTGGACGAGCAGGGCAACATCATCCATACCAACAAAACGGTGCAGCAGCGGCTGGGATACCCCGACATTGAACTTATGGGCAAATCGGTACTGATGGTTCACCCGGAGGGGCGGCGCGAAGAGGCGGGGCGCATCGTGGGCGATATGCTCCGGGGTGTTGCTGATTTCTGCCCTGTACCGCTGATCACACGTGCAGGGCAGGAGATCCCTGTTGAAACCAGGGTAGGGCCGGGCCAGTGGGATGGCCGTGCCGTGCTTT
Organism: uncultured Bacteroidales bacterium; assembly: GCA_903845055.1. Taxonomy (GTDB): domain Bacteria; phylum Bacteroidota; class Bacteroidia; order Bacteroidales; family FEN-979; genus CAIVAT01. The sequence goes on along the minus strand of CAIMWF010000157.1, from coordinate 7,269 downwards.
TCGGCGTGAGTAAAGACATTTCAAAGATCAAATTGTCGGAAGAAAAGTTCTCCAGGGCCTTCCATTCAAATTCGTCGCTCATGGCGATTTCGAGCTTCCGGGAAGGAAAATTTCTTGAAGTAAACGACGCGTTCCTTAAAACGCTCGAATATTCAAGGGATGAGGTGATCGGGAAATCCTCTTCCGACCTTCACCTTTTTATCGATCCTGCTTTCCGCGGAACCTTTACAACCCCTGAAAACCCTGCCGGCTTTTTCAGGGACCTTGAACTGGAGGTTAGTACAAAATCAGGAATCGTCCTGACGGGTCTGTTTTCAGGTGAACCGTTTTTCATCGGCGGTGAAGAGTGCTGGCTGACGGTCATGGTCGACATCACCGTGCGCAAACGCGACGAGGAGGAGATCAAAAAAGCCAGGAGGGAGGCCGAGGAGGCCAACAAAGCAAAAAGCGAATTCCTTTCACGCATGAGCCATGAACTCCGAACCCCGATGAATTCCATCCTCGGATTTGCGCAGCTGATGGAAATGGGACAACTGACCCCCATGCATAAAAAAGGGGTCAGCCATATCCTGACCAGCGGGAGACACCTGCTGAACCTCATCAACGAGGTCCTCGACATATCGCGGATCGAGGCAGGCAGGATTATACTCGCTTCCGAACCGGTACCGTTGAAAAAAGTCATCCTGGAGATGATGGATGTGGTGCATCCTGAGGCTTCAAGGAGGAACATCTCCGTTATGATGGAGTCTTCGCCGGTTCAGGACATAACGGTCATGACCGATCCCCAGCGCTTCAGGCAGGTGCTGCTCAACCTCATCAACAATGCCATCAAGTACAACGTGGAGGGTGGATCGGTATTTATCGCGATTGCCGGTTGCAAATCCGTTATGCCCGGGGAACCCCGGGTCAGAATATCGGTACAGGATACCGGGCCGGGGATCAGGCAGGAGGACCTTGAGAAACTGTTTATCCCCTTTGAAAGGATCGGTGCGGAAAAAACTTCCACCGAAGGGTCCGGCCTGGGATTGAGTGTCGCTAAAAAAATCATGGATGCCCTCGGTGGGAAGGTTGGCGTGGACAGCATCCCGGGCCAGGGAAGCACCTTCTGGATCGAAATGCCGGGGAATACGGATCTGCAGTCGGCCCCTCCCGCCATGGAGGATGTCTTTGTACAGGAATCGGAAGCCGACGGCAAATGCGGAACCGTTTTATATATTGAAGACAATATCCCGAATGCCGAACTGGTGGAAGGGATCCTTGGGATTCACCGTCCCGCGTTGCGGCTGGTCACTTCCGCCCTTGGGAATCCTGCGGTGGAACTGGCAAAGAAGAACAAACCCGGGCTGATCCTGCTCGATCTTGACCTGCCTGATCTGCCGGGGCTGGAGGTGCTTGGCAATCTTCTTCTTGATAAAGAAACCTGCAACATCCCGGTGGTGATCATCAGTGCCGACGCCATTCCCCGGAAGATTAAACTGGCCATGGATTCGGGCGCACGGGACTTTTTGACAAAACCAATCAATGTGAAAACTTTTTTGCTGGTAGTGGATTCATGGCTCACGGATGACAACCATTGACCGGCGCAACAACCTTTATAAATTTGTAAAATTCAGTAAAAGATGATCGATTCAACCTTTAAAAATGCTAACATCCTTATTGTTGATGATAAGGATGCCAATGTTGAGCTCCTGGCAGGATTCCTTGAAACGCTTGGGTATGTGAATGTTAAAACGACGACCGACCCCCGGCTGGTGGTCGACCTGTATACTTCATTCAACCCCGATCTGATCCTGCTTGACCTGATGATGCCCTACCTTACGGGTTACGAGGTGATGCACCAACTGAAAAAGGTCATGCCCATAGATGTTTACATGCCGATACTCGTCCTTACGGCCGATATTACCGCCGAGGCAAAACAACGGGCGCTCTACGACGGGGCAAAGGATTTCCTTTCGAAACCCTTCGACCTTGTGGAAGTGGCACTCAGGATGGAAAACCTGCTGTTTGCAAGGTTCCTGCACCAGCAATCGCTCAGGCAGAATGAGATCCTCGAAGAGAAGGTCTGGGAGCGAACCCTGGAGCTTTTAATGATCAACTCCGACCTGGTGGCGGCAACGAAGAAGGCCGAAGCAAGCGATAAGCTGAAAACCGCTTTTATTAAAAACATTTCGCACGAGATCAGGACGCCGCTGAACGGCATCCTCGGCATGTACCAGATCCTGCTGCATCCCAACCACACGGAGGTAGAGAAGGAGAATTACCTGGTGCACCTTCGAACCAGCAGCGACCGGCTGATCAAAACCATTTCCGATTACCTTGAAATGGCGCTCCTGGTTTCAGACAACATAGTCATTGAAAAAAGCATGTTTTCGCCTGCAATGCTCCTGCAGGAAGTTTTTGGCCATCATAAACCCATCTGTTCCGAGAAAAACCTCGCCATCACTTTCACCCTGGAGAGCGGAACACATGATCAGGAGATTTTATCCGATCGCAAAATGTTAAAAAAGGCAATTACCTACCTGGTCGACAACGCCATCAAGTATACAAAAGAGGGGAAGATTGTTTTGGGATCGAACCACCTGGAGGACAAAATCGAATTTTTTGTGCGCGATACAGGAATCGGGATTGAAGGAACCGCACTTACCTCCGTTTTTGACCAGTTCATGCAGGAAAACGTCTCCGACACCCGTGGGTACGAGGGCAGCGGACTCGGGCTGACGATTGCAAGGAAAATGGCCGGCCGGCTGGGTGGCAGCATACGCGTTGAATCGGTAAAGGGTGTTGGATCAACCTTCTACCTTGCCATCCCGATGAAACTGGTGAAATGAGGAACCGGGGCTAATAGGCATGCCCATCTCCGTCCATCTCGGCAGCGTCGATCTTCCTGCGGTTGATCGCTCTCCAAGCAAACCAAACGTAAACGGCGACAAACGGAACCATCAGCGACACATAACTCATCGCAACCAGGGTGTAGCGGCTTGATGAACTGTTGTAAATCGTCAGCGAACTCTGAAGGTTGTAACCGGAGGGATAATAGGCTGTATTGTTGAACCCCGCCATGCAGAACAGGGCGAAAACCGTGAGAAAGGTCCCGGCCCCGGCATACCAGAAGCCTGAACTTCCGTTCTTGACAGGATCTACAAGGGGCAACGCAACCCCGAGCAGCACGAAGACCACCCCCGAAGCCAGGAACATCATCACGATGGGCATCTGCACCAGGTTGTGGTAATATTTGTTCATTTCGCCGTAAATGACCCCGGTGTCGGGATGGACGGCAAACCCCGGACGGATCATGATGCCGTAAAGAAAGGCCAGGAAAAGAACCACGAATGGGATAATGTTGAAGAGCACCTGTTTCCTCGAACGCAACAGGATCTCTTCATCCGCGATGGTGTTCATGAAATATAGGCTGCCCAGCACCCTGGCAAGGAAGAACACCGACAGGCCCAGGGCCACGTTCCTCCAGTTCAGCAGGGCCTCCAGCCCGTGTGCCGGGTTCATCCAGCGCGAGATTATGGGATCGGCGAGGTTGGTGAGCGCCGAACGGTCGACCAGGAAGGATGACCCGGTGAAAAAGGTCGCCACTGCGGTTCCCAGGAGGAGCGTCCCCAGCAACCCGTTGATGATCAGGAACCATTCATAGGTTTTATGACCCAGTAGGTTGTTCGGTTTGCTCCTGAATTCATAAGCTACCGCCTGGATGATAAAGGGGAAAAGGATGGCCATCCATACCCAGTAGGCGCCGCCGAAACTCGTTGAGTAAAACAGCGGGAAAGAGGCGAAGAAGGCGCCGCCGAAGGTAACCAGGGTGGTAAAGGTGAATTCCCATTTCCGCCCTAGGGCGTTGACCAGCATCTTGCGTTCGGGTTCTGTTTTCCCGATGGTGTAGATCAGCGTTTGCCCGCCCTGGACAAACATCAGGAATACAAGCAGGCTTCCGAGGACGGAAATAATGCACCACCAGTAGGCCTGCAATAATTCAGTGGAAAGTAATTCAAACATCAGTTGGTTCCTCCCTCTTTTGGTCCGAGTTTAATTTGCCGGGTCATGATCTTCAGTTCAGCAACCAGCAGGATCGTGAACAAGGCTGCAAAAAGCCAGAATGTGATGATGACCGACGATGCGTCGATCCTGGAAACGGCAGCCATGGTCGGCATCAGGTCCTGGATCACCCAGGGTTGCCGCCCGACCTCTGCCACCACCCATCCTGCCTCTGAGGCCAGGTATACCAAGGGGATGGACAGCACTGCTAAACGGAGAAGCCACCTTCGGTTCTCGATCCTGTCTTTCGTTACCTGGTATAGGACCATGGCAAAAAGCAGGATGAAAAACAAGCCCAGATATACCATGAGGTGAAAACTGTAATAGGTGAGGGGTACATTGGGTATGACACTTTCCGGCGCATTCAGGTAGGCATAGCCGAACCAGGGGAAATTCGTCCTGAGTTCAGCAAGGGCAGCCTGGCATTTGACGGTGTCTTTCGCGGTTTTGGCCTCCCTCCATGCGCCAAGTGCAGATACGGCCCTTTTTCCGCGGATGATCTTTTCCTCTACCGAAAAGGTGTGCTCTTTTTCAAGGATGTTTACATGATCGTACCCTGGCCTGAATCCGCCCTTCATCAGGTCGTCGACTCCCGGGACGAATGCTTCGGGGTTCCGGTAACCAAGGAAGGACAATAGTTTTGGAAATTCCACCCTGGCCAGGAAAGCATCGGCATTGTCGCCGGCTCTCTTTGAAGGATTCAGGATGCCGAAAGCCACCAGCCCCGCACCCTGTTTTCCCTTGTACAATCCCTCCATGGCCGCCAGCTTCATGGGCTGTTTCTGCGAAACCTGGTAGGCTGATCCATCTCCGGTGAATGCGAGTAAAAGTGAGGTTGCAAGTCCGAAAATGCTGGCAACCAGGATGCTGCGCTTCGCAAGGTCCATGTGTCTTTTTTTCAGGAGGTACCAGCAACTGATGCCGATGACGAAAACCGATGCGGTTACATAACCTGATGAAACCGTGTGCAGGAACTTGTTGACCGCAACCGGGGAGAAGAGCACCGCCCAGAAGTTTACCATCTCATTCCGGGCCGATTCGGGGTTGAACTGCATCCCTACGGGATACTGCATCCAGGCATTGGCCACGAGGATCCAGAGGGCTGAAAGGTTGGCCCCCAGTGCCGTGAGCCATGACGAAGCGAGGTGGAATCTTTTGCTGACCTTGTCCCATCCGAAGAACATGACCGCGATGAAGGTCGACTCGAGGAAAAAAGCCATGATCCCCTCGATGGCCAGGGGCGCCCCGAAAATATCTCCAACGAACCAGGAATAATTTGACCAGTTGGTGCCGAACTGGAACTCAAGAATGATGCCGGTTGCCACGCCTATGGCAAAATTGATCCCGAACAGGGTCAGCCAGAACCTGGTAATGCGTTTCCACGCAGGATCACCTGTCCTGACATAGATGGACTCCATGATGGCCACGATGATGGAGAGTCCGAGGGTGAGCGGTACGAAAATCCAGTGATAAATGGCGGTGAGGGCGAACTGCCCCCTCGACCAGTCTATCAGTGAAAGGCTTACATGATCAACCATGATATTTTGTTTATGACTGGTGCGGTTTAGCTGCATAACCTGCAGCCAACCTGCAATTTTGAAGGCAAAGGTATCGAAAAATAGTGCTTCGTTTGAATACAATTCCGACAAAGCAATACTGTTTTGTTTAATTTTGTCCGGTAATTTACCCCCGATTTACCATGCCAGACTCCCCTAAAGGCCGGGATGCATCCGCGGTCATGAATTCATGCTATCACTGCGGTGAGGATTGCGGCGCGGTCCCTATCGTTTTCGATGAAAAATCATTCTGCTGCCAGGGCTGCCGCACCATTTTTGAAATTCTCAGCCAGAGCAACGCCAGCGAATACTACAGGTTTGAAACCCACCCCGGGCTCACCGCGGGTAACCGTGAAGTCGGAAGCCGTTATGCCTACCTTGACAACGAGGAGATCAGGCGCGAACTGCTTGAGTTTTCCGAGGACGGTGTGAGCAAAGTCAAGTTATTTATTCCCGCCATCCACTGCAGTTCCTGCATCTGGTTGCTGGAAAACCTTCAGCGGCTGAACGACGGCGTGATGTATTCAACCGTCAGTTTCATTAAAAAGGAGGTGATCATCACCTTTCACGATGCGAAGCTGAGTCTCAGGGAACTGGTCGAACTGCTCGTTTCCATCAATTATATACCCCAGATCAATCTTGATTCGGTTGACAAAGGCGCCAAACGCAAGGTCAACCGGGGGATCTATTACCGGCTTGGCGTGGCCGGGTTCTGTTTCGGAAATATCATGCTCTTCAGTTTCCCTGCATACCTGAGCGTTGACGACAGCATCGAACACCTACTGCGGCAGAACTTCGGGCTGCTCAACATCCTCTTCGGAATCCCGGTTGCCTTTTATTCCGGGTCGGTATTCCTTGTTTCTGCCTGGAAGGGACTGAGAAAAAGGTTTGTCAGTATCGATGTCCCCATCGCCGCAGGCATCCTGGTCCTGTTTTTCAGGAGCACTTACGAGATCATCTCCGGGACCGGTCCCGGCTTTATGGATTCGCTGGCCGGCCTGGTGTTTTTTCTTTCCATCGGGAGATGGTACCAGGATAAAACCTATGCTGCGCTCTCTTTCGAACGCGACTACCGGTCCTATTTCCCGGTAGCGGTCACGGTGTTGTCGGAAGACGGGACTGAATCGATCATCCCGCTTAAGAAACTCAAAATCGGCATGCGCATCCTCGTCAGGAACCAGGAACTGGTCCCCGCCGATGCTCTCCTCGTCAAAGGTTCCGGATCGGTCGATTACAGTTTCGTTAGCGGGGAATCCACTGCAGTCGACAAACTCGAGGGCGACCGGATTTTTGCCGGCGGACGGCAGGTCGGCCCCTCTATCGAGCTGATCGTGGAGCGCGAAGTTGCCCAGAGCCGCCTCACCGAGTTGTGGAACCAGGACATGACCGGGGGTGACAAGCAAACCCGCTGGGATTCAATCCTCGACGTGATCAGCCGTTACTTTACCGTGATCATCCTTGTACTTGCCACGGTTTCAGGAATTGCCTGGTGGTTTATCAGCCCTTCCCAGAGCTTTATGGTGGTCACGGCCATCCTCATCGTCGCCTGCCCCTGCGCCCTGGCCATGACCTATCCCTTCGCACTTGGCGGCACGCTCCGGATTTTCGGCAGGAACAGTTTTTATCTGAAGAGGACTGGGGTCGTGGAAAGTTTGTCAAAGATCGATACCAT
>CAIMWF010000156.1 GCA_903845055.1 uncultured Bacteroidales bacterium | reverse complement strand
GCTGTTTGACTTTCTCGACGCCTCTACGATCGAGGAGATCAAATACCAAACCACCCTGCGGCAGCAAGGCCAGAAAAGCATGTATGAAATTGAGATCCACCGGGCCGACGGAGAACCACGATGGATTATTGTAACAGCAACACCCCAGTACGATTCTGTGAGGAATTTCATCAGCACCCTTGGGATTTTCAGAGACATCACGGCACGAAAACTTGCGGAAACAAAGTTGCGGGAAAGCGAACAACGCCTTCATGAAATTGTTGATCTTACCAACGACTGGATCTGGGAAATCGATGCAACATGGAAATATTCATTTGTCTCCCCTAAAATTTACAATATCCTGGGGTATCTCCCCGAAGACATGATCGGCCGGTCGCCGTTCGATTTCCTGCTCCCTGAAGACGCGATGGCCGTAAAAGAGGGGGTCAGGAGTTTCGTCCACCAGTTCAGGCCGCTCAATGCAATTGTCAACCGCGCCGTTCACAAGGACGGGCACATCGTGTACCTGGAAACATCAGGAATCGCAGTTTTTGATGAAAGGGGCACCTATATGGGATACCGTGGTGCCGACCGGGACATTACGATGCGGAAACTGTTCGAGCAGGAGCTCATTATTGCCAAGGAGAAGGCGGAAGAATCCGACCGGCTTAAATCATCCATCCTGGCAAACATGAGCCATGAGCTCCGTACACCCCTCAACGGGATCCTGGGGTTTGCCGAGATCCTCAGAGAGGAGCTTGCTAAAAGTGAATATGAAAGCATGATCGACAACATTTACGATTCGGGCCGCCGGCTGATGACCACCCTTAATTCGATCATCACCTTGTCGCAGCTTGAAGCCGGGAATATTTCCATCGTTAAAAAACAGGTCCACCTTGACCAAATCATTCATTCCGTGGTCAAATCGATGACCCTGCAATGCACTGAAAAAAATATTTTCATCCGCACTGATGACGTCAGGGCTTGTATGGCGCTCACCGACGAACAGCTATTCAGGCAGTTGCTGCTTCAGATTCTTGACAATGCCGTGAAATTCACCGACCAGGGTGGCGTGACCATTGAAACAAACCTGAGAACCCATGCCGGCAGGGAGTGGCTGGTAACCAGGATATCAGATACGGGCATAGGTATCGATAAGGAGTTTTATACCCTGATCTTCCAGGAATTCAGGCAGGTCAGCGAGGGATTCGGCCGGAAATACCAGGGTAGCGGGATCGGCCTGACCATCAGCAAAAAGATCATCGATCTCCTGGGTGGAATGATCACCATAGAAAGTGAACCAGGAAAAGGATCCTCCTTTTCCATCTGGCTTCCGGGTGATTCCGGAACCCTGATGGAAGATGACGGCAAGGTTGATCACCCTGATAACATCCTCCCGCCGGAATTGCCGGTTTCATCCGGTCCGTTACCGGTTGTCCTGCTTGTTGAAGACAACAAGGTCAACAAGGAACTCACCATGCTGTTCCTCAGGAATATCTGTGATGTTGAATATGCACACGACGCCGCAACCGCGATTGGCATGGTCAGGTCAAAAAAGTATGACGCCATCCTGATGGACATCCACCTTGGTTATGGAATGAATGGCATCGATGCAACACGGGTGATCAGGCAGGTACCGGGCTACGAGAAGACCCCCGTGATTGCAGTGACAGGTTACACGATGGACGAAGATAAAGAACAGTTGTATGCTGCCGGGTGTACCAGCCATATTGCAAAGCCCTTTGACAAAAGAACACTTCTGGCACTCATCCGCGAAGTGCTGGGTTGATCGAACTTCTGATTAACAAAAAATTAACAGATTAATATTGCACAATACATTAACTTAATGTAATTTTGCAACAGTGTATAATCGTCTTTAACAATCACTCTAAACCATAAACAATCATGAAAAAAGTCGTTCTGTTATTCTCCGCCGTTATTTTGATTGCCGGGTTATCTTTTGCCCAGACACCGCAGACCAAATCTGCTGCTCCTGCAACAAAAACCGAAACCAGCAAGGATTCAAAAGCCGGTTGCGACAAAAAAGACAAAGCTGCCTGCTCCCATTCAAAAGAGGGAAAAAGCTGCTGTGCAAAAGACGGAAAGAAGCCCGCCGCAACAACTCCTGAAAAGAAGTAGTTCCTGCATACAAGCATATTTTATATAAAAAAGGGGCCATCGCCCCTTTTTTCATTTTACAGGCACCCGTCCTCCCGGCATCCTGAAAACGATGGGCATCCGCACCATCACCCTGACCGAACGCCCGTTTCGTTTGCCGGGTTCCCACCGCGGCATCTCGCGGGTCACCCTGATCGCCTCTTCGTCGCATCCCCCTCCGATGGTTTGTGAGACTTTAATATTTGAAACAGATCCATCCACCTCCACGATAAAGACTACCATGACCACGCCCTGCACCAGGTTTTTCATGGCTGCTTCGGGGTATTTTATGTGCTGCCTGAGATAATAGAGACGGGCTTCATCTCCTCCGGGAAAACGCGGGTAAACATCGATGGCAGAACTCAACCCCGTTTCATCGCCGGTTCCCTTACCCAGTCCGGATCCCCCGGGTTTTGCAGTGCTGTCGACAATGAGGTTCTCCGCCGGCTTCTTCTGTTCAGGGAGTTGTTCTAACGCTTTTTCCTCTTTTGGCACAACCGTGTCCTTCACTACCGGCACCTGCGGTTCTTCGGCCAAAGGCTGCGACAATGCGCTGGCCAGTTTGTTTGTCTCCTGTTCGGGAGGAGCGCTCATGTTGTAATATTCAACCGTATACATCATGTCACCTTCAACAAGCGGAATGGGTTCAAAATAAAAATATAGCCAGGGGACCATGACGAAGATGAGCACCACCAGGGTGCCCGCTGCACATGATATCAATAAAGTACGTATGTATTTCCGCCTGATGTCAAAGGCTCCGTAGTCCTTGTTCCTGCCTTCGAAAGCAAGTTCGTCTAGGGATGGAAAGGGCGTTCGGATCATTCGTCCAGGTATAACTTTAAAAACTCGATCTCACGCCTCTCGCGTTTGGTAGGTCTTCCGAGGCCGCGTTCCCGGAATTCAAATCCCGGCTCCTTCTGTCGTTTCAGCTTCTGGTATTCCGACTCCGGCGTTAAATCCTCCATCAACCCGGGAACAAGTTTGGCTGAAACCCGGTTACCCGCAATGACCAATACCTTCATTGTCCTGATGATCGGGGGCAGGGAGACGGTGATGATCTCCCCCACCTTCAGTTCACGCGATGGTTTGACACTCTGGTCCAGTATTTTCACCTTCCCCGACCGGCATGCCTCCGATGCAAGGCTCCTGGTTTTAAAAGCCCGTACCGCCCACAACCATTTATCGATGCGTATTCCCTGATCCATGAACTATTTTTGCCGGAAATAGATCTCCATCGGCACCCCGTTGAAATCAAATTTCTCGCGCAGCTGGTTTTCAATAAAACGCTTGTACGACTCCTTTAAGTATTGAGGATGGTTGCAAAATAACGCGAAGGAAGGAAATGCGGTCGGCAGTTGCATGGCGAACTTGATCCTGACATATTTACCCTTCACGGCCGGGGGCGGCATGTTCTGGACCACCGGGAGCAGAAAATCGTTCAGGGCGGAAGTGCTGATCTTTTTGGACCTGTTCTTGTATACCTGGATGGCCGTTTCCACCGCTTTGAAGATGCGCTGCCGGTTGACGACCGACGTAAAGATGATGGGTACATCGGTGAAGGGCTTGATCTGGTCGCGGATATCCTCCTCGAACTGTTTGTGGGTGTTGGTCTCCTTTTCAACGAGGTCCCACTTGTTTACAAGGATGACCGCCCCCTTGTGATTTTTCTCGATGAGTGAAAAGATATTGAGGTCCTGTGCCTCGAAACCGCGCTCCGCATCAACCATCAGGATGCACACGTCGCTGCTCTCGATGGAGCGGATGGCGCGCATGACGGAATAGAACTCGATGTTTTCGGTGACCTTCGATTTCTTGCGGATGCCGGCCGTATCGATGAGGTTGAAATCGAGGCCGAAATATTGGTAATGGGTATGGATCGAATCGCGGGTTGTTCCCGGGATCGGGGTCACGATGTTCCTGTCGACGCCGAGCAGCATGTTTACCAGCGAGGATTTCCCGGCATTCGGCCGGCCCACGATGGCGATCTTGGGTAGTTCTTCAAGTTCCGCCGCATTGTTGCCCGAAACCAGGGTGGCATTTTCATCCGTTATGGACTCCTCTCCTTCGGGCAAAGCATCCGCCATTTTGATCCTTGCAGTAGCACGTGGGGTTTCTGTTTCAACCGGGAAATCACGGACCACTTCATCCATCAGGTCACCGGTGCCGCTGCCGCTGGTGGAGGCAATGGCAAAAATCTCTCCAAGTCCAAGTTTGTGGAATTCATGAATGTCGTAGATCAGCTTATGGCTGTCGACCTTGTTTACCACGAGGATTACACGCTTTTTGGTCCTGCGCAGCATCTGGGCCACGTCCTCGTCCATGGCGGTAAGTCCTTCGTGCGCATCGACCATGAAAAGGATCACATCCGATTCGTCGATGGCGAGCTTTACCTGTTTTTTAATCTCCGCCTCGAACATGTCGCCCGACTGGTCGACGTATCCGCCGGTATCAATGACGGAGTAAAGTTTTCCGTTCCAATCGCCATGGCCATAATGACGGTCGCGGGTAACCCCGCTGGTAGGGTCAACGATGGCATCGCGCCCCCCGCACAAACGGTTAAATAATGTGGATTTTCCAACATTGGGGCGGCCTACGATTGCGATGATGTTTGTCATAATTATTGTTCTAATGTACGGATATGCTGATGTGAAAATTTGAGGATTTGAGGATTTGAGAATTTGAGGATGTGAGGATGTGAGGATGTGAAAATTTGAGGATCAGGGGATGGGGTTATTCGACGGAGTAGCCGAACCGTTTCAGGGCCCGGTCGTCTTCGCGCCAGTCTTTTGAAACCTTTACGCGCAGTTCCAGGAAGATATGCTTTTCGAGAAATGATTCAATGTCCCTCCGGGCATCTGTCCCAAGTTTCTTAATGGCCGAACCCTGGTGCCCGAGGAGGATGCCCTTCTGGGTCTCCCTTGCCACGAAAATAGTTGCCGAGATCCGGGTAATGGCCTCTTCCTCCACGAACGACTCTACGGCCACTTCGGTGGAATAGGGAACCTCCTGCGAAAAATTCAGCAGTATCTTTTCACGGATAATCTCCGAAACAAAAAAGCGCTGGCTGCGGTCGGTCAGTTCATCCTTGGGATAAAAGGCGGGTGATTCGGGAAGGTGGTGCAGGATGGCCTTAAACACCTGGTCAAGGTTGAGGTTGTGCAGTGCCGAAACCGGCAAGACGGTAGCATTAGGAAGGTTCTTCATCCACTTTTCAGCCTCCTTTCCCAGCACCTCCATGTTTCCAAGGTCGATTTTATTGATCACGACGATCACGGGTATCGCTCCGTCAGAAAGTTTCTTCAGGATTTCGGCCTGCTTGAAATCATTGCCGGGCTCGGTCACCAGCAGGATCACATCGGCGTCGTCGAGCGCTGAAAATACCGCCGACATCATTGCACGGTGCAGTTTATAATGAGGATCGAGCACACCCGGAGTGTCGGAATAGACCACCTGGTAATCGTCCCCGCTAAAGATGCCCATGATGCGGTGGCGCGTGGTTTGCGCCTTTGGGGTGATGATTGAAAGCTTTTCTCCCAACAAGGCGTTCATAAGGGTTGACTTGCCAACGTTGGGATAACCGACGATGGAGACGAACCCTGCTTTATGTGACATATTTTTTTCTTAATCTTGGATAACAACAAAACAAAGTCTATCTTTGCATCGCAGAAATAAAGTACAAAGGTACATAAAAATATACTGCGGGGTGGAGTCCCGGGTTAAACTCGGGATTGCTCGTTGGGCTCATATCCCGACTTAAAGTCGGGACACAGGTTCGAATCCTGCCAGAATTTGGTTCTTAAATTATTGAAAATATATTGCGGGGTGGAGTCCCGGGTTAAACTCGGGATTGCTCGTTGGGCTCATATCCCGACTTAAAGTCGGGACACAGGTTCGAATCCTGCCAGAATTTGGTTCTTAAAT
>CAIMWF010000155.1 GCA_903845055.1 uncultured Bacteroidales bacterium | reverse complement strand
TCTTTATATAATTTCACCCCGGAAAATTTTCAATCCACCTAAATTTAACGGTTCAAACCAAAGCCCGAATGGAGCAACCCATTACACAGGCATCCCTGGATGTAGCTGATTTGCAAACCAACTTTTTTCAATTCGGACAAGAACTGAAAACCTGGTTTTTTTTCACGAACTTTGCAGGAAATTCCTGTAATGGACGACCCGGGTGCCATCTGCATCGATGATTACAACTACCTCCTTCCGGAGGAACTTATTGCCCAGTTTCCCCTGCCCGACCGCGATGCCTCAAAACTGCTGGTCTGCCGCGACGGCATCTTCTCACAGGATGTATTTTCAAACATTGACCAATACCTTCCCGGGAACAGCCTCCTGGTATTCAACGACACCCGGGTGATCAGGGCAAGATTGTTGTTCACACGGCCTTCCGGAGCCCGGGTGGAAGTTTTCTGTCTTGAGCCTGCCTCCCCATCAACCGATTTCAGAACTGCGTTGCAGCAACCTTCAGGACCATCCTGGAAATGCCTGGTCGGGAACCTGAAACGATGGAAAGAGGGCGACCTGGTCATGGATTGCTCCTCCGTAGGCCTTCCCTGCAAGCTGACCGCAACCTATGAAGGTTTGTGCGGAGACGGAACGCATGCGGTAACCTTTCACTGGGATCCGCCTGAACGAACCTTTTCTGAGATCCTGGAGGCGGCAGGGAGGATTCCCCTGCCTCCCTATATTCACAGGCCGGCTGAGATGACGGACAATACCCGTTACCAGACCATTTTTGCGGCTCCCGAAGGCTCTGTAGCAGCACCCACTGCAGGCCTTCATTTTACAAAAGGAGTTCTTGACCGTCTCGCACTCCGCGGTATTCTGCTGAACCATGTTACCCTGCACGTAGGGATTGGTACGTTCAAACCCGTTTCGGCCGAAAGGATTGCCGATCACGTGATGCACCATGAAAAAATCATTGTCACCAGGCAACTGACCGAATGGCTGCTGAACAACCCCGGACGACCGTTATTCGCAGTGGGGACCACTTCTGCAAGAACTTTGGAAAGTCTCTACTGGCTTGGGGTTCAACTGCTGAACGAGCCGGGGAGCCGGCATCCCTCCGTGTCACAATGGGATCCTTACAGGGAAAACGGATTACAACAACCGGCCACCGAAAAGTCGCTGGCAGCGTTGTTGCGTTTCATGGATGATCATGGCATGGATGAATATGCAGGAGAGACCCAGCTGATGATCGTACCGGGATACCGGTTCAGGCTGATATCAGGGCTGGTCACCAATTTCCACATGCCGAAGAGTACCCTCCTGCTGCTGGTCGCGGCCATGATCGGTGATGACTGGAAACGCGCTTACGATTATGCAGGCTCAAATGGTTTCAGATTCCTGAGTTACGGCGATTCCTGTCTCTTTTTCAAACAGGCGGAATAATTAAAATTAGATTATTATCTTTGCATCGATTTGCTCCTTAAAACCAAAAAATCATGACCCCAGGCATATTGTTGATATTCGGTCTCGGCAACTCGGAACTATTGCTGATCGCCTTAGTTGTCCTGCTTCTTTTCGGCGGGAAAAAGATCCCAGAACTCATGAAAGGTCTGGGGAAAGGTGTAAAAAGTTTCAAGGATGGTATGGAAGGCTTTGAAGAAGAATTGAAAAAGCCTACTGAAAAAACGCCTCCAGCCGACCAGCCCGAAAAGAAAGACTAAGATTTTTCCTCCCTCCCATATTGCCTGGTCCGGGGTTTTATCCCGAATCAGGTTCTCCATTATTCTCAATTACCCATTTCTAAATTATTTTAGTTGATTGATCACAATTGTACCATGAATGTGCGATGATGAAAAATAACCATTTCACTGTTCCTGCCATTCACTTTGGTAAATTTACCGGTATCACAGGATCAATCATTATTCAGATAGTCGTGATCGTAATTTGAAGAAATATTTGGGCATTATCGTAACCAATCCCGACAATTTTTATTATCTTTGGGTGTGATTTACACAAAGACAAACGGCCGGCTGTTTCCGGGAAACGGTTCTGCTCCCTCCCGGGACACGGGTGTTTTCAAATCCCCCGGCACACCCCGAACCCATTCAATTTGCCGGTTCTTCTTCTAAGTCGCCTCTAACTCTCACCTAAGACCTCTCTAAGTCTTCTCTAAGTGTCGTTTCAAATTCGTACCAGTTTTGTCTTGTCTTCATGATGTATCCAGGAATAAATACCAGTTTATTATTCTGATATTCGTCGAATTATAAGTTTACTGGTATAAAAGTGATGATCAGTTTATTTTATATTCGGTCTGAATATAATTTTTGTTAATTTTATAACAGGTATATAGATCGTATAATATATATATCTATTTTTGTCGATACATAAAATTAACTTCACTGAACATGAAACGACTTTTGATTCTGGGTGCCGGCACGGGCGGGACCATCATGGCGAACAAAATGCGGAAACAACTGTCGCACGACGAATGGGACATCACCATTGTCGACCAGCACAAAACCCACTATTATCAACCCGGGTTCCTGTTCATCCCATTCGGGATGTACTCCCGCCAGGATGTCGTCAAGCCCAAGAACAGTTTCCTGCCAATGGGAGTGAACCTGATCTTCCAGGAGATCGACCGTGTGGAGGCCGCAAACAACCATGTTGTTCTGAAAGACGGTATCTCGCTGAAATACGACTTCCTGATCATCGCGACGGGAACCCGCGTGGTTCCGGAGGAGACGCCGGGCATGAAAGGCCCCCTCTGGCACAGAAGCATCTTTGATTTTTATACCATTGAGGGAGCCATGGCGCTTGCCGGATTCTTCAAAACATGGCAGGGAGGGGAGCTGGTGCTTAACATCGCCGATGTACCGATCAAATGCCCGGTGGCCCCCCTTGAATTCGTCATGTTTGCCGATGCCTTTTTTGTTGAACGCGGACTACGTAACAAGGTGAATATCAGCTATACAACCCCGATGTCGGGCGCATTTACAAAACCGCGCGCATCAAAAATGCTGGGTTCGCTGCTCGAGGAAAAGAATATTAAGATCATCCCCGATTTTTACCTCGAACGAATTGACAATGATAAGAAAACGCTGGTTTCGTACGATGAACGGGAGATCCCGTTTGACTGCCTTGTAACCGTCCCTGTTCACAAGGGAGATCCGATGATCGGGCGCAGCGGGCTTGGCGATGAAATGGATTTTGCCAGGGCCCACAAACACACCCTGCAATCGGATTTTTTCCCGAACATTTTCGTGATCGGGGATGCTGGAAACTTCCCCACTTCCAAAGCCGGGTCTGTGGTTCATTTCCAGGCCGACGTGCTCACCGCGAACCTCATATGTGCCATTGAAAGCCGCCCGTTTACAGAATCGTTCGACGGGCACTCGAACTGTTACATCGAAACCGGTTTTGGCAAGGGGGCCCTCATCGATTTCAACTACGACACAGAGCCTTTGCCCGGCTCCTTTCCCTTCCCCGGGATCGGGCCGTTCGGCCTGCTGAAGGAAACCCGCACCAACCACTACGGCAAACTGCTTTTCAGGTGGATCTACTGGCACATTCTCCTGAAAGGAAAAGAGATGCCTATCGATTCAAAGATGACGATGGCTGGTAAAAGAATGTAATGTTACAGGCTATGACAGAACAACACATCCAGGAACAGATACTGGCCCTCAACCAAAAAATGGATTTGATCCTTGAAAGCGTTGAGCAGCAGAAAAGAAACCGCGAGGAGTTTGACGACCTCGTGTCCGATCTCAGCATCGTGGCAAAGGATGCCTTCAAACATACGGTGGTGATGCTCGATAAATCGCAGATCGATTTTGACCACAGCGGGGTTCCCATGCTGATGGTCAAGATCCTGCAAAACATCGGTACCTTTCACGAAATGCTCGACATGGTTGAAAGCGCCAGGGACTTCATGAAAGATGTATCCCCGATCCTTCACCAGGTAGGACTGGATGCGGTAAATAAAATGAATGAACTGGACCAGAAGGGATATTTTACCTTCGCCGCAGGGGTGATGGAAATTCTTGATAAATTTATACAGATTTTCAGCGTGGAGGATCTGCGTAACCTGGGCGACAACCTAGACCAGGTTGCAGGGATTGTCCGCAACCTAAACCAGCCTGAACTTCTTGCTGCGCTCAACCGGGCGACAAATGCTTTTGCGACCATGAAAATGGATGATAAACTGGATAACAGGTCCATTTTTGGACTGATGAAACAACTCAACTCACCGGAAGTCAGGAAATCACTCTCCTTCACGTTGCGCCTGATCCAGGCAATGAATTCAGAAACCCGGTAATACATTCTCAAATCCTCAAATTCTCAAATCTTCAAATCTTAACTCACTATGGCACAGAAAGTTTTTGCAGGCGTAACCGTCGATATAAATGAAGAGGGTTATTTCACGAATCCTGCACAGTGGAACAAAGAAATGGCTGTTGAAATTGCAAAGGAAGAAGGGATCCTCCTGACAGAAAAGCATCTTGCAGTCCTGGATTTCCTACGTGAACGCTTTGCAAAGGGCGAAGCACTCACCATCCGGTCGGTCGGGAATTCAGGGATCATCGACATCAAGGGCTTTTATGGACTTTTCCCGGGTGCTCCCATGAAGAAAGCTGCCAAGGTCGCCGGCATCCCCAAACCTGCATCCTGTGTATAGGTGCATTCAGAATCAAGTTAATCAATTAAATCCAGGGCCGTATTCATTGTGTTACAACAGGATGCAGGTACCCATCATTTAAAATTTACAGCTATGGCAAATGAAGAATTCCCATTGAAGAAAGTATGCATCATCTGTGCAAAAGGTACCATCGAGGATGTCTATGCGACACTGGTGATGGGCAATGGCGCGGTGATGGAAGGTATTGAAACGAAGTTGTTTTTCACCTTTTTCGGCCTCGATGCCATCACCAAAAAAACCATGAACAGCCTGCATACCGGGGTAACCGGTAACCCTGCGATGCGCATGCCGGGCGGACTGCCCTTCCCCACCCTCCTGGGCATCATCCCGGGCGTTGAGGCCGGGGTTTCGGCCATGATGCGCAGCCAGATGGACAAGCTAGACATCCCTCCCGTGAAGGAATTCCTTGAAATGATCGTGGCCGGCGGCGGCGAAGTTTATGCATGCAAACTGGCCATGGACATGTTCAAACTCAAAAAGGAGGATCTCTGGGAGGATGTATCCGCGGTGCTCACCGTCGGCCAGTTTTACGAAAAATGCGGAGGATTGCAGACCCAGATTATTTTCACATAGCAGGCTTATTTACTGTACCTTGCAATTACAACGGTTCGTTCTCCTGCGAACCTGTCCGCGAATTCATTACTTTTGATCCCCGGGAAAACCCGGCATATGCCGAACGTTCTTCCCGGGGATCAGTGTATTTGTTCAACAAGCATATCAGGGTTTATGACAACCGAAAAATATTTTGAGCAATTCCGCAAAAAGATCATCGGCCAGGATTGTGTGTTCATCACTCCTTACGGTCCGAAAAAGATGATCTATGCCGACTGGATTGCCAGCGGGAGATTATACCTTCCTATTGAAGATAAATTCATCCGTGTGATCGGGCCTTTTGTCGGGAATACACACACCGAAACCTGCGAGAACGGGCGGCTGATGACAGAGGCGTATCACCTCGCCCACCGGAAGATCAAGGAATATGTAAATGCCGGTCCGGGGGATGTGATTATTACCACCGGGTTCGGGATGACCGGGGCCATTGTCAAATTCCAGAGAATACTGGGGCTGAAGCATTGCGCCGACCCGATGCACCAGCACCAGATGCATGAAAACGAGCTACCGGTGGTATTTGTTACCCATATGGAACATCACTCCAACCAGACCTCCTGGTATGAAACCAGCGCAGAAGTCGTGGTTATCGAACCGGGCACCGACATGCTGGTAAACCCCGACCACCTGGAAAATGCCTTGCGGAAATATAAAGACCGCACCACCAAGATCGGCTCTTTCACAGCCTGTTCGAATGTGACCGGCATCCGCACGCCGGTGCACCGTCTTGCGCGACTGATGCATGAATACGGGGGTCACGCCTTTATCGATTACGCGGCATCAGCCCCCTACGACGACATGAACATGCACCCGGCCGATCCGATGGAGAAACTCGATGCCATTTATTTCTCTCCTCATAAATTCCTTGGGGGGCCCGGTTCATCAGGCGTACTGATATTCGACTCCTCGCTATACAAACTCCAGGTTCCCGATCAGCCGGGCGGCGGCACCGTAGAATGGACAAACCGCTGGGGGGAGTATAAATTCATCGACGACATTGAAGTCCGTGAAGACGGAGGAACCCCGGGGTTCCTGCAGGCCATGCGCACGGCCATGTCGCTCGAACTGAAAAACAGGATGACCGTTTCGAAAATACACGAGCGCGAAGCCGAACTTGTTGAAATTGCATTCAGGGAACTTCAGCAGATCCCGGGATTGCACATCCTGGCGGGCAATGTGAAGGACCGGCTCGGGGTGATCTCGTTTTACATTGAAAATATCCATTACAACCTGGTGGTGAAACTTCTCAGCGACCGTTTCGGGATCCAGGTAAGGGGCGGATGCGCGTGTGCAGGCACCTACGGGCATTACCTGCTGCATGTAAGCCACGAAAAATCAAAGTCGATCACCGACATGATCGACGATGGCGACCTTTCGGAAAAACCCGGTTGGGTCAGGCTCTCCCTCCATCCCATCATGACCGACGAAGAATTACTCACATTCTCCGAAGCCATAAGACAGATTGCGACGAACCACCAGGAATGGATAAAAGATTATATATACAACAAGCACACCAACGAATTCCGGCATATCTCAGGCGCCACAGGCGCGACCAGTACGGATTCGTGGTTTACCCTTGAATGAGCCCGGCACATTCCTGTTGAAAGCCGCCACATACCTGCAGGTTCAGGTTAAAAACGAACCGTACAGTGGAATCAACCCTTTGACGATTGTGATATTTCATATACTTATGTATATATTTGCATTTATTAACCATTGATTGATAAACCAAAATACTGAAGTTATGAAACAGAACGTATGGCAGGCAACCGAAGCAAAGGTAATAATTCGCTTAGCACCGTTATAGTTAGCATTGTTTTGGTTGCCTGCATGTTATGTGTAGTTATTTATTAAAATATGCTTGTCTGTTGATCCAATATTCATTAAAAATATTTCTTTCCATTTTGATATATTTTGCACTTATGCTTTCCCAATTCTCAGGGTGTTTTTCTTGCATAAAGAAAATTATAATGTCGTGAGTTGTCGGATGGTCAAAATCCTTTTCGTAAAACGTGATTTCATAGTTTGATTTCTTGTATTGCTCTTTCCATCTACTGTACTGGTCAATATAAAAGAAAAGAATATTTACACAAAGAGTATTCAATTCTGCATTGTCAATTTCAGGGATCTGGCTTTTAGAAAGATTTGAGATATAGTGTGCTTTGATTAATTCGTAATTGCTTTTCAAAATATTAATTGTCTTAGAAATTGTCTGATTTCGAACGGAAATAGTCTTTCCATTAAATTTAATTTTAGTTGTTTTCCCAAATAGTTTTTTGGAAACTTCAAGTTCAATGTTGTCAAGTTTGGTTTTCATATAATAATTACACATAACATGGGATTAATCGACAGGGTGATCAGGATCCTGATCGCAGTCGTCGTTGTTGTATTATTTTTCGTCAAGGCAATATCAGGCATACTCGCCATCATCCTGCTGATCGTCGCCGGCATCTTTATCCTGACCAGCCTGATCAGCTTCTGCCCGTTGTATGTGCCATTCGGGCTCAGTTCCCGGAAGAAGGAATAGTACACGGGGTCAAGGATACGATTAACCTCATGCCGGGAGGAAATAATTTTATGACCCGCTGATAAATTCCGGGATAGAGGATATTTTCTTTGTAATTTTGTTTGAGGAGAAACAAAACTGTTCTTTTCATATCCTGAATAAAAAACGCAACCTGGGTCCCTTGCTGCTCTAAACCATTAACCACAATGAAAAAACAACTTGAACCTATGGATCATTTTCGATTGCTCACTGATATCCACAGGTTTCATGGGACGGGACTTCGGTTGCGTAGAAATTTTTCTTCCTCTCTGGAGGATGTTGCCCGGGATTAACTTCAGCAAATGGTTTGTTGCGTGCAAAATTCCAGGGCTTGACCGGGATTGCCCCAATCATAAACGATTACATTCCGAAGGAATGCCAGCAGGGTGAAAGGTATCAACCTATGATTCTTAGGACCGGGGAGGTGGCGTTAACACATCGGTATCAATAAACTGATGGCCGGAAACATAGGTTGGATATTGGACGGAAGACTCATGATTGAATTGGGTAAATGAGGTCTCCTGGAAAAAATAATTGATCACCTGATTTTTATGGACCGATCTTGACTGTGAACGGTCCGACTGTTCCCTGACCAGTTTATCCAGGCTGGAGAGCAGCTTATTTTCCCTGGAATCACAAAAACAATAGTAACAGGTGGTATCCGTTCCCTGTTTTGTTTTCACAAGGTCGAACATCTCACCCTTATATCTGAATTCCTTACCCTCGTCAAGCCAGGAAATCTTCCCTTTGTCCGACGAGGAAATCTTTAGAATTGTCAACTCGCTTTCAGGAAGACTGGAAATGATCTTTTCTTTAACTTCTTCTTTGATCCTGAATTGTTCCATTGCAAAATTCAGGTAGAATCCTATAATGTTATAGAAGAAAACAGATACCAAAAGAATGGAAAGAATTTTCTTCATCCGGGGATTCGTGTTCGGTTATAAGAATCTTCAAAAATAGGAAGTGTTTTTGAATTGGCAACATCATTCTGAAAAATATATATTCCGGTGCATCATCCAACCGGGTTGACAATTACCACATGTTTGATATTATTATTCGTGAAATTTATCCCTTTTCTTCCATTTTTTTGTCAGATACTGATCCCCGCTGCTCTATTAATGTTTATGTTACCTGCTTATCAACGAGAGGCTAAAAACAATGACCGGATTTGCATCCGGTCATTGTTAAAAGACGGTGATAGGTTAATTACTGAACCACTATTTTCTTAACGGCGGTCCCCTGGTCCGACTTCAGCTGCAGCATGTAGATGCCCTTCGGGTAGGCAGAAACATCAATCGCCTTCAGGTAAGGACCTTTGAAGAAGGCCTGGTTATCGGTAAACAGGGTTTCACCTTTCAGTGAAAGGATCTCCACTTTTACATTCTGCGGTTCGCTGATGGTAAAACTTACATTCACCACCTGGCTGGCCGGGTTGGGGTATACCGAAAGTTCGCTGAACGCTGTGAGGTCCTCCGTTCCGACCATCGGGGAGAAACTGACATCCCAGCCTTCACCCCGCACCGAGTTGTTGGTAAACCACTGAAGCATCATTTTGCCTGTTGTGGTGGTGAAGGGTCCCGGGGGAGTGTTGTAGGTTCCCGACAGGGTAGTCATCAGGGTGCCGGTTCCCATGTCGTAGATCATCAGTTTGTCATTGTCCTGCTCGGTGTTGAAGTTGTTCACAGTCAGCACAATTTTCGAAGCGCCCGGGGGCATGATGTTCCACCGGCAGCTCGACTGGTTGCGGTACTGGAACCGGCCGCTGCCGTCGGTGATATTGCCGTAAGCGTCGAGGATGGTGGTGGTGGATTCGCAGAATTTGTTAACAGTGGTGGAATAATTGGCCATCCAGCCGTTTGCCGTAGCCGTGCCATCGGTCACAAAGGTGATGTACATCGAAGGACCGGTTGAGGCGACCGTGGGCATGGCTGTTAACGTACCAGAATAGCTGCCAAGAAGGGGTGCTGTGGCATCGTTGCCGTCATATACTTTAACCACGCCGCCGGTACCGGTTGCAAACCGGGCGAAGGTGAGGGTGACGGTCTTCACGCTGTCGTCGGGGGCGATGAGCCAGCTGCAGTTGCTGTTTGCCTGGTAATTCAACGCAGGACCGCTGCCATCTTCAATAGAACCGAAGTCATCGGCATTGACCACTGTATTCCCGGTGCAATAGGTAGGATAAACCGCCGTGTTTGGTTCAATGTGAAGAACGGCTTCCTCGCCGCTGTTGAAGGTGTACCCGCTTGGATTGAGATTGTTGAGGTAGAAATAACCGTTTGAAGATCCACTCCATCCCCAGTTCATGTGGAAGTAGTCGGTACCCTGGTACCCGTCGCAAACCCATGAGTGACCTCCTGAGGGACCCTGGCCGCCGTACTGGATCGGTTTGCCGGTGTTCAGGTCGCCCGTGAGGAGGTTATTCCAGTCGGTGGTCGAATAGGATGATTTCGATGAATAGGTGCAGTTGTTGGAATAGCTGAAATAATTTTTCAGGGCACCGGGTACGGAAGATGTATAAGCACCTGAAGAGCACTGGTTATCAGAATTATACTGCATGTTCACTGCGATCCCGCAATGATAGCAAAGGGTGGAGATGGGAAGACATTCCTTTGAAGGCGAATCGGTCATCCCGGCCCAATCATAGGTGGTACTGCCGAAGCTTGCACAAAGCTGTCCATATTTCATCCAGCTGTCGCAATGAACCCCGGTGCCGGTTACAGGCCATCGCCAGTAATACATGATCTGGGCCATGGCCGTGGCAACGCAGCCGACGGTCACATGCCCGCCAAACGATCCGCAAGTGGCGTCGGCAGGACATAAAAAGTTGTAGGGAAAGCCCTGGTCCCACAAACTGGTCAGCAGCGGAGCAACATCGGTAACAGCGGACGGGCTGTCGGAAACTGACGCAGGATTGATGGCGTTCAGCCGGTTCCATTCTTTTGTCACCGTGGCATCAGGAAGAAAATTGCTTTTGATGTTCCCGGCAATTTCCTGTTTCCTGTTGTTCATCCAGAAAACGAAATTGTCGGACTGGTTAACAGGATTGTATTGCGAATCAAACGAATACCCGATCACCGGGTAGCAGCAGTCATCAGCAGAAATGATGATGTAACCGTTGCCTTCGAAATTGAAAACGTAGTAAACCGGGGTCATTCCCTCCTTTTCCACAAATTCGGCACCGATGGCTACAGAACTGTACGGCAACGTCCTGTGCATGTTGTTAACGAGCCGCTCGTAATAAAAATTCTTTGCGGCAAGCCTTGCATCTTTGATCTCCACGGGTTTGGCCCAGGAACTGGTTCCAGCCAAGAGAATCATTAAAGTAAAAATAAATGTGCATTTTTTCATAATGTGAACAGATTTAAATGAGTAAATGGAAGTTGTTTGCATGCGATAAAAACTGCTGGACCTGCACTGGAATTTACAGGCTTGAATTCAGTTCAGGCAGATCCAATATCAACTAATGCCGTTCCGAAGCCTGGCACCTTCACCTGAAAAGCGACGGGGCCGGGACCTGTATAAACGGGTCGTTTTCCTGCAAGGTGTAACTTCCTGGATTGTTGATGAAGGATTACCTTCATAATTTATCAGGAGCGCTCCGGAGGCGGAAAAACTGGTTTAGAAGGAATTGAAAAAACCGGGAATAAATGAATTTCAAATTTTACTTCGGAAGGAAACGGAGTGAGTTGATCAGGAGAAACCTCAACAAGGGCGAGGGTGATCACATGAAATAACATGGCCGCGGCATGCTTTGCAGTGGCAGAATTGCCCTGGCTGTTGACAAATTCCTGGGAACGTGAAAATCCAGCGATCAGGTTATCTTCCTGGTTGTCGGCAATGCACCTGAAGATGATGATGCCGGGCTCATGGTCTTCTGAAACGATATCGTACAATACGCCCCTGTAACGGAATTCATCAGCATTGAGTCTCTGGAAATCCCCCTCAGGCATCTTGTCATGGATCCTCAGGATGGTACAGCCCCTGTCAAAATGATGCGACTTCACCAGGCTCCTGATCTCGCTTCTCAGAACGTACTGGTTGTAACTGAACACAAGGTAATATCCCAGCGTGTTAAACAGGAACAGGAGGAGTAGGAATATTGCGAAAAACCGCTTCATCGGGCACAAATGTAATCAAAATTCCTACCTGAAACAGTGCCCGTTAGATAAAAAAGGCGGCCGCGGGCGAAAAATTCCCCGGGCCGCCTTGTTATGGCAAAAAGATAACAGTTACTGAACGATGAGCCGTTGTGAAGTAACCTGCGTTTCCGATTTAACCTGTACGATGTAAACACCTTTGCCAAAACTGTTCAGGTTCACCAGTTTAACAGCCTGGCTGCCTGCCGGCAGGATCAGGGTGGAATACACCACCTCTCCCGACATGTTGGTGATGTTCAGGGTCGCAGCTTTGTCCCTGAGCCCTTTAAGGGTAAAGGTTGCTTTTTCGGTAGCGGGGTTCGGGCGGATCTCCATGGAAAGGTTCCCCGTTGAACGATCGTCGATTCCGCTGCACGGATCAAACCCCACGTGCCGCGTGCTGGTAACATTTGCACTGCAGGGGATGTTCGGGATGCCGATCAGTTTCAGGTCAACGCCAAGGTTGGCTTTATCGCCGGGACCGAAGGTGTAGTCGGTGGTGAGAGATGAGGAATTGCTGAAGGTGCCGTCGCCCGAGGTGGCCCACCCGATCATCCTGTAATTGCTTGCTGTGCCGTGTAAGGTAACTTTGGTGGCAAACCAGCAGACAAGTGTATCGGGTCCGGCATTAACAGTAGGAGGTGCAATGGCGGAGACTGCTGCCGTATCGTGGCGGGTCGAACTGCCGTCGCTTACGGCACATACATATTTCGTATTCACCAGCGGTGCGGTTTTTGGTTTTTTGGAAGTTGAGGTAAACCCTGCCGGCACCGAAGTCCATGAATAGGTATAGTTCCCTGAACCCCCGTAAGGTACATCGTTGAGCTGGACCGAGTCGCCCGCGCACAAGGTGGTCGGGTAGGCGGAAGCCGATGAAGAAAACACATTGGCGAAGGTGAAGGATCCCACGCGGGTGCTCCAGCTGTCGGCTGATGTGCTTTTGTAATATTCGGTGGTATACCAGAAGGTGGTAGGTGATTTCGGGTCGACACTCATGCCGCTGTAATCACCCCACCGGCCATCCGACTGCCCCGTATTGTTGCCGGCGGTCTGTGAACCGGCTCCGTCGATGATCGATTTTTCAGTGAAGGTGAGCTGGCCAAGGGGATCGTTTTTAAACCTCCCAGTGTAATGTATGCTCGGGAACACGGTGCCGCTTGAAACAGAGAAGCCCATCGCCATCGTACCGGCGGTGTCGAGGGCCACACTGGCCATCCACCTGGAATTGTTGTCGGCCGGGGCATAGGTCGCCTGCTGGTAAATGGACCAGCCGGTCCCGGGATTCCTGAGTTCATACCAGCGAACACCGGCAACGTTTGAACCGACATTCACCGAGTGGTTGACGACCATCGAAGAATAGCCGTTGAATTTCCGGTACTGGAGGCGGTACATCAGGCGGTCGCCCAGGGTGGAGAGTTTGCGCGTTGTTCCGGGCTGCGGAATACCCTGCGACAAACTGGTAAAGGTGTTGACGGCAAGGGTTACATTGTTCCCGAATGTGGCGTTTGCAGGATTGGCCCAGTCGGAATGAAATTCATAGATGCCGAGGTGCTGGTTTCCGACAGCAGTACGGATATAGGTGAAATAATTGGGGGTTCCGACCGGGGGGAAGGTGCCGTCACAATCGGAAGGAAGCATAGCGTAGGCTTCATTGCCTGAAGAGAGGGTAAACGAAATCCTGGCAGCCGTGGGAGATCCCGCGAGCATGGCGGCGCGGTCGTATGCATAGGCACCGATTCCTACAAATCCGCCGCCGGAGGCATTGGCAAAACGGTTGCATGACATATAATACCCGTCGGGCCAGATCCCGAATTTAGGATAGTCGGGCATCTGTGAAAAGGAGTACTGGTAACGGTACCATGAACCGGTAGGATCGTTGGTCTGGGAAACGGCGATCATCTGGTAGAAGGGGCCGGCCGAGTTTGGCAGCGAAAATTGGGAAAACAGCCAGCGGTCGGCAATTTCATCATAAACAACCACTGCATCGCCGTCATTCGAGTTGTTGGGCATGCCGCTCCAAACCGAACTGTTGGCCTTGGGACCCAGTAACTTTACACCGGTCTTACTAAAAATGGCATAGGAAATATTCACTACCTGGAAATAATGATTTGAACCAACCTCACCATAGGTGTCGGGAGGAACAGCACCATTTACATTGCCGACGCCATCAAAATTGGCGATGGTCGTATCGGGGAGGATCAGTCCGAAATGGTCCTGCAGGCCCGGATCGCGGAAATCGGGGATCCCTTTGGTCATGCCCGGGGTATCCTTGATGTTAAAGCGGTTCCTGACAATGCCGTCCTTCCATGAGCAATCGTACTTTTCAGGTCCCAGGTTAACCATATCCCGCAGGGGCGGCGAGATATCGAAGTATACAGGCCGGTCAACAACCGGTTTTGGTGATTCCTGCTGTGCAAATGACCAGTGAACGCACATCAGGAACAGTAAAATAAATGTAAAAGACTTCTTCATTTTGTGGTTGGTTTAGAAGTGGATAAGAACAAAAACTATTTAAAATATGTCAAAGAAATTCTTGAAACGTAAACAAAATTACATAAAAGTATCTCTCCCGCATCAGGGGTTGGAAAATTAAAAACTGCCTGTGAGCCACGGATTATTTTGATTTTTTTTCCTTTTTCTCCTTCTTGGGCTTTTTGTCCTTGTTTTTCTTGCAGGTACAACGGTCCCTGGTCAGTGCTTTCAGGAGTTCGATCTCTTTTTCATGAAGGTCAATGATATGATCGATTTTCTTCTCTAACACATTAACATCAGGGTAAAATTGTTTGTCACAGGTATTGGTCTCTATATCCTTCAATACCTTGAGCATCTGTTCAAGCAGGATTTCGCGTTCGGCCATGGGTTTTATATTTATTCAAAAGTACGAACTAAAATCCTCAATACAAAGTGATGGAAAAAATTTTATTCTACCTTTGCTTAGATAAAACCCAGCAACATGAAGTTTAGCGGCAGCAATGACGAAGATGACGAAAAAGAGATGACCTTCTGGGAACATCTTGATGAGCTCCGGGGATCCCTGTGGCGGATCATCATTGCCATACTGGTAACATCGATCGGTGCCTTTGCCTTTAAGGGGGTACTTTTTGACGATATCATCCTCGCCCCCAAGTCGAAAACCTTCATTACCTACCGGGCTTTCTGCAAACTGGGAGAATGGCTCTCCATGCCCTCTCTTTGCGTTGACCCGTCGCATTTCCAGCTGATCAACATCAGCCTGGCGGGCCAGTTCACTTCGCACATGAACATATCCCTGATCGCGGGGCTCATCGTGGCACTTCCCTACGCTTTATGGGAGCTGTGGCGGTTCATCAAGCCGGGCCTTTCCGACAAGGAGATCAAAGGCTCCCGCGGGGTTGTTGCCATCGTGTCGCTGCTGTTTGTCACCGGTGTGCTTTTCAGCTATTTCATTGCCGCCCCGCTCATGATCAACTTCCTCGGGGGATACACGGTAAGCGATGCTGTAACCAACCAGATTGCGCTTACCTCCTATGTCAGCTCCATTACCATGATGACCCTGCTGATGGGACTCCTTTTCGAGCTTCCCGTGCTCATCCTCTTCCTGACCAGGATCGGGCTGATCACCCCGAAGCACCTCCGCAAATACAGGAAGCACACCGTGGTTGGCATTTTGATCGTTGCGGGTGTGATCACCCCCAGTCCCGATGTTTTCAGCCAGGTGATCGTTGCCATCCCGCTTTACGCCCTCTTCGAGTTGAGCCTTGCGCTTTCAGCCAGGATCTACCGGAAAAAACAGGCTGCCGCGGCCGAATAAGATTTCCACGCGTGTAACCTTTTATACCTGTTGCCGTCAAACAGCCAAATTCTCTAAATAACCAGTCTCATGGAATCAAAACGTCTTTATCGCAGCCTTGCCGATCGGAAGTTTGCCGGTGTTGCCGGCGGACTTGGTGAATACTTTGTGATGGATCCGCTGCTCATCCGCCTTGCCTTTGTCATACTGGCCCTTGCCGGTGGCGGCGGGGTACTGATATATCTCGTCCTGTGGATCGTCACTCCTGAGAACCCGGTAAGGTTCCAGCCATTCACACCCCAGCCGCCGCAGGAACATGAAACGCCGCAACCCGACCCGACAGGTCAGCCCGGTGAAAACCCGGTGAACCCGGGTAATTTCAACCCGGTATCCATCCCCGAAACCAGGAAACGCCGAAAAGGAGGTTTGATCGGGGGCCTCGTCCTGATAACACTCGGGGTTCTGTTCCTCGCGGACGAACTTATCCCGCAGGTGAACTTCGGCGACCTCTGGCCGGTCATTCTCATCGTCATCGGGATCGGTCTCCTGTTGAGAACCGTAACCGAAAGAAATCATAATACTAACCCGTAAATTCCTGAAACAATGAAATATCGTCACGTATTCTGGGCCTTTATCCTGATAGCAATCGGGATTTTATTTATGCTGAACAATTTTGGCGTACTGGAGTTTGGCATCCGGACCCTATTCAACCTGTGGCCTTTGATCCTCATCCTTTGGGGGATCTCCATCCTGCCCATCCGCGACGGGATCAAAATTGGCGCACTTGTAGCCGTTCTGGCGGTTACGGTGATCTTTTTCCACCGTATCTCTGAAAAATCTTCGTGGTGGCATTTTCACAATTTCAGGGGATGGTCGGATAAGGACTGGGATGAGGATGAAGACAGCACCACCACCTATAATTACCAGCCGCAAAACCTCAGCGTGCCCTATGACTCGCTTACCGGGAAAGGGGAGCTGAAACTCGAAGCTGCCGCTGGCAATTTCAACCTGCAGGGGGTTACCTCTGATCTGCTCTCCTTCAGCAAAACCGGCGACATCGGGAATTACTCGCTTACAACCTCCGGAGAGAAAGGCATGAAAAAGATCGCCCTTTCACTTGAAAAATCGGGTATCAGGCATTCGGTCAAGGACAATAATGTCGGGATCAAACTAAACGAAAAACCATCCTGGAACCTTATCTTCGAGATCGGGGCGGCCGAGATCAACATGGACCTGAGGGATTACAAAATCGATACCACGACGATCGATGCCGGTGCCTCCTCGATCAACATCAAGATCGGGAACAAAAACCCGTTGACCTACATGTCGTTCAATGCCGGAGCATCTTCCATAAAAGTTGAAATCCCGAAAGAATCGGCCTGCCAGATCAAATCGGAATCCTTTATGATCAGCAAGGATTTTGAAGGATTTACCAAAAAGGGTGACGGGATCTACCAGACCGCTAATTTTGCAACCGGGAAAAACAAGATTTTCCTGACGATTAAAACAGCCATTTCCAAGATAGAGATCGACCGTTATTGATCAATTGCCGATAAAATCAGCCACCAGGCTGAAAAATTCCCCCGGAGCATCCGCGTGAACCCAATGCGAAGCATTCGCGATGGTCGTCACACCGGCACGGGGGAATTTCATTTGAATGCCCGGGAGATCCGAATCCGCGATATAATCGGATTTTCCGCCGCGTATGAAAAGGGCGGGCCCGTCGAAGGTGCCGGGTTCGCTGATTCCCTCCCCCACTGCCAGCAGGTTTTCATTGATTCCCCGGAGGTTCAGGCGCCAATCCATGCTGTGGCGGTCGCGCCAGTATACATTCTTGAGGAGAAACTGACGGAGCTTCGGACTGCTGACCGTGGCTTTCAACTGGTTTTCAACATCACTTCTTGAACCGGCCAGGCTGAAGTCAACCCCCAGCATCGCATTGAGCAGCTGCTGGTGCTCCCGGTCGGGAGGCGACGGCCTGGGAGAAATATCGACTACCACAAGCTTTTCAACCATTTCAGGATGATGCAGGGCAAAGAACATGGCGATTTTCCCTCCCAGTGAATGGCCGATGAGGATGATCCTGCCGAGACCCAGGTCGTCGATCAGCTCCGCCACATCGCTTTCGAGCGATGGAAAGTCAAAAACGCCGCTGTGCGGTGATTGCCCATGGTTACGAAGGTCGGGAATGTAAATGGAATAATCCTCCCCCAGCCGTTTTCCGAAGGTAACCCAGTTGTCGGAAAGACCAAATAATCCATGCAGAATCACCACCGGTTTTCCGCTTCCGAACTGCCTGAAAAACAATTTCATTTTGAGAGAGTTTATTAACACAATTTTGTTGAAAAAATATCGTTTTCCGGTGTCAAAAATACATAAATTTGTTGCCTATTTGCATGCGAAGCCGATTTTAGAATGATGATCATCAACGACACTTATAACAAACTGATAAGCAAACACCTAAGCATTTACCAAACAGGTAGAGGGCATCATTAATCTTAACCTCCCAACCGAGAAAAAAGCAATGGAAAAAGATCCAACTGAAAAACTGGTCATCCCCCATCCCGAATTATCAGAAGACGAAGAACCTCCAAGTCAGTCAACCTTCATAGATGAAGCATCCCTTTTAGATGAATATTTAAAATCCAGGATCGATCGCGATAAAGTTGACATAAGCGATCGTTCACTTGCTTTCCTTCAAAAATATTTTCCCGAAGCAACCGTCAAGGACTGGAACAACTGGCATTGGCAAGTCAGAAACAGCGCCCGCTCCATCGATCAGCTTGCCCGCTATATCAGGCTTTCGGAAAACGAAGTGCGGCCATATGAAATACAAAGCCAGGCACTTCCCTTGCGCATCTCACCCTATTACATCAGCCTTCTTGATCCCGGCAACCCCGAACAGGCGCTTCGCAAAAGCGTGGTTCCCGTTTTCGACGAATTTCTTTCCCATCCGGGAGAGGCTGCCGATCCCTTGTCGGAAGAGCATGACAGCCCGGTTCCAAACATCGTTCACCGTTACCCCGACCGGGTGCTTTTCCTTGTAACCGGTTTCTGTTCCACCTATTGCAGGTATTGTACCCGGACCCGCATGGTTGCCAAGGAGAAATGCCACATCGGCGTCAAATCGTGGGAAGCCGGTCTGAAGTATATCGAGCAACACCAGGAGATCCGCGACGTGCTCATTTCCGGCGGCGATCCGCTGACCATGCCCGACCTGCATGTTGAGTACCTGCTTTCGCGCCTGCGCAGCATTCCGCACGTGGAGATCATCCGGATCGGGACCAAAGTCCCGGCTGTACTCCCGCAGCGCATCACCCGCCCGCTGGTCAACATGCTGAAGAAATACCATCCTCTCTTCATGAGTATACATTTCACCCATGCCGATGAGATTACACCTGAGGTGAAAGATGCCTGCGAGAAACTTGCCAATGCCGGGATTCCACTGGGCAGCCAGACCGTGTTGCTGAAAGGCATCAATGATGATGTCCAGGTAATGAAAAACCTCATGCACGCGCTCTTAAAAATCAGGGTTCGCCCCTACTACCTCTACCAGTGCGACCCGGTTCTGGGAACCGGCCATTTCCGCACCACCATTGAAAAAGGGCTGGAGATCATCCAGGGCCTGCGCGGTCATACGAGCGGGTATGCCGTTCCGACCTACGTGGTGGATGCCCCCGGCGGCGGCGGCAAGATCCCGCTGCTACCCGAATATTACATGGGTCGCGAAGATGGTTATGTCCTGTTGAAAAATTACGAAGGAAAAATTTTCAGATACCCCGATTTTACTCAATAATATGATCATAGGCTTAACGTATGATTTACGGTCTGATTACCTGAAGGAGGGATACAGCGAGGAGGAGACAGCGGAATTTGACCGGGAGAGTACCATTGCCGCCATCGAAGCGGCATTGCAGCAACTCGGCTATGAAACCGATCGGATCGGCCACCTCCGGCATCTTGCTGCACGTCTTGTAAAAGGCGACCGCTGGGATCTGGTGTTCAATATCTGCGAAGGAATGTACGGGCTGGGACGCGAAGCCCAGGTGCCTGCCCTGCTTGACGCCTACCGGATTCCCTATACTTTCTCCGACGCGCTTGTGCTGTCGCTGACGCTCCACAAGGGAATGACCAAGCACGTGGTCAGGGACGGCGGGATTGCCACGCCTGATTTTGCAGTAGTCGAAAACATCAACGATATCGCCGGGATCGACCTGCCCTACCCGCTTTTTGTCAAACCCTGTTCCGAAGGCACCGGAAAGGGGATCAATTCACTTTCAAAGGTAAACACTCCTGAAGAGCTGAAAACGGTGTGCACCGGCCTCCTGCAACGTTACCCTTCCGGGTTGCTGGTTGAGGAGTTCCTGCCGGGAAGGGAATTTACTGTCGGCGTTCTGGGAACCGGCCGTGAAGGTTACCCTGTTGGGACTATGGAGATCCTCTATAAAAAAGAAGATACCAACAGCATCTATTCCTACCAGACCAAGTCGGACTACCTGAAGTCGGTTGAATATGTCGTTCCGGAAAAGGAAATTTCGGAAAAATGCACCGCCCTTGCCCTGGCCACCTGGAGCCTGCTCGGCTGCCGCGACGGCGGCCGGGTTGACATTCGCGTCGACCGCCACGGCGTTCCCAGCTTTATCGAGGTAAACCCCCTGGCGGGGCTCGACAAGGTTCATTCCGATCTACCCATCCTTGCATACAAACACGGGTATGATTTTGAAAGAATTATCCGGGAGATCATGGATTCAGCCAGGAAAAGGGCGAATATTTAACCGGGGAAAGACAAGAAATGAAAAAAAGAGCACTGATCCTATACAACAAGCTTTCAAAGAAACCCAAGGATGACGAAGCCGATGTCATCGAACAGGTTAACCTTGTGACCGAAGCACTGGGAACCCTCCACTACGAAGTTCTTTACCAGCAAATCGACCTGAACCTGAAAACCGCCATCCGGCAGCTTCAGAAAGCCAGTCCTGATATTATTTTCAACCTTGCCGAGACGATCGGGAATAAGGGAGAATTTACCTTCATGGCCAATTCGGTGCTGAATTACCTTCGGATCCCCTACACGGGTTCGCCGCTGATCCCTATGTTCCAGTGCTCCAACAAACTCCTCGCAAAGCGTGAACTTGGCAAAATCGGGGTTCCGACTCCCGCGGGATTTGCACTGGATGAATGTGATAAACTCGACCCGGACAAGAAATACATCCTGAAGCCCATCTGGGAAGAGGGGTCGCTTGAACTGGATGAAGATTGTGTATTCATGGGTTCCGACCAGGTTTTCATCCGCAAAGCCGTCCTGAAAAGTCATGACCACTATTTCATCGAGGAGTTTATCGAGGGACGTGAATTCAACAATTCCATCCTCTACAGCGAACAGGGCCCGGAAGTGCTCCCGCTGGCCGAAATGACCTTCAGTGGCTACCCGGAAGGAAAGCCGAAAATGATGGGATATAAATCAAAGTGGGATGAGCATTCCTTTGAGTATTCGCATACGCGCCGAACTTTCCGGGTTTCAAAGGCCGACGAGCCGCTCCGCCAGGAAATGATCGCGATTTGCAAGAAATGCTGGACAGAACTGGGGCTGAAGGGGTATGTCAGGATCGATTTCAGGGTTACCAGGGAATCGGAACCCCTTGTTATCGATATCAACCTCAATCCGTGCCTCTCCGAATCAGGGGGATTCATGGCCGCTTCAAAGAAAAAGGGACTCGATTTCCCGCAGGTAGTCACACGCATCATTGCCGATGCCCTAAGAAAATAGCAGTCATGCAGGATAACAAACTTGTTTTTCGCCGCGAGGTGATGCCCGAAGATGTGGAAGCTGTAAGGGAGATGATCCTTTCAACTGGCTTTTTCTACGACTTTGAAGTTCCGGTGGCGCTGGAACTCGTTGAAGACAGGCTCGAATCAGGGCAAAACAGCGATTACCATTTTGTTTTTGCCGATATTGACGGGAAACCTGTTTCCTATACCTGCTTCGGCCCGATCGCCGGTTCCGAAGGCAGCTTTGACCTATACTGGATCGTGACCCATAACAACTGCCGGGGCCGGGGAATCGGCCGCCTGATCATTGAAGAGACGCACCGGATCATCAGTGGTATGGGCGGACGGCTCGTTGTGGCGGAAACCTCTTCTTTGGAAAAATATGCCCCTACCCGTCATTTTTATACCCGGATCGGGTATACAAAAGAGGCCCAAATCGACGATTTTTATAAAGAGGGTGACGGTAAGGTATTTTTTGTCAAGCGTTTATAATTCCCGTAACCCCGCATGACAGTTTTATTCCGCGATGCGGGTGAGGGTTCCCGTTGAAGAATTATACTTTGCAACCCTCTTCCAGTTGTAGCCGGAAGTGTCGTGCTTGACCGCCCAGAAATCATAATTACCTGACGCCCGGTCCCCGTTTTCATCCAGGAGGGTATTGCCGGAGGCCCCGAAAAAGTTGGCGGCAACATTCACAAAAGCTGATTTCATAAGTTCGATTCCAGGGGATGGCCCGGTGGATGTATAGGTGAGCACTCCCACCCAGAGTGCGTCGTAAGCCGTGTAGGCATAAACTTCGGGGGGCCTGCCCAACTGTGACTGAATCCTGTTCTTAAGGGACTGCCATTTATCTTTTGCGGCATCATCCAGTCCGTAAACCGGGCAGGGAAGACCGTGGGTGTAAGCAAAAAGGGTTGCATTTGTATCAGCCATCACGGATGTGTTCCCTGCGAATGCCGATCCGCCATACCAGTAGACATTGTTGAGATGTTCGTATTTCCTGGCCATGCCCAGGATGGCGGTACCTTCACCGAATGAAAGGAGATAAACGGCCACTTCATTGGGATTCTGGTGGTCCAGTACCGCTGCGACGGTCGAATCCATCCTGGATAACAAACCCGAAAAGACGGTGGTTCCGGGAGTGTATTTTAAAGGGGTCTGAACGATGCCGCCGGCTTTGACAAAATCTCTCCTTACTACCTCCATCAGGTCGTTTCCCCAAAGATCATCGCGGACCAGGGGCACGATCACCTTGATCTTGTCGTCCGTGAGCATTTTGGACATCGCCTCTCCCTGGATGACATCAGATGACACAAACCGGAAGATATTATCGCCTGGAATTGCCAGCGAAACAGCAACACTGGAGGGACTCACGACCAGCATGCCATGGGTGTCGGCAAAATTCTTCAGGGCGGCCACCTCGGCACTGCTGTATGGCCCGATCACCAGGCGCACACCCTTGTCATACATTAATTTCAACTGTTTTAAGGCTTCCGTAGTATCGGTCCTTGTATCGGCAACATCAAGCGTCACTGTTTTATGAATGCCAAGCGAAGTCAGGTAATCCTGGATATCAAGGCGGGCCATTTCCAGGGAAACCTGCGTAGCCCGCCCCGTCGACATCCCGCTGCCGGTAAGTGACAGCAGCGCCCCGATGTGGATCTGGCTGGCGCCGACAGGCTGGTATACCGGACGGTCAGGTTTACAACACGTGAAAACAAGTGCGATTAAAACAGAAAAAACTGTTATTTGTATTTTTCGCATCATAAAAGAATAACGATATAATAAACAAATATTATCTTTATGTCCTGTTTTGTGTCATGATTCCCGGGTTTCATAATAATACCTCCGGTTGGTCCATAAAGTTACGCAAATTATCCTGAATAAGCTGCCAATTTAAAAATAAAATCATGAGAGCCCTGGTTTTTGACGGATCGCTGACCATACAGGATGTACCTGTGCCTGAA
Source organism: uncultured Bacteroidales bacterium (assembly GCA_903845055.1). Taxonomy (GTDB): domain Bacteria; phylum Bacteroidota; class Bacteroidia; order Bacteroidales; family FEN-979; genus CAIVAT01. The sequence goes on along the minus strand of CAIMWF010000155.1, from coordinate 6,079 downwards.
CCAAAAACCGGGGAGGTTCTTATCAGGGTGCTTTGCTCGGCCATCTGCAACACCGACCTTGAAATTATCAGGGGTTACATGGATTTCAGAGGGATTCCCGGCCATGAATTTGTGGGGGAGGTTGCCCCGGGCTTTGGCCGGTTGTCGGGGAAAAAAGTAGTCGGGGAGATCAACTGCTCCTGCGGTGATTGTTATCTTTGCCGCACAGGCAGGCCTACACACTGTTCAAGCCGGACGGTGCTGGGCATAAAGGACCACCCGGGCGTTTTTGCGGAATATACAACCCTGCCCGAACGAAACCTCCACGAAGTTCCCTCCTGGCTGTCTGCTGAATCCGCAGTTTTTACCGAACCACTCGCTGCTGCTGTTGAAATTACGGAACAACTGCACCTGAAACCCTCTCAGAAAGTTTTTATTTTCGGAGCAGGCAAACTCGGCCTGCTGATCTCGATGGTCATCGGCCTCCATGGGTGTCAGACAGTCACTTTCGACCCCGATGAAGAAAAAGTGTACAAGGCAAGAGCCATGGGAATACAAGCGGTGCCCCTTTCGAAGATTGGCATCCTGGAGAAGGCTGAAATATGCATCGACGCCACCGGGAGCCCCGACGGCATTCAACTGGCACTGGCACACCTTTATCCGGCAGGGAAACTGGTGTTGAAGACCACGGTGGCGCATCCCGCCCCGATTGATCTTAACCAAATTGTGATCAATGAATTTGAGATCACCGGGTCGCGCTGCGGGCCATTTGCACCTGCGATCAGCCTGTTGAGCCAGGGGATGGTGGATCCACGTCCGCTCATTTCAAAAACGTTTGCGTTTTCCGATATCCTGGAGGCTTTTCATTTCTCCTCCATGCCCGGTACCCTGAAAGTCCTGATCCGCCACTAGAAGACGCAGAATGTTCAGTCCTCAAGTCCGTTTTTCCGGATGAGATTCAGGTCGTCCGCAGAAAAAACACCCGCCTTAAAGAGTTTCCTGTACTGTTCGGAGGTTCCGTCCCCGAATACAAGTGCATCATCGGTGTTGATGGTTACCCTGACCCCGTGGTCGGCAAGGATCCGGATAGGGTGGGATTTGTACCCCCTGACCCGCCCGAGCCTGATGTTGCTGGTTGGACAAACATTCAGCGGAATCTGCAATCCGGCCAGCCACTTCATGACTTCCGGAGATCCGGCAGCCCCGATCCCATGCTGCACGGCATCAAGTTCAAGGATTTCCACAGCCTCCCTGACCGATTCGGCTGACCCGAACTCCCCGGCATGGGCTTTGCATTTCAGCCCCTTCACATGTGCGAGCCTGTATAACGGCCTGAAATTAGAAATGGGCTGGGCAAATTCATCGTCATAAAGATCGATCGACCTGAAGTATCCATAATCCAGGTATTCATCAAAGTACGTTCTTAATGTTTCAACGGGTATGGCGCGCGAAAATCCGAGTTCGGGCCTGAAGGCAATACCGGGAGCGACGGACTGGTGATAATATCTCAGGGTACTGATGACCTGTTCCGCACTGATGTTTAACATCCTGCCCAGGGTCACATCCATGCTCATTTCAAGCCGGGTCACCCCGTCGGTCAGTGCCTGCACGAATGCTGCTTCCACTGCCTTACCGAAGGCTCCGGGCTGTATAAAAAACGGTTTGTAAATGTGCCCGATCCAATGGTTCAGATCGGCGATTCCCGAACCCGCCGACCTGAAGGGTTCAAACTTTTTACCGTAATATTTTTCAATTACCGACCTTTTACCCCCGAGCATGCAATGATTATGCAAGTCCGACCTGGGGAAGGTCCTGATGGCTGCTAGGTTGTTCCCGCTGATGGCTTCAGAGAAGGTCACTGGAGTTCATTTTAATGAAAACGGTCAGTTGTCGTTGATCCCAGCAGCCTTCTGGTATAGCGTAACGTCGTTCTGCGACAGGATAAAATCAATTTTATGGGGCAGGTTGTTCATGTTTACAAGAAGGACCATGTAATGGTTATCGCCAACACTGTTGAACTGAACCGAACCGGAAGCCGTCATGCTCGTTGACTGGTCGTTCACACTGACATGCCGGACCTCCAGGATGGTAAAGTTGTTTACATCAAAATCAAGCACCGATTTTACCGGGTACAGTGAAGAAAGATCGACGCTGATTTCCACGATTTTAGAGGAATACCGCACCTTACAGGCTGCCCTGACCAGCGGGTTGTCGTAACGCATCACCCCGGGAGCCCCGAGCGTGTCAGCCGGTTTTGAAACTGTGGCTGATTCTTTAGGCGCGACGGAAACAGGCAGGGATGCCTCTTTATTCCCCGGCAATACCCGTGGAATAAGAAACCCGGCAAGGACCCCCACCAGGAAAAACAGAATAAATCTGAACCAGGCAGCGGATAAAATGCTGCCTCCTGCCCTTGCTGCCTGTCTTGCAGGCTTCGGTGATCCCGATTCCATATAATTCGGTATTTGGAATGTTAAACTTGACCCGGATGAACATCCGGGGCCGTTATTTGCTGCACCGGCAGTGCAGTTTGTATTTTTCGGCAACGGCGGCGGTCTTTTTCATGACCCGCACGAGGTTACCGCCCCAGATTTTGCGGATATCTCCTGACGAATAGCCACGCCTGACAAGTTCAAGCGTTATATTCCCCATCTCGCTTACATCATAGCATCCTTCAACGCCGCCACCGCCGTCAAAATCGGTGCCGATCCCCACATGCCTGATACCTGCCACCTTCACCATGTGGTCGATGTGGTCGGCCACATCGGAAACGGTTGCCAGCTTTTGCGGATAGCTGTCGTTGACTGTTGTCCAGGCCTGGCGTGCCTCCTTCATCTCATCGTCGCTCAGGCCGTCAAAATCATGGTATTTTTTCCTGATGGCAGCTCTCGCCGAATCGCGTGCAGGGTTAGGCAAAGGGGTTTTCACATAGTCACTCAGGATGCACATCTGGACAACACCCCCGTTTTTCGCGATCGCCTTCAGCAAATCGTCCGACAGGTTCCTGGGGTTATTGCAGATCGCTTTTGCACATGAATGCGATGCAATGACGGGTGCCTTGGTGAATGCCAGCACATCCCTGACCGTTTTGTCGGAAGTATGGGAAACATCGACCATGACCCCGACATGGTTCATTTCCTGGACCACTTCGTAGCCAAAGGGGCTCAGTCCGTTATAGCCGACCGTATCGGTGGATGAGTCGCAAATATCATTGTTTTTGGTATGGCACAGGGTAATATACCGGGCACCCCGCAGGTAATAGGTACTGACCAGCGATTTGTCGTTCCCGACAGCATACCCGTTTTCAATTCCGATAAAAACAGCCCGTTTTCCCTGTTTTTTCAGGGCGGGGATCGCGTCGGGCGACACCGCTTTTTCGGCGAAAAGATGGTTGCGGCCTATCACGGCATCAATCGTGTCAAAAAGGGCGACCGCCTTCTGTCTCACCTTTTCATTGCCATCGGCTGTACGCGGGCCCTGCGATACGAATACTGCAAAAAATACAGCATCGAGCCCCCCTTCTTTCATCCGGGGGAAATCAATTTTCGAGTGATCCCTCTTCGCATCATGTCGCACGGTCATGTCAAAGCCTTTTTGCATCATCTGCATGGGTGTATCCGTGTGCGAATCGATGGTAATGACTGAATGGTGGATGGCTGCCGCCTTTTTCTCAATATCTCCGGCCATGACAAAGGGAACCATTACAGTGCAATAGAAAAAGATGGCGAGGGTTAATCCTGTTTTTTTTTTCATCCGGGTTCCGGCTTCAGCCTGTATTATATGTTGGGTTATATTTCTGTTGTTGCAAAGATCACGAATTCAGCTGCCTGAGATAAAGCTGGATGGTATTCTCAAGCCCCAGGTATATTGCGTCACAGACCAGGGCATGCCCGATGGAGACCTCGAGCAATCCAGGCAAATTCTTTGAAAAATATTTCAGGTTTTCAAGGCTGAGGTCATGACCTGCATTGATGCCAAGACCCTCTTCAACCGCTACGAGCGCAGCCGCCGAGAACGGGGCGATGGCCCGGACCCGGTCGGAAGCATAGCCCCGGGCATAGGACTCGGTGTAAAGTTCGATGCGGTCCGTCCCGGTCACGGCAGCCCGGCGGATCTGATCCGCTGCCGGGTCAATGAAAAGGGAGGTCCTGATCCCCTTGCGTTTGAACTCCGCAACAACCTCTGTCAGGAATGAGGTGTACCCGATCACATCCCATCCGGCATTCGAAGTCAGCACTCCCGGCGGATCAGGCACCAGGGTCACCTGTGCGGGAATAACCGTGCAGACCATATCGATGAAAGCGCGCGAAGGATATCCTTCAATGTTGAATTCCCCTTGCAGGACAGGTTTCAGATCAAACACATCCTTGTACCTGATGTGCCTCTCATCGGGGCGTGGATGGACTGTGATTCCCTGTGCCCCGAACCGTTCGCAATCAAGTGCCACCCTGACCACATTGGGCATATCGCCCCCGCGTGCATTACGCAAAGTGGCTATTTTGTTGATATTAACACTTAATCGGGTCATTTGCGGCTTGTTTGATGCAAATCTACGATAAAAAGGAAAACGACCATGGCAAGTTGGAGAAAAGTCAAAATCTGGGGAATAGTGACGAGTGACGAATGAGGGGTGACGAGTAAGGGGTGGCGTTAAGGTGGTGGAAATATTTACCAAAATGCGGGAAAAATTCCGGGAATAATAAATGAGATACTTCTGGAATTTTATCGAAATTTGTACTGAGAAATCATACTGTTTGCTTCGTTTGTCACTTGTCACTCGTCACTCGTCATTCATATGAGAGCCGTCATCCAGCGTGTTTGTTCATCATCCGTCACCATCGGGAATGTGGTGGCTGGAAAAACCGGTCCCGGCATGGTGGTGTTTTTGGGCATTGAAAACCGGGATGGTGCTGCCGATATAGAATGGTTGTCGGCCAAACTGGTCAACCTGAGAATTTTCAACGATGCCGCCGGTATCATGAACCGTTCTGTCACCGAAACCGGCGGAGAGGTTTTGGTGGTCAGCCAGTTTACCCTTTTTGCAAGCACGAAAAAGGGAAACCGGCCTTCCTGGATCAGGGCGGCAAAGCCGGAAAGCGCCATCCCCCTGTACGAACAGTTTTTGGTGCGGATGGAACAGTTGCTGGGCAGGAAAATTGAATCAGGTGTATTCGGAGCCATGATGGCTGTTGAACTGGTCAACGACGGGCCTGTTACCATCCTCATCGATACGCATGACCGGGAATAGAAAAACCGGATCGCCCGAAAGAAAATATATATAAAAGATAGGTTTATTAATTATTATTATCATCTTTGGATCAGTAATCGATAGATTATTAAATGGTCTTCAAATTACTCATGCTAAAACCCACTTGGAAAAGATGAATGCTGACACGTCATCCCTGCCGGACCAGGAACAGAACAGCACGGAGTCGTTCGAGCGGATCAGGGCAGAATACATGACCCTGCTCGAACTTGACAGCGATGCGATTCTCATTGTCACGGCCGCCACCGGTCGCATCCTCGCCGCCAACAAGTCGTGTCACGATCTGCTGGGATATCCGCCTGATGAAATTCCCGGCATGAATGTCTCCGAAATCATGCCGACTGTTCCCGAAATCATGAAGGATTCAGGACCCGGCCATAATAGCGGGGCGCCGCTCCCTTTCATCCATGAAACCTGCTGGACACATCATGACGGGCGGACCATCCCCGTGCGTGAAAGCATGAAAAAAATAGAATCGACCGGGAACCCGGCGTTCATCATCATTGCCCATGATATTACTGAATTAAAAGAGAAGGAGAATGCACTGATCGCAAGCAATGAACGTTATCATGATCTTGTTGAATCGAGCGGCGAAGGACTCGGCATTGTGGATACCGGTGAACGTTTCATCTTTGTAAATCCTGCCGCATGCGAAATATTCGGTTTGCCCAAAGATGAACTTCTCGGGAAAAAGCTGTTTGACTTTCTCGACGCCTCTACGATCGAGGAGATCAAATACCAAACCACCCTGCGGCAGCAAGGCCAGAAAAGCATGTATGAAATTGAGATCCACCGGGCCGACGGAGAACCACGATGGATTATTGTAACAGCAAC
>CAIMWF010000154.1 GCA_903845055.1 uncultured Bacteroidales bacterium | reverse complement strand
GGAGGTAAAACGGTTTTTCCGGCAGGGATCCGCCCTGTCCGTGCTCATCCTGGTCAACGTTGCCGTCTGGATGCTGGTCCAGGTGCTGAAGGTGATCCTGTTTTTCTTCAACAACCCCGACGGGAATGCAGCAGGAGCATTGGCCATGCACCTCCTGGCCCTGCCCGCGGCCGTTCAGCTGCTCCTGGTAAGGCCATGGACGCTCATCTCCTACATGTTCTTCCATGTCGAGTTCTGGCATATCCTGTTCAACATGCTCTGGCTCTACTGGTTCGGCCGGATTTTCCTGGAGTTCCTGCCTTCCCGGAAACTCGTGTTCATCTATTTTCTGGGTGGAATTTCCGGGGGGCTCATGTATGTCCTTGCATTCAACACCTTCCCGGTCTTTGCCGGCATGGTGCCGGTATCCTTTGCATTGGGCGCTTCCGCATCGGTGATGGCCATCGTAACGGCTGTTTCATTTTACGTCCCGGGATATACCATCCAGCTTTTCCTGTTCGGCAGAATCAGGATCCTGTACCTGGCCATCGTCCTTTTTGTTTTCGATTTTTTCATGATTCCTTCGGGTAACCCGGGCGGACACCTGGCCCACATCGGGGGGGCCCTTTTCGGTTGTGTTTACATCATGCTTTACAAAGCTTCAAAAAGTTCAGGACGTGGCATGTCATTCGCATCCCTCTTCCCGTTCCTCAAAAACATGGGCAAAAAGAAACCTGAATTCACCTACCCCGGCAACCCGGGCCGACCTGTTTCGGATGAGGATTACAATCTGAAAAAGAAGGAAAACCAGAAAAAGGTTGACGAGATTCTTGAAAAAATTTCAAAGGGAGGGTACGACAGTCTTACAAAGGCGGAAAAGGAGTTCCTGTTTAAAACCTCCACAAAACGCTGATAAACTGATCATTGATGAACAAAGGCCGGTCATTCCTGAGAAAGGTATTTGTGTTCATAAACATCTTTGCCGCTGCCGGGCTGCTTCTTTCTTATGCTGCGGCCTATATCAGTCCCGGGAGATTCTGGTTCCTTGCGTTTTTCGGACTCTCCTACCCCGTTTGGTTACTGATCAACACGGTATTTGTGCTCCTCTGGCTGGTGCTCTTTCATAAAATGTTCTTTGTTTCTCTTGTATGCATCCTTCTTGGCTGGAATAACCTGCTGGCAATTTACCCTTTTAGGTTCTCTGACCCGGTAGCCGGGACAGGCGCAAGAATCAGGATCATCAGTTACAATGTGCACAGTCTGTACGGCAACCAGCGGGATGTGATTATCCCCGAGACCAAGAGCAGGGTCACGGAGTTCCTCTCCAGGCAGGATGCGGACATTGTCTGTATCCAGGAATTTTTCGCCATCGGTGAGGAATACACCCGGACCCTCGGTAAATTTTCCGGGTCGATTAAACTGGATCATTACTATTTCAGGAACTACCAGGAATTCTGGAATAAAACAAAGATCAACGCAATAGCCACCTTTTCGAGGTACCCTGTCGTGAGGGAGGATCATTTCAAACTCCCGGACCACAGCGTTTATGCGATTTATACGGATATCCTGTTGAACCACGATACGATACGTGTTTATAACCTTCACCTGGAATCGATCAGGTTCGGCGATGATGATTATTCCTTTTATTCGCACCTTACCGAGCCCGACAAAGAGAAGACACCCATCAGCGAAGGATCACGCAGGATGTTCGGAAAGCTGCGCAAGGCATTTATACTCAGGGCAACGGAGGTGGACGTTCTTTCAAGGTCGATTGATGAATGTCCCTACCCTGTCATCCTTGCCGGGGATTTCAACGATACCCCCTCCTCTTATTCCTATCATCAACTGACCCGAAAACTTACCGACTCGTTCAGGGAGGCCGGCAACGGGTTCTTTGAAAGCACCTATGCCGGCAAATTCCCGGCATTCCGCATCGACTACCTGCTTCATTCCAAACACTTCACGGCCGGAGCCTATAAAAAATTTAACGTGGACCTGTCGGACCATTACCCGATCAGTGCAACGATGGTTTTTCACCCTTAACTCACGCATTTTGAACTTCAGACTTACTTCCGAATTCAGCCCGACCGGCGATCAGCCCGAAGCCATCAGGCAACTCACCGAAGGGCTCCGTCGCGGCGACCCTGCGCAGGTTCTGCTTGGAGTAACCGGTTCCGGGAAAACCTTCACGATTGCTAACGTGATCCAGGAAATTCAGCGCCCAACCCTGGTACTGAGCCATAACAAAACACTGGCGGCCCAGTTGTATGGTGAATTCAAACAGTTTTTCCCCGACAACGCCGTTGAATTTTTTGTCTCCTATTACGACTATTACCAGCCGGAAGCCTTTATCCCGGTAACCAATACCTATATTGAAAAGGATCTTTCCATCAACGAAGAGATCGAGAAACTCCGGCTGAGTGCATCCTCCGCCCTGCTGTCGGGACGGCGCGACGTCATCGTTGTTTCCTCGGTTTCATGCATATACGGCATCGGGAACCCGGATGATTTTAACGAGAACGTGATACACCTGAGCAAGGGAGAGCAGGTGGGCCGGAAAAAATTCCTGAATTCCATTGTCAACAGCCTTTATTCCCGCACGGAAGCAGAATTCACCCGAGGACGCTTCCGGGTCAAGGGAGATTCGGTTGATATCTATCCGGCATACCTTGATGTTGCCTACCGGGTGATCTTCGACGGCAACGAGGTCGAGTCGATGGAGTCGTTCGACCCGGTTACAGGCCGTAAGTTTGAAACGATGGAACAGATGACCCTGTACCCCGCGAATATATTCGTCACCTCTCCCGATAAGATGCGGGAAGCACTGGTCGAAATCCAGGATGACCTGATCAAACAGTGTACCTATTTCAGGGAAAATGGCAAGGACCTGGAGGCCAAGCGTCTGGAAGACCGGGTAAGTTACGATATCGAGATGATGCGGGAACTCGGATACTGCTCGGGGATTGAAAACTATTCAAGATATTTTGACGGCCGTATTTCAGGTTCCAGGCCCTTTTGCCTGATGGACTTTTTTCCGGATGATTTCCTGATGGTGATCGACGAGAGCCATGTGACGATCCCCCAGATACGGGCCATGTTCGGCGGGGACCGGTCGCGCAAGCAAACCCTTGTTGAATACGGCTTCAGGCTTCCATCGGCCATGGATAACAGGCCGCTTAAATTCGAGGAATTCGAGATGCTCATTAACGAAACCATTTATGTAAGTGCAACGCCTGCCGATTTTGAATTGCAGAAATGCCAGGGAGTGGTGGTTGAACAGGTCATCAGGCCCACCGGCCTGCTCGATCCGTTTGTTGAGATCAGGCCAAGTCTGAGGCAGATCGACGACCTGCTGGATGAAATCAACCTGAGGATCATCAAACATGAACGGGTGCTGGTGACCACGCTGACCAAACGGATGGCCGAAGAGCTGACCAGCTATTTCAGCAGGATCGACATCCGGTGCCGCTACATCCATTCCGATGTTGATACCCTGGAGAGGGTTGAAATCCTGCGTGATCTGCGTCTCGGCGTTTTTGATGTGCTGGTGGGCGTTAACCTCCTTCGGGAAGGTCTCGATCTTCCGGAAGTTTCGCTGGTTGCGATCCTCGATGCGGACAAGGAGGGTTTCCTGAGGTCGGAACGGTCGCTCACCCAGACGGCGGGCCGCGCTGCCAGGAACCTCAACAGCAGGGTGATCCTCTATGCAGACAAACTGACCGATTCAATGGCCAGGATGATGAGTGAAACCAACCGCAGGCGGGAAAAACAGGCCCGGTATAACCTTGAAAACAACATAACCCCGACGCAGATTGTAAAGTCAACGCATGACATCATGGGTCAGACTTCGGTCGCCAACAGCATTGTACCCCAACCAAGACCCTATTTTGAGAAAGAAAATATTGATGTGGCAGCCGACCCGGTGATCCAGTACCTGTCGAAAGAAAACCTGCAGAAAATGCTGGGACGCAGCCGCAAGGCCATGGAGGAAGCGGTAAAAGCGCTTGATTTCCTGGAGGCTGCCCGGTTAAGGGATGAAATCAGGGTTCTCCAGGGAAAACTTGAAAACAGCAACCGCTGAAAAAGATTCACCCCGTGTTCCCTGCTTAAAAAAGAGCGGGGAACACGGGGTGAGATCCTTGTAAAAACTTCCTTACTATTTTACTTCCATCAATTCCACTTCGAACACGAGCGTTGAATACGGGGGGATAACACCCTTGTCTTCTGCCCCGTAACCCAATGAAGAGGGAACGATGAGGGTGGCTTTTCCGCCAACATTCATCAGGGCTATGCCTTCGTCCCAGCCCTTGACAACCTGGCCCTGTCCCAATGGGAAGGCATAAGGTTCGTTGCGATCGCGTGAAGAGTCAAACTTGGTTCCGTTCAGCAGGGTTCCGGTATAATGCACCTTTACTTTTTTTCCGGCAACAGCCCTTGGGCCGGTTCCCTTTACCTTCTCCACGTAGTAGAGTCCTGAGGCAGTTGGTTTCACCGTGATATTGTGCTCTTTCAGGTACTTGTCCCTCAAACTTGTTTCCTGCTTTTTATTGGTTTCCAGCTGCTGTTCTTTTTTTTTCTTGTCAGCGGCAATCTGTTTGTCATGGTCGGCCTTAGACTGTACGTTAACGATCTCGATATCATAAACGATCGGCGTATAGGGCAAAATTCCCGCTTTTGGATTTCCGTTCTCACCGAAGGCCATTTTAGAGGGAACGATCAGGGTTGCTTTGCCACCCTTGGTCATTTGCCCTACCCCTTCGGCAAAACCACGGGTGTCGAAGCGCTTGCCAAATTCGAATACCATCGGTTCACCGCGGTCGGCCGAAGCAAAAATAACCTTGCCGTCGATCATTGAAACTTTAAAATTGGCGGTAACCCAGGCACCTGAGTCAATCTTCATACCTTTTCCCTGGGCCTGTTCGATAAAATAAACACCCGTAGCCGAAGGGGCCACGGTGATTTTTTTGTCAGAAACATACTTGGCAATGTCCTGGTCCTCCTTTTTCATCATCGACTGCGGAGAATCAATAGAAAGCAGGGTAATGTAAAATTTGATAACGCTGTTGCTGTCCATGAATTTTTCACGGGATGGCCTGCGGAAAGTCTTCATGAACAGAGAATCGGCATTCACGATGAAGCAGGCACTGTCGCCGGCCGACATCATGCGGATGCCATCGTAGATGTCACCTTTGAAATCGGAAGGAGGCAGGGGGAAACGCACCGGGGTTCCCATAGCCTTTTTGCTGTCGAACAGGGTCGAATCCTTGTAAACATAACGCATGGTCAGGGATAAATAGTCCCCGATTTTTGGTTTTACCGTATCTTTACTTACCTTAAACAGTTTATAGTACAGGCCGGTCTTTGATTTGTCGAAACCAGGATACTTTGAGGAACACGACCACATGGCCAAAGTAAACAACATCACGACGACCAAAGGATTCACAAACACTTTTTTCATAATTTGCATTTTAACAGTTTGGTTAATATTTGATTTTTAGCTTTTTCTGATGCCGGCAGGGACTGGGATCAACCAGCCGGACCGATAAGATGAACAAACATCAATTTGACGGGCAAAGGTAATAAAGTCCTGCCTAGGTTTTTATATGGATAACATTGATTTATAAATAATTTTCGCGGAAAACCACTGAATTCCCGCGGGTCGCCATACCATGAGCCTGCTGCCAGGCAACATGCATGTCATGCCCGGTGACTATTTTATGCGCTTTGGATGGCTGAACCTGCAAATTTCAACATCATACACGAGGATAGCCCGGTTTTTAATTTTGTCCATATCACCCAGCAAGCCGAATGCGAGATACGATGGGACGATCAGCCTTGCACGGTCACCTTCCCTGAGCAACAGCACCCCTTCTTCCAACCCGTTGGGAACTGCTGCTTTACCTGTCACAAAATCAAAGGGTTTAAGAGAATCGGAACGATACACCATATCCCCGTTGATCAGCCTTACCGTGTAATTGATGGTGGCAAGATCGCCCCTGGTAGCCTGTATACCTTTGCCATGCCGGTATACCATCCACCTGAGCCCCGTTTGCGTGGTTTGCATATTCCAGTGATACCGGTGGATGAAATCTTCAATTTCCTGTTGTTCCTCCCTCACCACCTCATGGTTGTATTTTACGATCGTGTCGTCAGTCATCTGCAGTTCACCGGCCGATTGCACAGGTTCGGGTGTTTCGTGGCAGGAGGCCAGACCCAGTAAAAACCATGCAAACACCAGCGGGCAAGCGCTGCGTCTAAAAAAAAATAAAAACGTTGAGACTTTCATGATGCTGATAGTCAAGCAGTAACCGAGATCAGGAATAAACCGATTTCAAAGCATCCTGGTACGAAGGTAATATATCCCTGAATTTAGACACCGTTTCTGCCAGTGATGTTTCAAGGTTTGCGCCGGCTGCATTCCGGTGTCCCCCTCCGTTGAAATGTTCACGGGCAAGTTTATCGACCGAAAAGTTCCCCTTTGAACGAAAGGAGGCCTTGACAATCCCGTCCCTTTCCATAAACAATGCTGCAAGGTTGATATCTTTAATGGAGAGTGCATAATTAACGACTCCCTCGGTATCCCCGATCTGGTGGTTGAACTTCTCAAGATCGGCCTTTGACAGGGTGATGAAAGCCGTGTGATAACCTGGAAGCACGGTGAGCTGGTCGCTGATCGAATATCCCAGTAAACGCAGCCTGCTTTCGGAATAGGTGTCATAGATCAAACGGTGCAGGTGTTCGCCGTCGACGCCCAGGCGGATAAGCTCAGCCACAATGAGATAGGTTTTTACATAATTGCAGGAATAACTGAGCGACCCGGTATCGGTAATGATCCCGGCATAGATGCACTCGGCGATTTCCTTGTCCAGCAGGTCGTTGTCGCCCATGGCCTCAATAATGGAGTATACCAGCTCGGAGGTGGAGGAGATGCGTGAGACCGATATCTTCAGGCTAAATTCGTCCGAAGCGTTCAAATGATGATCAATGAGCACCTTAACCGCTTTCGATTGTCTCACCAGCGGCGCCGCGTCATTCAGCCTTGCAAAATTATTGTAGTCGGCGGCAATGATCATGTCGGCATTCCCGATGGCGGTGATGCAAGCCTCCCTGTCCTTCGAAAAAACCAGGATGTCATTGTGCCCCGGCATCCATGCCAGGAAATCGGGGAACGGATCAGGCGCCATCAATATAACATGGTGATGTTTCTTCCGCAGGTAGAAGGCAAGAGCAAGACTCGAGCCAATCGCATCGCCGTCGGGGCTGGTATGGGTGGTGATCAGTATCTTTAAAGGCTTCAACAGTTTTGAAGCTATGGATTGAAAGTCAGTGTTTTCCAAAGAGGGTCGGTTTATAGGCCGCCAAAATTAGTGATAATTTGATTTATAATTGTAATTTTGTTTCCTCATATAACCCTGATAAACATGGCCGGTACAATTACCTTTACAATGATAAAGCCTTCTGCATTTGCAGCCGGCTTTACAGGAAAGATCCTTTCAATGATTGAAGAGGGAGGATATAAAATCAAAGCAATGAAAAAAATCAGGCTGACCAAAGAGATGGCCGGCCATTTTTATGAAATGCACCTTGGCAAACCCTTTTATGAAGAACTGACCTCCTTTATGTCATCAGGACCGATTGTCGCGGCCGTCCTTGAAAAGGAGAACGCCGTTGACAGTTTCAGGCAGTTCATCGGCGCAACAGATCCGGCAAAGGCTGCTGAAGGGACAATCCGGAAACTGTATGGCAAAAACCTGGGGGAGAATGCAATTCATGGTTCCGACAGTGATGAAAGCGCTGAACGGGAAGCCTCTTTCTTCTTTTCCTTCACCGAACAGAACTGATTACTGCTCGGGTTCATACTCCCTGAAGGTCCGGTCATCATAAAAAACCACGATTTTCTCAATTTTACGTCCCGGTTTCTCCTTTTTGCCAGTTCGGGAAAGTTTAATTTCCGGTTTCTGGTCGGGCAATTCCTGTGCATCAGTCACCACAGAGGCGTCTTGCCCCGGGATTGGCATGAAACCGTTAACGGATCCTCCAGGTTCGAAAGGAAGTTCTTCCGTCACCGGCTGACCTGTTGCTTCCCCGGCAGTACCGTAAAGGAGCCAGTCGGCTTTTACGTCGGGGTACCGTTTCAAAACTTTCATGACAAATTCAAGACTTGGGTTGTTCCTGCCTGAAAGCAGGTGTGACATCCCCGAACGTTGGATCCCGATCTCATCTGCAAACTGCGAAGGGGTCAGGTGCTTGCGCCTGACAATTTCCTGGATGCGCTCTATCATGATTTTTTTTTACAAAAGTAATAAATGATCAAGAATCATCCAAAACATCTGTAATTATAATTCCATCTACAGTTATTGTTCAGGTACATCACATATCATGTTGTATATTAATATTATATCAATATAATAATAATTGAATTCACATAGTTTACATTTGTAATTACAACTGTAAACTGATCGTAATGTGATGAAATTTATCCCATAGATTGCCATGTGCCTGGAAATCTGTTAATATGAACCGCTACATTGATCGGCAAAGGTCGCATTCAGACAGAATTATACTGGAAGCCTATGTGAGAAATGTCACGAAGATCATCCGCGGGTCACAAGGCAAAGGGAGGAGCTTGAAATATAAAGGAAGTAGATACAGTCTGGCTAATTGAAATAAAATGTTTCGTATTATATTAGTTATAAATATATTACGATTTAGAAAATAAGGGTTGTTTACCTGGAAAACACTTGTAAATTGTAAAAACGAATCATCGGATTTGCAGTTTACAAATGTAATTACATTTGTAACTTAAGATGGATTGCATCACCTGCAGATTTTAACCACCTGCAGGTTTGTTGTGAAATTCTGCCCGGTCAGTTTAAGGAAGTATACTCCCGGCAATAACAGGGAGGCCTTGTTAAAGCCAAGACTGTTCTCCCCCGCCCTGACTGTTTGTCCCGGCATGAAAGCAACACGGCGGCCGACCTGGTCAAAGAGATACATATCCGCCAGGCCATCCTGATCCGAATGAAACCGGAAGGTAAAACCGGATGAAAAAGGATTTGGGATCACCCTGGCATCGGATATGCGTGAATTTACGGGAACAGACTCTATCCTGAGGGCTTTCACGAAATCCGGAATCCCGTAACCGAGCAGCGAATCAGGATGTGCGGCATGACTGCTGCTTAGTTCAACCGCCCGGATAACCTCGGCATTAGACCATCCCGGTGATGCCTGCCACAGGCATGCCACCAGCCCCGCCAGGATGGGCGAAGAAAAGGAGGTGCCGCTTCCGTGCATGAAACTGCCGTTGGACGAAGCAATAATTACCGCCTGCCCCATGGCGGCCACATTTGGTTTGATACGCTGCGATGCCTGCCCCGGGAGGCTGAATGAGGCCCTGGTCCCGTTTGAATCAACAGCTGCAACGGCGAGCACCCCAAAGCCATCAGCCGGTGCACTGACACATTTCCAGCCACTTCCAAGCGAATTGCCTGCACTGTTCACAACAATCATCCCCTTACTGAAGGCAAGGTTGGCAGCCCTGGTCACCGGGGTCGTATAGCCGTTCATGTCGCTGCAACTGTGACTCACCGTCGGGTCGTCAAACGTGGCATACCCCAGGGAGGAGTTGATGATGTCGGCCCCGGTGCTATCGGCAAATTCGGCAGCGGCATCCCAGTTATACTCCTCAATAATATTCTCTGAACCAATATCTTCCGTTCGTAACAACCAGAACGAGGCACCGGGTGCTGTACCGATAATCACCCCGGGCCAGTTCGCCGCCATGCACGACAATACCTCCATTCCATGTTCATATTCATGGTAAACATTGTTCCCGGGTGTGACGAAATCCATTGTCCCAAGTACCTGGCTGTTAAGGTATAAGCTATCGAAAACCGCAAGGGTATCCGCACGGCTGAAACCGGCATCCAGCACGGCGATCACCATGCCCGCGCCAGTGTACCCCATCCTGTGCAGGCTATCCCCCATCAGCATGTGGATCTGCCTGAAGGAGGGTCCATAATTGTACCCCTTGATTACAGGTCTCCCCCATCCCCCTGGTACCCGGGTGGGTTCGATTACTTCATGCAAAGCTTTCCTTGGTACTTCCTTGTTCGCTGAATTACATACAGATACATAATTTACACTTGTACTCTTTGAAACGTTTTTTACAAATGTCAAGTTACGGATGGCATCAATTGTGGCCGGATTCAGGCAATAAATCGTGATCCCGTTGAACCATTTCGAACGGGTAAGAATGGGAACATTCATCTGGCTGATCGCCGTAACATAATTCTGGTTAACGGGGATGTCATTTTCGACCACGGCGATCCCCTGCCGCTGCCTCCTGTCGATGGCGCGCTGGGAAAGAAATTCCCGGGGACGGGTCGTGGAATAAATGGAATTGTACTTATCCGTAAATTCTACAAAATACTTCTGCGGGGCCACCTGTGTAAAAACCCCTGCCGGAAGCAATACAAGGAACAGGAAAGGAACAAAGGTTTTCATGGATTACAATATTTTTAAATGACGAGTGACAAGTGACGAGTGACGAATTATTCAATTTTTTAAATAAATTTGCTTAAATATATAAAAAAAACAACCATGTTCAGCCAGCAGGATCTCAAACAAATGAAGAACAGGGGCATGGAACTCCCGGTCATCATGAAGCAAATTGACCATTTCGTGAAAGGGTTTCCGTTTATACGCCTTGCCAGGCCTGCAGTTCCGGGTGACGGGCTGCTGACATTCGGAGAAGAGGAAAAATTGCGTTATACCGGTTATTTTGAACAAAAACTGCCAGGACTGCGGATCGTTAAATTTGTTCCGGCCTCGGGAGCGGCCAGCAGGATGTTCAAACACTTGTTTGATTACAGGGAAAAGGCCCTGTCGGGTGAGATTTCCGAAGAGGTCCTCCTGTCGGGCGAATCATTTTATTCGACCGGTTACCTTGCCTCACACATCCGGGAGACTGCCTTTTACGGCGATCTGGACGCTATTTGTGCCGCCAGTGGGCTGTCGCTGAATGAATTGCTTGAAAAGAATCAATTTTCAACCATCGTGGAATATATTCTCACCCCCAGGGGCCTTGATTACGCCAACCTCCCGAAGGCGCTGCTGAAATTCCACCTGTACGCTGATTCGGCCAGGACCGCGGCGGAGGAACACCTCGTTGAGGCCGCAGAATACACCCGCGACCGGGAAAACAAGGCGCGGATCCATTTTACCATATCGCCCGAACACCGGGAAAAATTCCTCTCCCTCTTTGAAAATGTCAGGCCTTCCTACGAAAAGAAACTGGGTGTTGTTTTCGATATCTCCTACTCTTTCCAGAAACCCTCCACCGATACCCTGGCCGTTGATGAACACAACCAGCCGGTGAGGAATCCGGATGAAACCATGCTGTTCCGCCCGGGAGGACATGGCGCATTGCTTGAAAATCTCAACGAGGTGGACGCGGACCTTATTTTTATCAAGAATATCGACAATATTGTGCCCGACCGGCTCAAGGCTGCCACCTTTGAATACAAGAAACTCCTCGGCGGATACTTGCTGTCGGTAAGGGAGACGGTATTCCGGTTTCTTGAAGGCTGCAAAAAACAGGTGCCATCGCCTGATGAACTCCAGGAAATAATCATCTTCGCCCGGGAGAAACTGTTCCTTGAACTCCCGGCCGACATCGGTACATGGCCGCTATCAGATCGGTGCGATGCCCTCATTACATTGTTAAACAGGCCGATGCGTGTTTGCGGCATGGTGAAAAACGAAGGTGAACCCGGGGGAGGTCCATTCTGGGTTACCGGCCGGGATGGCGGGCAAACGCTTCAGATCGTGGAAGCATCGCAGATTGACCCAAAGAATACAGGGCAACAGGCTGTTTTATTGGCTGCGACCCACTTTAACCCTGTCGACCTTGTCTGTTCAACGAAGGATTTTGAAGGCAATACCTTTAACCTGAAGCAGTTCATAGATGAAGATACCGGTTTCATCTCGCTGAAGTCGAGCGGGGCTGCAACGCTTAAAGCACAGGAGTTGCCGGGATTGTGGAACGGGGCCATGGCCGGCTGGATCACCCTTTTCATTGAAGTTCCGGTCATCACCTTCAACCCCGTGAAAACGGTCAATGACCTCCTGCGCAAGGAACACCTGTTTATTGAATCATGAGCAAACCGGCCGGGAAACAGAATTTTTTTATCAACCGCAGGGAACGCTGGGGATTAACGTTTTATGGATGGCTGTTCCTTATCCTGCTGTTTGCCGGATGCCTGTATGCCGGGTTCAGGAGCCTTTACGGGGTTCTCTCCCCCGTAGAACGCGAGCAATCGAAGGTGCTTGTGCTGGAGGGATTCGTGAACGATTACGTGCTGCAGGACGCCATCAGGGAGTTTAAAGACAACGGGGATACCCTGCTCGTCATAACCGGTGCACCGCTTGAATACGGGGCCCTGCTGTCGCAATACCGTAATACCGCCACGATTGCCGCCATGTCAATGATCAAACTCGGGTTCGATTCTACGAAGCTGGTCATCCTCACCACCGATGACCTGCGGAATGAACGCACCTACAATGCAGCTTTAAAACTGAAACAATGGCTTGCAACCCAAAGGCCCGGCATCAGGGCGGTCAACCTCATGACCATGAGCGTGCACGGCGGACGAAGCAGGCTTCTTTTCAGGAAAGCCCTGGGCGATTCGGTGAAAGTTGGGATCATATCCGTGCCCAACTTCTATTTCGGCCCGGGAACATGGTGGAAATCGAGCAAAGGCTTCCGGGAGACCATGAATGAGGCCATCGGGTATTTTTACATACGATTTTTCTTTCATCCCCGTTATCCGGTGGGAAAATAGAATAAACCGGTTTACGTTATCATAAAAACCATCATCATCATGCTCAAATTCCGTATTGCCTTGTTGCTGGTCTTGCCGATGCTCCTTGTTAACACATCAAAAGGGCAAAAGGAGTATAACATCAAATTCAGGATCAATGGTTTAAAGGATACGACCTGCATGGTAGCCTACTACTACAGCAACGGTACCTACATCAAGGATACCCTCCGGGTTGACCACGCGGGAAGGTGCTCCTACAAAGCTCCCGCAACCCTTCCGCGGGGACTCTATGCCCTGGTGATCTCTGATAAAAAATATTTTGATTTCGTCGTGAACAGCGATCATAAGTTTTCCCTTGAAACCGACGTCGTAAACCCGGGGTTGAAGGTCACCGTAAAGGATTCGCCTGAAAACGATCTTTTCTACCAGTACCTGGACCACAGCCGTGAAAAGTACGAGGAGATCCAGTTGCTGCAGGCCAAAATCAAGGAGTCGGCCGATCCGAAGGATACTTCGGGATATTATTCCAGACAGATTGAGGCCATCAACAATGAATTGATCGCCTATAAGCTCGATCTTGTGAAAACACACCCGGAATCGTTCGTGGCGCTCATGATCAACACCATGAAAGAGCCGGAGGTCCCTGAAATCCCTACCCTCCCCAACGGCAGGAAGGATTCGCTCTATGCCTACCGCTATTACAAGGCACATTTCTGGGATGACTGCAACTTTACCGATGACAGGGTGCTGCGCACGCCGATCTTTCACAACAAGCTGAAAAAGTATTACGACAACATCCTGGTCCAGGACCCCGATACCCTGATCCGCGAAACCGATGCCCTGATCGAAAAATCACGTTCAAACGAGGAGATGTTTAAGTACATGATCTGGTTCACGACCTACCACTATGAAAATTCGGAGATCATGGGATTCGACAAAATTTTCGTACATGTAGTTGACCGATATTACATTACCGGTCAAACCACCTGGATTACAAAGGAAATCAACGACAAGATCATAAAAAAGGCCAACAAAATGAGGCCTGTATTGCTGGGTGAAAAGGCGCCGAACATGGTCATGACCGATACAACCATCCAATGGGTATCGATGCACAACATCACCGCCAAATACCTGATGGTGCTTTTCTGGGATCCCGACTGCGGCCATTGTGAAAAGGAGATCCCCATCATCAAGGAATTTTACGATCAGAACAGGGAGAAATATGGTTTAAAGATCTTTGCCGTTTGCTCCGACACCTCCCTGGTAAAGTGGAAAAAAGCCATCCGGAAAAAGAACATGAACTGGATCAACGTGGATGGTCCGAGGACGCTGACCGGTGATTTTCACGAACAATACGACATCAACTCCACGCCTGTCATCTACCTGCTGGATGACCAAAAGAAGATCATCGCCAAGCGCCTGGCCGCCGACAAGATCGGTTACTTCCTGGAAAATTACGGGAAACTGCCCGGAAAGAAATAAAAAAGCCCTCCGGTTAACCGGAAGGCTTCTATATTCTGGGAAACTGACAGGGTTTAACTGTTGAGTGATTCAACAACAGCCTTGAAGGCTTCCGGGTGGTTCATGGCTAAATCGGCCAGTGTTTTCCTGTTGAGGGTAATGTTACTCTCAGCAAGTTTGCCGATGAAAACGGAATATGACAATCCGTAGGGGCGCACGCCGGCATTGATACGTGTGATCCACAAACCGCGGAAGGTGCGTTTCTTGGTACGGCGGTCACGGTAGGCATAGCCCAACCCCTTTTCTACTGAATTTTTCGCAACGGTAAGGACATTCTTTCTTCTTCCGAATTGTCCTTTGGCCCGCTTCAGGATTTTTTTCCTTCTCTCTTTCGAGGCGACAGAATTTACTGATCTTGGCATAATTTTGATTTTTTTACGGCAGCGCCCCTTTCCAGGGAACTTAAAGCTGATCGCAAGTTAGTAATGAATAATTAACCCTGGAGCATTTCTTTTACATTGGCTTCATCGGCCTTGTGAACCGTGGTCGAATACGTAAGATTACGTTTCCGCTTCGTGGTTTTCTTGGTCAGGATGTGGCTTTTGTAAGCATGCTTCCGTTTGATTTTACCGGTACCCGTAAGAGCGAATCTTTTCTTGGCGCCGGATTTGGTCTTCATTTTTGGCATGTTACTGGTTTTGATGATTAATGGAAAAAATCTATTTTTTAGCTGTGATAATCATGATCATTCGTTTTCCCTCGAGACGGGGCATCTGCTCAATCTTGCCGACTTCAACAAGTGCCTGGGCAAACTTCAGGAGGATCAACTCCCCCTGTTCCTTGTAAATGATCGAACGTCCTTTGAAAAACACGTCGACCTTCACCTTTGCGCCCTCTTTGAGGAATTTCATGGCATGGTTCAGTTTAAAGTTGAAATCATGCTCATCCGTATTGGGACCCAGCCTGATCTCCTTCACCACGACTTTGGCGGTTTTAGCCTTCATCTCTTTCTGCTTCTTCTTAAGCTCGTAGAGAAATTTCTTATAGTCAACCACCTTGCAAACAGGAGGATTTGCAGTGGGAGATATTTCGACAAGGTCAAGTCCCTTACCTTCAGCAATGATTAATGCTTCACGGATATTATAAATGCCTTGTTCAATATTTTCACCAACAACCCTGACGACAGGGGCTTTGATCCATTGGTTGATGTTATAAGGCTCCTCTTTTTTCCCGGGTTTCGGATACCGCCGCGGGCCGCTGAATTGTGTTACTATTGGTAAGTCTCCTATATTTAGTGAATACTTTGTTTGCCAGTCAATATTTTCAAGTATGATATCTCCTTAAAGTTCTCCCAATTCCTGGTGCATCTCTTCCTGCACGGCAGCGATGAAATCCCCGATTGACTGGGGGCCCAGGTCGCCTTTGCCATGCCTGCGAACCGATACGGTTCCCTCGCTCTCCTCGCGTTCGCCCACCACCAGCATGAAGGGAATCTTCATCAGTTCGGCATCGCGGATCTTCTTGCCGGCCTTCTCATTACGGTCGTCAACGGAGGCGCGAATGTCGGAATTATTGAGCAAAGTTAACACTTTTTTTGCATAATCCTGATATTTCTCACTGATTGGCAATACAATAGCCTGATCAGGGGCAAGCCACAGCGGGAAATTGCCGGCGGTATGTTCAAGCAGGACAGCCACGAACCGTTCCATCGAACCAAAAGGTGCACGATGGATCATTACGGGGCGGTGTTTCTGGTTGTCGTTGCCAATATATTCAAGTTCAAACCGTTCAGGCAGATTATAGTCGACCTGGATGGTACCCAACTGCCATTTCCTGCCCAGCGCGTCCTTGACCATGAAATCCATCTTGGGTCCATAGAAGGCCGCTTCGCCAAGCTCGATGACCGTATTCAGCCCCTGCTCCTCCGCAACTTCGCGGATGGCACGTTCGGCCTTTTCCCAGTTTTCATCCGATCCGATGTACTTATCCTTGTTTTCGGGGTCGCGTAACGATATCTGAACGATGAATTCCTTGAAATCCAAAGCCTTGAAAATAAGCATCACGATATCCATCACGCCCTTGAACTCATCCTTGACCTGTTCGGGGGTGCAGAAAATATGGGCGTCATCCTGGGTAAAGCCGCGCACACGGGTCAACCCGTGAAGTTCTCCGCTTTGTTCGTACCGGTAAACGGTTCCGAATTCGGCGATGCGAACAGGCAGATCGCGATAGGACCTCGGCTTGGTCTTGTAAATCTCACAATGGTGGGGACAGTTCATCGGTTTCAGGAAGAACTCCTCTCCTTCGACGGGAGTCGTGATCGGCCGGAAGGAGCTTTCACCGTACTTCTGGTAATGTCCCGAAGTTTTATATAATTCCACGTTCCCGATGTGCGGACAGATCACCTGTTGGTACCCGCCTCTCTTCTGAACCTTTTTGAGGAACATTTCGAGCCGCTCGCGCAGCTGGGCGCCGCGCGGGAGCCAGAGGGGAAGACCAAGCCCGACCTTCTGCGAAAAGGCAAACAATTCAAGTTCCTTGCCAAGCTTGCGGTGATCGCGTTTTTTGGCCTCTTCAAGGAATACCAGGTAATCGTCGAGTTCCTTCTGCTTCGTAAAGGTAATCCCGTAAATACGGGTCAGCTGTTTGCGTTTTTCATCCCCGCGCCAGTAAGCACCGGCGATGCTGAGGAGTTTCACAGCCTTGATCAGGGCAGTATCCGGGACATGGGGACCACGGCAAAGGTCGGTGAACCTGCCCGATTCGTAAAAGGTGATCTGGCCATCCTCGAGTCCCTCGAGCAATTCAATTTTATATTCGTCACCCTTTTTGGTGAAGTAACTGATGGCTTCGCTCTTCGAAATATCCTTGCGGATAAATACCTGCTTTTCCTTCGCTAATTCAAGGATCTTTTTTTCGATTTTCGGAAAATCATCCGAAGAGATGGCCTGGTCGCCAAAATCAATATCGTAGTAAAAACCGTTTTCAATATCGGGACCGATCCCGAATTTAACACCGGGATAGAGAATTTCGATGGCTTCTGCCATGAGGTGGGCCGATGAATGCCACAGGGTAGCTTTCCCCTCCAGGTCGCTCCATGTGAGCAGCCTGATGCGGGCATCCGCTGTAATTGAGCGGGTTGCATCCATCACATGACCATCAACCTGGATGGATAGTACATTCCGTGCAAGACCCTCACTGATGCTTTTGGCAATATCAACACCTGTAACGCCTTCCGGATACTGACGAACCGTATTATCGGGTAATGTAATATTTATCATATATCAATGGAAGATTTTAAGGGGTGCAAAGGTACAAATTTTAATTTAATTACCAATTACTTTAAACTCGGTACGGCGATTATTTGCGCGGCCCTGTTCGGTGGTGTTGACATCGATAGGCTGACTGAACCCGTAACCCGCGTGCGAAAGCCTTCCGGCGGAGATGCCATGTTGCAGCAGATACTGGTAAACGGCAATGGCGCGGTTTCCCGAAAGTTCCAGGTTATGGGCCTCCGAACCGATATTGTCGGTATGACCGCTGATCTCAATTTTCAAACCGTGATTTTTCTGGAGCAGGGCGAGCAGCTTTTGCAGTTCGACCAGTGATTCATCCTTCAGGATAAATTTATCCGTATCAAAAAAGATGTTTTTCAGGATGACCGCCTCCCCGATCCTGATCGGTTTCAGGGGTATATTCTTGATCAAGGGTTTATCCTGGGGATTGTAGCCGGTGAGTGAAAAATTGTCGGAATAGAACAGGTAGCCATCCCTCGAAACATTGAGGGCATAGTTCCGCTCGGTGGGCAGGGCAAGCAGGAACTCCCCGGTAATTCTGTCGGAACGCGATTCGGCAACCATTTTGGAGTTTCCCAGGTCGACCAGTTCAAAACGGGCTTCCAGTTTTGCCCTGGTCTCCTCGTCGTATACGATCCCCTTGAAATAGGTGGTAAGCATCGGCTGCGCCTCCCTGTAAAGCGGGAATTTGTAAATATCCTGCCTGCCTTTGCCGCCGAGTTTGTCGGAGGAGATGTAGGCCATGTTCCCTCTGGCGTTGACCACCAGCGTGATCTCGTCGGCACAGGTGTTGATGGGATAACCCAGGTTGACCGGCTTTCTCCAGCCACCGTTGACATCCTTCCTGGAATAAAACAGGTCGAGCCCACCCATTCCGGGATGGCCACGGGATGAAAAGTACAGGGTCTGATCGTCAGGATGGATGAACGGCGCCATCTCCTCTTCACGTGTGTTGATCGAATCGCCCAGGTTCACCGGGGGCGTCCATTGTCCGTCGGCCTGCAGGATGGTCTTCCAGATGTCGGACGCCCCTTTCCCGCCCGGGCGGTTGCTTGCAAAATAGAGGGTCTTCCCGTCGGATGAAAAAGAGGGTTGTGAATCCCATTGCGGCGAATTCACCACCTCCCCGAGGTTTTCAGGCTCTCCCCACCGGTCGCCGGTGCGATGCGACCAGTAGATATCACACCTGCCGTACCCGTCGGGACGATTGCAGGCTGCGAAAAACAACAGTTTGCCGTCGGGGGAGATGCTGATGGCTCCTTCGTTTCCATGGGTATTTATGGGTGGGCCAAGGTTTTCAGCCAGCGACCAAAGGGTATCGATGCTGTGGGATACGTAAAAATCTTCCTCCCCGTTCTGGTTCTGGTCGATGGTTTGTGCATTCACCGGGTTCAGCCGCGTAAAATAGAGCCGTTCCCCGTCGGCCGTGATGGCATTGATGTATTCATCATATTTTGTGTTGATGCTGTCGCCAAGGTTGACGGGTGAAAAAGGCACCGGGTGGTCCAGGTACCACATCCCGAAGCTGCAGTTCCTGATCCCGTTCCGGGCCTGCTGCCGCTTCGGGTCGGGTATCCCTTCAAATTCCAGAAACCGCTGGTAGTTAAGTTTTGCATCGCCATACCTGCCCGTATTCAGCTGCATGTTCGCCAGGATGAAATAGAGATTCGGTGAGAAGGGGTTGTTGGTCCTGATTGCCTTCAGGTAAAAGTCGATGGCCTGGTCGAACTCACGGGTATCGGCATGAATGTCGCCCTGGAGGATATAGGCCTCGGTAAAGGCCGGGTCCTGTTCGGTGGCCCTGCGCAGATCGGAGAGGGCGTTTTCGTAGTTTTTCGCCTGGTAGAAATCAAGCGCCTGGTAAAACAATTTTTCCGCCTTTTTATTCTGGGTCGCCAGGCGGTTTCCCTGCGGAAAGACGGCCA
The DNA here is from genome assembly GCA_903845055.1 of uncultured Bacteroidales bacterium. GTDB lineage: Bacteria > Bacteroidota > Bacteroidia > Bacteroidales > FEN-979 > CAIVAT01. Next base: position 69,850 of record CAIMWF010000154.1, on the reverse strand, counting down.
GCCAGGAAAACGTCAGCAGCAGGGTGGCGAAAAATAAACGTCCTGACATCATGGAATGTGCATGTATTTGTGACTCTGCAGTGAAACACGCCATTGAGGGTTTGCCTTGATCCAGGCGACGATCGCCGGCATCATCCTTTCCCGCCGGCTCCATTCCGGCTGCAGGTAAAGGATACAGGCCGGCGAAACCCTTTGCGCATTTTCTTCGGCCCATTTAAAATCGGTTTCATCATGGATGATCACCTTGAGCTCATCCGCCAGTTTTATCATCTCTTCGAGCGGGGGGGCATCCCGCTTGGGTGAAAGGCATATCCAATCCCACGAACCGCTGAATGGCTGGGAACCTGAGGTTTCGAGGAAAATTCTAACCTGTTGCAGGTGCAGTTCCGTGCAGAGGTAGTCCATATTATAGAGCAGGGGTTCGCCGCCTGTAACCACGATGGCCCTGGCCGGGTATGAGACTGCATTCCTGATAACACCATCGGTCGGAACCGGGGGGAAATCGGAGGAGTTCCATGATTCTTTTACATCGCACCATTTGCATCCCACGTCGCACCCGCCCACACGGATAAAATAGGCCGCCTGGCCGGTGTTGAAACCCTCTCCCTGCAGGGTGTAAAATTCTTCCATGACAGGGAGCAGTTTTCCCTCCTGCAACAACTGGTCCGCCGATGGTTCCCGGAGGTTCACCGGATCTCCTTTTTTGCGGCCTTCAGGGTATTCTGCAACAGCGAAACAATCGTCATCAGCCCCACTCCGCCGGGAACCGGTGTAATGTAGCTGCATTTGCGCGAGACTTCGTCAAATTTCACATCGCCCTTCAGCCTGAATCCCGATTTTGTGTCGGTGGCGGGTACCCGGTGAATCCCCACATCGATCACCACGGCGCCCTGTTTGACCATATCGGCCGTTACAAAACCAAGTTTTCCCATCGCCACCACCAGGATGTCGGCGGCGGAGGCAATACTTTTAATATTTACGGTATGGCTGTGACAAAGTGTAACCGTACCGTTGCCGGATTTTGATTTCCTGGAAAGAAGGATGCTGACAGGTGTACCGACGTTGTGACTCCGTCCCAGCACCACGCAGTTCTTTCCGGTAACATCTATATTGTATCTTTCGAGCAGGGTCATGATCCCCATGGGTGTCGCCGAAACGAAACAGGGCTGGTTCAGCACCATCTTCCCGATGTTTACGGGGTGAAACCCGTCGATGTCTTTCCGGGGGTCGATCCGGGCAATGATCTTTTGTTCGTCGATATGACCGGGTAGCGGCACCTGGACGATGAACCCGTCAATTTCGGGATCTGCATTCAGAAAATCAATGACTTCCAAGAGTTTATCTTCGGAAATATTAGCGGGATAACGGTACACCGATGAGATAAAGCCAACCTCGGCGCATGCCTTTTCCTTGGCCGTAACATAGGTCACACTGGCAGGATCCTCCCCCACCAGGACCGCGGCGAGGTGCGGGGCTTCAAGCCCTTTGTCAATGAACTGTTCCCTGACCTCTTTCGCAATTTCAGTTTTAATCTGGTCGGCAATCAATTTGCCATCAAGCAGCTTCATGTTCAACTCCCGGTTAGTTCATATTCTTCATGTTCCGCATCACATTGGACATGTTCTTGCCCTTGTTTGCGGTGACCATCTTCATCATCTTTCGTGTATCGTCAAATTGTTTGATCAACCGGTTCACCTCCTGGATGGTCGTTCCCGAGCCGGCCGCAATTCTTTTCCTTCGGTTCCCGTTCAGCACGGCCGGGTTGACGCGTTCCTGCGGGGTCATCGAGTGGATGATGGCTTCGATTCCCTTGAAGGCATTATCGTCAATCTCAAGGTTCCTGATCGCCTTGCCCATCCCAGGGATCATCCCCAGCAGATCCTTCACGTTGCCCATCTTTTTGATCTGTTTGATCTGGGCCAGGAAATCGTTGAAATCAAACAGGTTGCGGGCGATCTTTTTCTGAAGCTTCTGCGCCTCCTCCTCGTCGAACTGCTCCTGGGCCTTTTCAACCAGCGATACAATGTCGCCCATCCCAAGAATGCGGTCAGCCATACGTTCGGGGTAGAAGATATCGATCGCATCCATTTTTTCACCCAGCCCGACGAACTTGATGGGTTTGTTGACGACCGACTTGATACTGAGTGCTGCACCGCCACGGGTGTCCCCATCCAGTTTTGTAAGAACCACGCCCTCATAATCAAGGCGATCGTTGAATGCTTTTGCCGTATTCACCGCGTCCTGCCCGGTCATTGAATCAACCACGAAGAGGGTCTCCTGCGGGTTGAGGGTCGATTTGATATTGGCAATCTCATCCATCATCTGCTCGTCGATCGCAAGACGTCCGGCAGTATCGACTATCAGCACGTTGAATGCCTTTTCCTTCGCATAGGCAAGGGCCCGTTTGGCGATTTTGACCGGGTCGTTCGCCGCATCTTCGGAATACACCTCTACCTCGATCTGCTGACCCAGGACCTTCAGCTGTTCGATGGCAGCCGGGCGGTAAACGTCGCACGCCACAAGCAGCGGCCTTTTGCCCTTTTTGGTCTTCAGGTAATTCGCCAGTTTTGCAGAAAAGGTGGTTTTACCGGAACCCTGCAGCCCTGCGACCAGGATGACGGAAAGATCGTTTTTCAGGTTCAGTTCGGTTTTCTGGCCTCCCATCAGCGAGGTCAGCTCGTCGTGAACAATTTTCACCATCAGCTGGCCGGGTGAAACAGCCGTGAGAACATTCTCACCCAGCGCCTTTTCCTTAACCTGGTCGGTAAACTGTTTTGCAATCTTGAAACTCACATCGGCATCGAGCAGCGCCTTCCTGACATCCTTCAGTGTTTCAGCGACATTGATCTCGGTAATGTGCCCGTGTCCCTTTAAAACCTTAAAAGCCCTGTCTAATTTGTCACTTAAACCTTCAAACATGGTAAACCGCTTTATTTATATTCCTAATTAATAATACCTTTCTTCAGCCGGGCTGAATTTGCAAAATTAGCAAATAATGACGAATGAACAATAACCTCCTGAAGCGAATGAAAGCAGGTTCCCGCTATTTGAATTTTTACATGATTTTTTTTCATTAAAACCTGATGACACATAAAAAAACTTCGTAGTTTTGTATAAATATTCAAAATCAATCAAAAAAAATCAACTATGAAGAAAATTTTACTATCATTCGTCGCCATCATGGCTCTCACCCTGGCCGTTAATGCCCAGTGGATTGACCAGGCGTCAGGATTCAGCGCAGCTAGCCGCGGAATCAGGAACATCAATGCAGTAAGCAGCCAGGTTGCCTGGGCGGCAGCCTATGACGGAAGCGGTTCAAATGCTCCTGTCCAGGACATCACCAAGACGATCAATGGCGGAACCTTATGGACCGCACACACCATCCCCGGCATTACGAACCTTGACATTGCAAACATCGTTGCGGTTGATAACATGAAAGCGTGGACCTGCATGTACCCGCCTGCAGCAACCACCACCGGCCAGGGCATTTACCATACCACTGATGGTGGTGTTACATGGGTGCACCAGACAACCGCTCTCTTTACCAATGCATCATCCTTTGCCGATTTTGTACATTTCTGGGACCCGAACCTCGGCGTAGCTGTTGGTGACCCGATCAACGGACATTTTGAAATCTACAATACCTCCGACGGCGGCACAACCTGGACTGCCAACACCAACAGCCCGGCTCCCGTTTCAGGGGAATTTGGAGTTATCGGATATTTTTCAGTCGTGAATGACATCATCTGGTTCGGCACCAACAAAGCACGTGTTTACAAATCAATTGACAATGGTCTCACCTGGACCGTTGCACAGATCCCGGGATCGGCATGGACGAACGTTTACGTTCAGCCTTTCTTCCGTGATGCCATGAACGGTTTTTGCGGCAACAGAGGCACTGGCACCGTAGCCGCCACAAGCGCACTGGCCAAGACCACCGATGGCGGAACCACCTGGACCACTGCCACCACGACCGGCAATGTATTCACAAACGATGTTTCCTATGTTCCCGGAACCCCGACAACATGGGTAACTTCAGGCGCAGATGCCACCACCCCGGCCGACGGCGTTACCTATTCATTTGATGATGGAGCAACCTGGAATGACATGGCCTCCACCATCGGAACACAGTACCTTGCCATGGGTTGGGTAAATGATTCAACCGGTTGGGTTGGCGGATTCAACGCCGATGCCACCACGGGCGGCATGTCGAAATTCAACAGCATCCTTGCACCGTGCGACTTTACCGCCAACAACGTTGCAGTTGTCAAAGGTGGTTCGGTTACCTATACCATCACTGCAGGCGTGCACTCAACCTCGACTGTTTCCTGGACATGCCCGGGCGGAACTCCTGCCACATCTACCAGCAAACATCCGACCATCGTCTATAACACCCCCGGCACCTACAACGTGACCCTCACCGCCACCAATTCATGGGGCAACTCCACGAAACTGAAGACCGGTTATATTTATGTAGGTGGTGTCGGCATCAACGAACATTCAGCAGCCACTGTTACCGTGTTCCCCAACCCGGTGAAAGATGTCCTCAACATCCAGGGATCAGCCAATATCCAGGAAGTGAAGATCATGAACATGGTCGGACAGGTTGTTTACAATGAAACCAGCAATGCAGCTACCCTCACCATCAGCACCTCAAATCTGAAATCAGGCGTTTACAACCTGCAGATCAAGATGGCTGACGGATTTATCAGCAAGAAAATTGTTGTGAATTAGGGTTCAACATCACCCCCAAAAAAACAGGGTCGCATTTCAATGCGACCCTGTTTTTTTTTGTAGTAGGGCCGCATTGCAATGCGGCCCTACCATCGCAATGCGGCCCTACCATCGCAATGCGGCCCTACCATCGCAATGTGGCCCTACCATTGCAATGCAGCCCTACCATCGCAAATGCGGCCCAACAATTACATCCGCGCCGGGACGCCAATTCCCAGCAGGGTCATGGCGGTTTGAATGGTCCTGCCCACGAATTCCGTAATGGTCAGGCGGATCATCAGTTTTGCCGGATTATCTTCCTTCAGTACGGGCAGTTCCTGGTAGAACTGGTTGTATCCTTTGGCAAGGTCATACACGTAATTGGCGATAACCGCAGGGTTCATCTCACTGCCGGCCTGGATCACGGCACCGCTGAAAAGGAACAACCGCCTGATCGTCTCCTTTTCAAGCGGTTCAAGCGAAGTACCGGGGGGGATGTCCGTTCCGCCCGGCGCGAATCCCGCGGCTTGCGCCCTGGAGAGCAGGGACCGGATCCGCGCATAGGTATATTGAATAAACGGGCCTGTATTCCCATTGAAATCAATGGACTCCTTCGGGTCGAACAACATGTTTTTCTTCGGGTCGACCTTCAGGATAAAATACTTCAGGGCGCCCAGGCCGATTGTATTGAACAGGGCGAAAGCCTCGTCACCGGAGAGCTCGTTGGCTTTGCCGAGTTCGCGCGTGGTGGTTTCGGCGGTCAGGTACATTTCATCCATCAGGTCGTCTGCATCGACCACCGTTCCCTCGCGCGATTTCATTTTGCCCATGGGCAGTTCGACCATCCCGTAAGAAAGATGTGAAATATGGCCGGCAAATTCCTTTCCGAGCTTTCCCAGGACTTTTTTAAGTACATCGAAATGGTAATTCTGCTCATTGCCAACCACATAGATCATGTCGGATGGCCTGAATTCATCATAACGCAACTGCGCCGTTCCCAGGTCCTGGGTCATGTAAACCGAAGTGCCGTCGGCCCGTAAAAGTAATTTTTCATCCAGTCCCTCGTCCCTCAGGTCGGCCCAGATGCTGCCATCCTCCTTTTTAAGCAGCGCCCCGGAGGCAAGCCCCTCCATGACCAGTTCTTTCCCAAGGAGGTAGGTCCCGCTTTCATAATAGATCTTATTAAAATCAACGCCAAGCCGCCGGTAGGTGAGGTCGAAGCCTTCATAGGCCCAGTTGTTCATGGTTTCCCATAACTGGTATATCTCCGGGTCGCGCGCCTCCCATTTCCTGAGAACCTCCTGCGCCTCAAGGATGAGCGGGGCCTGTTTTGCGGCGAGTTCCTCCGTAAGGCCCTGGTCCACAAGCTGCTTTATTTCGGTTTTGTATTCACTGTCAAACAACACATAATACCTGCCAATGAGGTGATCGCCTTTGATCCCCGACGAAACGGGTGTTTCGCCGTTGCCCCATTTCATGTAGGCCAGCATCGACTTGCAGATATGGATCCCCCGGTCGTTCACCAGGTTTACCTTCACCACATTGTGACCATTGGCCTTTAGTATCTCAGACAGTGAAAATCCCAGCAGGTTGTTGCGTATATGGCCCAGGTGGAGCGGCTTGTTGGTGTTGGGTGAGGAATATTCGAGCACAATGGGTGCCTCTTTCCGTGGTTCCAGTATCCCGAAGTCGCTGCGCAGGCAGTTCTCCTGCAAGAAGTCAAGCCAGAAACCGTCGTAAAGAACGATGTTGAGAAAACCCTTGATCACATTGAATTCACTGATCTCCGGGATGCTGGCTTTCAGAAAATTCCCGATATCGTTTGCTGTAGCTTCAGGAGATTTGTGCGAGATCTTTAAAAGTGGAAATACCACGATTGTAAAATCGCCTGCAATCTCCTTTTTTGTTATTTCCAGCCCTATCGTACCTGGTTTGATTTCCTGGCCGTAAAGTTGTTTAACCGCTTCACAGGTCTGTTCTAGCAATTTTTTCCCGATCATCTGCTGTTTGTTATCTGGCTGCAAATTTAAGATTTTTTTGCCCCATCCCCCCGGCCCCTGAAATTGGGAAACGAACTCATACCCCTGACCCCTGGCGAGGGAAATGACCTCATCCACCTGGCCCCTGGTGGGGGTAATGACCTCATCTCCCTTACCCCTTCTCCTTTGAGGAGAAGGGGAGAAAGATACTCCTTTGCAGATGTGTGGATAAGGTGTAAAATTGTTGATATCAAAGGATAAAAATATTCATCCGCCATTTTGCTATTTCCCCAAAAATGAATAAGTTTGCAAAACAATCTCCTGAAATTTTCTTATCACAAACTATAATTCTTATTCACAAAAAGCGAGGTTAGCATGAAAAAAAATGTAATCATTATTGGTGCTGCCGGAAGAGATTTTCACAATTTCAACACGTATTATCGCGACAACGCCGATTTTAACGTGGTGGCTTTTACAGCCGCGCAAATTCCGGACATAGATGGACGCAAATATCCCGCCGCACTGGCCGGTAAACTCTATCCCAAGGGCATTCCCATCTTTGCCGAATCGGAACTGGTCGGTCTGATCAAGAAATTCAACGTGGAGATCTGCAATTTCGCATACAGCGATGTCCCCTATCAGCGCGTAATGAACATCAGTTCAATCGTCAACGCAGCCGGCTCCAACTTCCTGCTGATCGGTCCGAAGGACACCATGATCAAAAGCACCAAGCCGGTGATTGCCGTTGGTGCCACCCGCACAGGTTGCGGCAAGAGCCAGACTTCACGCCGGATCATCGAGATCCTGATGGCAAAAGGCCTTAAGGTTGTTGCAGTCCGTCACCCGATGCCTTACGGCGACCTCGTTGCCCAGAAGGTACAGCGTTTCGCCACCGTCAAGGACCTTGCCAAGCACAAATGCACCATCGAAGAGATGGAAGAGTATGAACCCCACGTCGACCGCGGCAATGTTATTTACGCAGGGGTTGATTACGAGGCCATCCTCCGCGCTGCCGAAAACGATCCCGATGGTTGTGATATCATCCTCTGGGACGGCGGAAACAATGACTTCCCCTTTTACAAGCCCGACCTGATGGTCACCGTTGCTGACCCCCATCGCCCGGGTGCCGAATGCAGTTACTATCCTGGTGAAGTGAACATCCGCATCGCCGATGTGGTCGTTCTCAACAAAATTGACTCAGCCAGTCCTGAAAACATCAAGACCGTGCGTGATAATATCCAGAAAATCAATCCGAAAGCAATTGTTGTCGACGGTGCATCCCCCATCCGCGTAGATGATGAATCACTCATCCGCGGCAAAAGGGTTCTTGTGATCGAAGACGGCCCCACCCTTACCCATGGTGAGATGAAGATCGGTGCCGGCGTTGTGGCAGCCCAGAAGTACGGCGCCGCCGAACTGGTTGATCCCCGCCCCTATGTTGTCGGTAAACTTGCCGAAACGTTCCGCATCTACCCGAATATCGGTCAACTGCTCCCTGCCATGGGATACGGCGACCAGCAGGTGAAGGACCTCGAGGCCACCATCAACAAGGTGAAATGCGATTCCGTGGTGATCGCCACCCCGATCGATCTCAACCGCCTCGTGAAGATCAACAAACCGAACACCCGCGTTTATTATGACCTGCAGGAAATCGGGAAGCCCGACCTGGACGACATCCTCAAAGGTTTTCTGAAAAAACACAAGATTAAATAATTATCAAAATCCCGGTTTCGTCACCGGGATTTTTTTTATCTTTGATCATAGGATTATCAACCGTTAACATCAACATAATGAAAAACAGAAGCTTAATTTCCATAAATGATTTTACACGGGCCGAACATATCCGCATCCTGGAACTGGCGGGGGCATTTGAAAATAACCCCAGGCAGCGGATCCTCCAGGATTACGTGGTGGCCACCCTGTTTTTTGAGCCTTCAACCCGGACACGTCTCAGTTTTGAAAGCGCTGCCACCCGACTCGGAGCCAAAGTGATCGGCTTTACCGATTCGTCCAGCTCCAGCGTGCAGAAAGGCGAATCCCTGCGCGATACCATCCTCACTGTCAGCAATTACTGCGATATCATCGTGATGCGCCATCCCCGCGAAGGCAGTGCACGGTTCGCAAGCGAAGTTGCAAAAGTGCCGGTCATCAACGCAGGCGATGGTGCCAACCAGCATCCCACCCAAACGCTGCTTGACATGTATTCGATCAGGAAAACACAGGGATCGCTTGATAACCTGAACATTGCATTCGTCGGTGACCTGAAATACGGCCGAACCGTCCATTCGCTTGTACAGGCCCTTTGTCACTACAACACCACCTTCCACTTTGTTTCACCCCTCGAACTGAAGCTTCCGAGTGCGGTCAAAATCGACATCAAGCAGCGCAATCTTGTATACCACCAGTCGACCGACCTGCTCGAGGTGATCCCAAAAGTCGATATCCTTTACATGACCCGCATCCAGAAGGAACGCTTTTCCGATCCGCTGGATTATGAGAAGGTAAAAAATGCATACATTTTAAACAACCAGATGCTTGATGCTGCAAAACCCAACCTGAAGATCCTACATCCACTGCCCCGTGTCAATGAGATTACCACGGATGTTGACGGTAATCCGAAAGCCTACTACTTCACCCAGGCGCTCAACGGGGTATTTGTGAGACAGGCGCTGCTTGCATCAATCCTTGGTGTTGTTGATTAACCGATAATTTAAATAAAAATGGAAAGAGAAGATATCAGAAAAGAACTCAAGGTATCGGCCATCGAAAATGGTACGGTCATCGACCATATCCCCTCCAAAAATGTATTCCAGGTCATTAAAATATTAAACCTGAGCGAATACCAGGACCAGGTGCTGATCGGCAACAACCTCGACAGCAGGAAGATGGGCAAGAAAGGCATTGTGAAGGTCAGCAATAAATTCTTCAAAAGCGACGAAATCAATAAGATAGCCCTGGTTGCCCCTTCAGCCACCCTGATCATCATCCGGAATTTCGAGGTGGTTGAAAAGAAAAACGTGGAGGTGCCCGATTATGCCGAAAACATTGTCAAATGCTTTAATCCCAACTGCATCACCAATAACGAGGAGATCGTCACCAAATTTACCGTTATTGACAAGAAGGAGCTGAAATTACGTTGTCATTACTGTGAAAAAATAACCGCGCGCAACAACATCGCGTTCAGGTAATGCTTCACCATATTACAAAGCTGATCGAGGAGGGGGAACACCAGCGGCTGGATTTCAAATTTGAGATCGCCGATACCCACAAGATCGCCAGGACCCTGGTTGCCTTTGCCAATACCGACGGAGGCCGGTTGCTGATCGGGGTCAAGGACAATGGTGTACTGGCTGGAGTAAGATATGAAGAAGAATATTACATGGTGGAGGGAGCCGCCAAATTGTGCTGCCGCCCCCCTGTCGGGTTTTCGGTTAAGGAATGGAATCTTAACAAGAAGACCATCCTCGAGATCATCATCCCGAAAAGCAGCCAGCGTCCGCATTACGCGAGTCAGAGCGACGGAACCTGGCTGGCATACCACCGGGTGAAGGACCAGAATTTTGTGGTGAACAGGATCCTGATGAGGGTCTGGAAAAATGAGAACGCCCCGAAAGGGGTCTATCTAAAGTTTACCGATGTGGAACGGTTTTTGCTGGAGGAACTTGAAAAAAATGAAACGATCACCCTGTCAAAATTCATGCGGCATGCAGGCATTTCCCGCAATAAAGCGGAAAGTATCCTCGTTAAGTTTTTACTGTTGAAGATACTGGAAATGCATTTCACTGAAAATCACACGTTCTTCACCCTGCACCCGGCATACATGGTACAGAATGTCAAATAACCACCGGAAATGAAACGAATTATCATACTTGCAATTCCCCTCCTGATGGCAGGCAACCTGTTCTCACAAATAGTCATGAACGATACGGCCAGGGAGCAGGGACTGCATTTTTTCCAGAAGGGGAAGGTTGATTACGGGCTGAACCTTGGTTCGGAATTCTCGTCCGTGTCGGGCTTCGGATCGGCCCTGAACACCAGCGTCGCTCCCCATTTTTACTACAATGTAAACAAGCGTTTCAGGATCGGGGGCGGGATCAGCATGACCACCACAAACTATTTCAATGCAAAGCCGTGGTTCGCGGGTGAATCACCGGCTCCGAGCAACGGAAGCTTTACGACCGGGGGCATCTTCATCAGCGGGCAATATCTTGTCAGTGACCGTCTCACCCTTTCGGGGTCGGCCTTCAAGCTTTTCCCGGTCACCCGGGATCCCCTCTCCTACAACCCCTTCAACCCCATATCAAAGAACGGGGCACAGGGCGTGAATTTCAATGTTGATTACAAGGTTGGGGAACATGTGCACATCCAGGCCGGTTTCCGGTATTCCCAGGGAATCAGCCCCTATCATTATGGCACATACAACAGCGACCCTTTCGGGCAGGGAGGATATATTCCCGGCCCTGGATCAAACCACATGGGCTGGTAGATCACCGGCCGGGGAAATGGTCGGCGATGTATTTTAATGCTTCACTGATGTCCATCGCATTGCTGGAGGGGCCTATCCTGATATAAAAATCTTCGTCGAACCCTGGCTGCCTTAGGAAAACCGGCCTGTTGCTTCTCCGGCATCTCACCAGGCAAATGGTCTTTTCATCTGTTTTCTCCAGTGTCGTCCGGATGCAGGGGCTCACATCCCGGCCCAGGCAGGCGCGTATCAGCGTCCACAAATGGAGCAGGAACTTATCCTCGTTGACAAACTTATCACGTTCAATTCCTTCGATGCTGCCGTCATCCGCCACGCCGATCAGCAGCGTACCCCCCGCGGAATTCAGGAATGCCGCAATGGTTTTCAGCGAGGCCCGTTCCACCGCCTGGTTGGTCTTCCCGGCCCGGATATCCCACCGCAGGGTTGACTTGAATTCGATGAGGTCATTTTCACCCTCACGGATAAGGGCGGCCGCCTGGCTCCCTTCATCCGCAACCTGGTCGAGGCACTCAAGATAGTCCTTCACCCTCACCAGTCCGGGCAAAACGCCAGGCAGGCTTTCTTCAGCACCTATTTTCAGCGCAATCAGGCCCTTGGCATACTCCAGGGGGCTGATGATGCCGGCAACGTGCAATACAGGCAAAGTAAGGTGCGACTGGTGAACGTCGCTTAAAACCTGGACCGCAACTTTCTGTTCGTTAGAAAACTGGTCGTAACACATCCGTAAGATCTGCGGGAAAGGATGCTGATCGGCATCTTCGGAAAGGATCTCCCCCATCCGCGAATTGATGAAAACATTGATTCTCCTGATCAGTTCCGACAGGGTGAGAAAGGCGAAGCCAAAGAGCTGATCTTCGGGGCTGAAGGCCCTGACATCATTCCTGCCCGATGTTTTAAGCATGACAAACGGATCGTTCGCAAGCAGACCGGTCCAGGCTCCGGCAAAGGGATCGCCGGAGGGCTCAAACAAGTCCTTCTGGTACACATATAACCACGGCGCAGATAGGTCGGGCTCAGCGTTTCCGTTCCGGTACATCAGGTCGGTGATGATCAGCCTTGCAACACGTTCCGACGGATGTATAAACTCCCTTCCGCCGGGAGTAAGCAGCGGCGAATTACCCTCAAAAACCTGGTATGACTGATCATTCCTGACAATGTCAAGCAGTTCCGGGTCCGCCTGAAGCAACTTGCCGGCCATGAAATTCAAAAACAGATCCATCCGGTCCTTTCTTTATAACCAGTTTAAATAAGCCCTTTTACCGAAAACAAATCTATGAAAAATCAACAAGCTATTTATTATTTTTAAATTTGCACTTTCAAATGATTTATCTGCCGATGTCCTTCTTGTCCTGCAAATACTTCCCTCATTATTAGACCTGATGATGATTTTTTTTCGATTTCTGTCCCTGATGAACAATAATTTAACAGATCCATTGGTTATTTTGCATAAAGAATGCCAGGGCAGGGTATCCGTTGCAGGGATAAAATCCAGTCCATAAAAACAAACCACCAGCCATATGAAAAACCTGATCCGTCTTGCTTCAATCCTGCTTTTGATGAGTTTCATCCTGTCGGGGTGTTATTATGACAAAGAAAACGAATTGTACAAATCAACCGCTGTTTGCGACACAGCCGTGGTTACTTATGCACATTCGATTGCCCCGATCATGGTGGCCAACTGTAACGTATGCCATAATACGACCCTTGCGTCGGGAGGCATCATCACAGATACGTATCCCGACCTGAGCAGCATGGCAGCACCGGGCGGGATGCTGTGGAACGCCGTAAACGGTTTTAACGGTCTTGAACTCATGCCCAAAAACCAGCCAAAACTTTCAAATTGCGACCTGGTGAAGATTAACAAATGGATTCTCGCAGGGGCGCTGAACAATTAAATTAAAATGTCAAAGTTCAAAACTCAAAAATGAATCAATAGGACCGCATTTTCAAAAAAAATCAATTATGAAGACCTGGATGAAAATATTGCTGGGATTGTTTGTGGTCGGTTTAATCGCTGGCTTTTTAGTGTATAAATTCGTTTATAACAAGCAGCATCCCGACTATGAGAACGTGGCGCCTTCGGTGACCATCAATGCGCAGGACCTGTACCGTGCATTCAAGGACAACAAGGATGCGGCTTCGCACCTTTACAACGGCAAGATGATCGCAATCACCGGCAAACTGGGAAAAATTGAAGCTGTTGATACATTGGTGACTGCAGTTTTTGTTTTCAACCAGGGGATGTTCGGCGATGAGGGAATCCGCTGCACCATGCTTAAAAAGCTGAACGATGCTGCCAGGAAACTGCAGCCCGACGGGGAGGTCAGAATCAAGGGTTATTGCACAGGCTACAATGAAACGGATGTGATCCTTGAAAAATGTTCGATTGTAAACCAATAACCAAAACCCATATAATCATGCGAACCAATTATTTGATTCTTCTCTTTGTTGCCACGCTGAGTTTTTCAGCCGGTGCACAGAAGTATATTACCAAAACAGGGTATGTCAAACTTTTTTCGGCAGCCTCCCTCGAAAAAATTGAAGCGAGCAACCGCCAGGTAAACAGTGTGCTTGATGGCGCCACCGGCGATTTTGTATTCAAGGTTCTCCTGAAATCCTTCGAATTTGAAAAGGCACTGATGCAGGAACATTTCAATGAGAATTATGTTGAATCGGATAAATTCCCGAACTCGGTGTTCATCGGCAAGGTTACCAACATCAAGGATGTCAACCTCATGAAAGATGGCGTCTATGATGTCGTGGTCGACGGGAAACTCACCATGCATGGTGTTACAAACCCCGTAAAAACAAAAGGAACCTTTGAAGTAAAGCAGGGCAAGGTTCTCGGGAAGGCGAAATTCACCCTTACGCTTGCCGATTACAAAATATCCATCCCGGGTGCTGTGGTCAATAACATCTCCAAAACCGTCGATATCACGGTCGACGTTACCCTTGATAAAGCAAACTAAACTCATGAAACGCAAGATATTTTTGGCACTCGCCTTCACCGGCGCCCTATTTGTTACCTCCGTCAAGGCTCAGGACGATCTCATGTCGATGATCAACCAGAATGAAAAACCCACGGTTGACTATACCACCGCCACCTTCAAATCGACACATATCGTCATCGGGCAATCCATTGAAACAGCCCCCGCGGGGAACCTCAACTTCATCATTACCCACCATTTCGGGGCGCTCAACACGGGTTATGAAAACCTTTACGGACTGAAGCAGGCGGCTATCCGCCTCGGCCTGGAATATGGTGTTACCAAATGGCTGGGAGTAGCCGTCGGGATCAACACGGATAAGAATACCTGGGACGGCTCTGCCAAGATCAAGCTGCTGCGCCAGAGCAAAGGGGCGAAAAAAATGCCCGTTTCACTCGATATCTTTGGCAATACGGCCATTTATACGACAAAATGGACCGATCCCACCAGAACGAATTTTTTCACATCCCGGGTAACCTATGCCATGCAGGTGCTGATCGCACGGAAATTCGGGAACAGTGTTTCCCTCCAGATCACCCCTTCATGGGTGCACAAAAACCTGGTCCCCCAGACGGCTGATAACAACGATATCTTCACCCTGGGTGCCGGTGGCCGTGTAAAGCTGAGCCAGCGCGTTGCGATCAATGCCGAATACCACCATCTTTTTGCAAAACAGGTGGTGTCAACCAAGGCCTACGATTCCTTTTCACTTGGGGTCGATATCGAAACCGGTGGACACGTTTTCCAGATCTTCCTGACCAATTCTTACGGAGAGTACGAGCAGACCTACCTGACCGATACCCGGGGCAAATGGTCGAACGGTGATATTTTCCTGGGTTTCAACATCAACAGGATGTTCACCATCGTGAACCACAAAACGCGGAAAGAATAAAGGGCCCTCCACCTTCAACCGGTCCTGGGGTCTTCTCAACCACCGTACCTGTGGCAGGTTACCATGTGATCATTCACCATGCCCGCCGCTTGCATGAAGGCGTAACAGATGGTGCTTCCCACAAACTTGAAACCACGGCCCTTCAGGTCACGGCTCATGGCATCCGATTCCTTTGATGTAACCGGGATATCGCCGGGATTCCTGCAATTGTTTTTAATCGTAACCCCGCCGGTAAACTGCCAGATGTACCGGTCGAACGTGCCGAATTCCTGCTGAACTTCCAGGAAACACTTTGCGTTGACGATCGCCCCCCTGATCTTCGACCTGTTGCGGATGATCCCCGGGTCGGCCAGCAGCCGTTCATAATCCTGTTCCCCATAACCGGCAACGGCGGCCGCATCAAAACCATCGAAGGCCCGCCTGAAATTTTCCCGCTTGCGGAGCACGGTTTTCCAGCTGAGACCCGCCTGGAAGGCGTCGAGCAGCATGAATTCAAAAAGTTTCTGATCATCATGAAGCGGAACGCCCCATTCTTCATCATGATACCTGGTCATCAAGGGATCTTTGGATGGCCAGTTGCAGGTCGTAAGTTCGGTCATTTGTAAAGGTTGAATATCGAATAACGAATAATGAACATTGAATATCGAACGTAATCTTTAATTTTTAATTTTTAATTGTACTGATGTATTGTTGGACGTCAAATTTCCTTTGACACCCTTTGTAATTCATATAGCGTATCATCCCGAAAACATCCCGTTCCCCCCAGGGCCGGTCGTGTGTGCCGCCAATGGACCAGGCAATGCCGGCGTAACCGGATGGATCGCGGCCATCGAGCTGGTACCGGTCGTTCAGGTATAGGGCCACCGCCATCGCCTCTTCGGCCGAAGGGGTCCACTCAAGGATTTTTTTGGCCCAGTACATCCGCATGAAACCATGCATCCTGCCATGCAGGACCAGGTCATGCTGTGCCGCATTCCACAGGTCATCATGGGTGGCGGCATCCCTGAACTGTTCAACAGAATAACAGTATTCGCGCGGGTCGTCCCGGTGCTTCTCAAGCGTTTTCAGGGCCCAGGGCTGAAAACCTCCCGGAAGGTCGTACGCGGGATTATACAGGCAGAAATTATCGGCAAGTTCACGACGGACGATCAGCTCTTCAAGGAAGACCGCTTTTGAGGCGGGATCCGCATCCGCCCGCTGAACCTCCAACGCCACCCGCTGCGCAGATAGCTGACCGAAATGCAGCCAGGGAGAGAGGCCCGACTGCCCCCTTTTACCGGGATCGTTCAAGTTGGCAGCGTAGCCGTCAAGGCCGTTTTCGATGAATGCTGCCAGGCCGGCTTCTGCCGCTTCTTCGCCCGGAAGAATCCAGTCAACCGGGGCAATGTCGCGGTCAACCTGCAGGTCGTCCTGAATCCCTTTCCAATCGATGGGAATGGTCATCCCGGCTAGGGAGGGCGACCGGGGAATGACAGGCGGGATTTCAGTAAGATACCGGGACAACTCCTTTTCCACCTTTTTCCTGAAGGTGAAGGCGGCATATTCCGATTTGCCTGAAATGGCACGGCAGGGAAGAATGTTGTGGGCATCCACTTCGAAAAAGGAAATGTTGATGGCATCCATGACCATCTTTTTCCATTGCATGCAAATCCTCAGCGGGTTGAAATCGGAAACCAGGATTCCGGCATGGATCGATTTTATATAATCAGGGATCATTTCACCCGGATTCCCGGTGATCAGTTCAAACAGGATCCCCATCCGCGAAAGGGTCGACTCCACCTGCTGCAGGCCCTTCAGCATAAAGTCATACTGGCGCATGGCAGCACCGATAAATCCCGGGGTAAGGCAGAAGACCACCCGGAGCGACCGGCCGGTCTCCAGGGCCTTTTCCTGCGCAAACAGAAGCGCCCAGTTGTCGCTGACCCGCTGATCACGCTGCATCCAGTAAAGCACACACCCGGGTGCTGGTGTTCCCTCCAATAACCGGTAAACGCGATCGGGGTCAGTCATGGTTGCCGGGTTAATAATTTCCTGTGATGTCAAAATTCATGCAAATATGGGCAAAATCCGTATGAACAGGTGAAAATGTGTTCACGGAATACATAAACCATGCCGGCAGGTACAAATTATTTCCTTATCTTTGTTATATATTTATTTGAAATTCATATTGTTATATTGTTCACAAATAAAATTTCCCACATGAAGAAAGTCCTTTTCATATCGTTATTGTTGCTGCTTACAGGGATCGGTGCATTTGCCCAGGTTGGCATCAATGCCGACAACAGCGTACCGGAGCCATCGGCCATGCTCGATGTAAAGTCTGTAACAAAAGGAGTGCTTGTTCCGCGAATGACGGCTGCACAGCGCGACGCCATCTCCTCCCCGGCCACCGGGCTGCTGGTTTTCTGCACCGATAACAACCAGTATTATTCAAACAAAGGGACTCCGGGAACCCCGAACTGGATCATGGTCAACAGCCAGTGGCTTTCCGCCGGCTCTGATATATACTTCAATGCAGGAAAGGTCGGCATTGGCACCGGTACGCCCGACCAGAAACTTTCCATCCGGGGAGCTGGTCCGGATGAGGGCCCGATCATGCAGCTTGGCAATTCGGACCTGAGCCATGGGTTGTACCTGTTCCCGGGACGGCAGAACGATCCCAACCCGTTTATTCTATGGAGCGGCACCGATCCCCTGCGTTTTGCAACCAGCCTGAACGGCTTTACCGAGTGGATGCGGATAGCTCCCGACGGGAAGGTAGGCATCGGCACTTCTGTACCTGCCACGATCCTGGATATTGCCAGTGGAGGTAACTGGGACCTGACCACCGGGGAAGGAGATTTCAGGATCGGGAACAGTCTGTACCGGCTTAAAATGGGGATGGCCCTGGGCGGTGCCGGTGCCGGTGCCGCCGGGATCATGCAATATGGCCTGCCCGGCGGGTATAACGTACTTGCACTGGGGGCCCAGGGATATAAGATCCTATACCTTAACGGCAACACCCAGCGGGTCGGTATCGGGACAGATGCCCCGGTTGCAGCGCTTGACGTTCACGGAACCTTTGCGCTGGCCGACGGGACCCAGGGAGCAGGCAAAGTGCTGACATCGGATGCCGGCGGAACGGCAACATGGGCGAATGCCGGCATCCATACCATCGGTGAAAGCTACGGCGGCGGCATTGTATTTTATGTATATGATAACGGGCGGCACGGTTTAATTGCGGCCACTGCCGACCAAAGCACTGGTGTACAATGGTATAATGGGTCACAGATAGCTACCGGGACTACAGGTGACGGGATTAATGCCAGTGTAATGAATACAGCCCTGATCGTTGCTGCACAAATTGCTCAAAACTGGACTACGAATTTTGCGGCAAAAATCTGTGCTGATTATTCAGCAACTATGGATGGTGTTTCCTACGGAGATTGGTATCTTCCATCAAAATACGAGGTGAATTTATTATACCTTCAAAAGGCGCTCATTGGAGGGTTTTCTATTGGCTACTATTGGAGTTCCTCCGAAAACAATGAATTTACCGCATGGTCGCAAGCCTTTAGCAATGGCTTCCAAACTGCTTTCACTAAGTACGCCACACTCTATGTGCGTGCTGTGCGTGCTTTTTGACATCCACGCCTGCCGGGAGATCAGGTGGAGTTTACATTGGCACCCTGTTTTTTGCTGATCGGGTTTCCCTGTCCCCACCGCTTTGCCTCACAGGATGCGTTTACTGAATGGTGTTTTGGCATGATCCACAGTTGATTGTAAGAAAAAATGCATAAAAAGCACCTGGTTCATCAAAAACCTCACCTTGCAATTCATTGCAATTCAAACACATACCAGAGATAAAATGCAAACGGGCCGTTTTTTCTCCAGTCTTCTCCAAGCTACCTACAGTCTTCTCCAAGCTACCTTCGGTCTTCTCCAAGCTTCCTGCCTGCTTCTCCATGCTCCCTGCCTGAATCCTGCCTATAAGGAACCGATAAGGAACCGATAAGGAACCTGAAAGCAAATGTAAAATGGTAAAATGTAAAATGGTAAAAGTGACTCGTCCTGAAATAGGTTTACAGTCAAAAAGTGTAAGCGTATGGTCGGACGAGACAAAGGGATAAAAAATTAGCGGGGGCGGCAATTCAGATTTCAGATTTCAGATTTCAGATTTTTGATTTTTGATTGATCTCGATGGTACCAGGTATTTGCAATGCTAACAGGTTGATTACCTTTTCCTGTTTTTCCGGTTAATCAATAATGAAGGATAAAAAATTCCTTATGATTCATTAATCTGGTGTTAACCACTCTGTGCCGGTGGGGACTCTGTGCAACATATTATTTCACGGAGTTTCACGGAGATTTAGGGAGATCCGCAGTTGTTTGAATTTGAGATATGAAATCTGATACCCGGAATCCGGCGATAAAAACAAAACAGGCCGCAAACACTTGGTTTACAGCCTGCTTACGAATTGATCTGCGGAGAGACAGGGATTCGAACCCTGGGACCTCCTTACGGGGGTCAACGGTTTTCGAGACCGCCCCATTCGACCGCTCTGGCATCTCTCCGGGATTGGGAGTGCAAAAATAGCAACTATTTGGACTCGGGCAACACTCCTGCAGAAAAATGGCCGGAATGTGCGGGATTTAATTTTTTTTTTTTGATTTCCGCAGGAATATCATCATTTCCGATAAATCCGGCTCACCGATATTTGTTATTTTAGCATATCTAAATCCCGTTCGGTCATGAAACGTTTGTTAATTTAATCGCTCTGCCTGTTGATTGCATCGTTTTCTTTCGCCCAGTGGAAACCTTCCAACGGCCCGTGCGGCGGAAAAATCAACTGTTCCATCACGAAGGACCAGGTTTTGATGGTGGGCACAGTCGAAAACGGCATTTATGCCTCCACCGATAACGGGGCCACCTGGAATGCCAGGAATAACGGACTGGTCAACAAAAACATTTCAGCCCTGGTTTCGCAGGGCTCAAAATTGTTCGCCGCAACGTATGGCGGGCTGTTCGTTTCGGACAACGACGGGCTTGTATGGAACACCGTGATCATCGGCGGGTACGGCGGGATCCCGCTCTATTCGGCCATTGTAAACAGCCAGGCCATGATCATCGCCACTTCCGACAGCCTCCTGCGGTCGACCGACTACGGTGCCACCTGGCAGAACGTTTTACCATCAACCAACGGGGAGACGGCGATCTGCATGGCGGTTAATGGTCCCCTGATGTACGTGGGCGTGAATGACTGGGGCTTTTACAAATCGGTCGATTACGGACAGTCCTTCGGATGGTATCCTGTTTCAATAGGCGGTTTCAATTCCTTCCTGATCACTGGGACGAAAGTGCTTGCTGCCGCGGGCGGGCAGGTTTATGCCTCCTCCGACGGCGGATCCACCTGGAGTTCTTCATCCACCGGGATAACCCCAGGTGGTGTTCAAAAACTTTTCACGAACGGAACCCGGATCTATGCCGGGCTTACCGTTGACCCATCGCCCGGCTGGCCTGGCGGGTTATACTATTCCGACAATACCGGGGCCAACTGGACCTATTGCGGGATGATGGATTATTCGTTGAAAACCTTGGAATTCGATGGAAACAGGCTGATTTCGGGCACCTCGCCGGGGGGAATTTTCATTTCCGACAATGCCGGGGTTTCGTGGCAGGAATCGTCCAACGGGCTGGTGAGGCAAACGGTGCAGGCCTTTACGATGAACGGGTGGAACATTTTCGCCGCCACGCCGGGTGAAGGGATGATGAGATCAGCGGACAGAGGCAAAACCTGGATGCATATCAACAACGGGCTGCCCACGTGGAGCCTGAATGCCGTTGCTTATATCTCACCGGTGCTGTTTGCCGCAGGCTCCGGAATATACAGGTCCACCGATAACGGCGTTTCCTGGAGCCCCGCATTCATGCCCGGCTTCAATGTGACATGTCTTGCAACCCTGGGTTCCCGCCTTTTCGCAGGTACGACTTTCAATAACTCCACAACCCCGGGAGGAGGAATATTCGCATCAGACGACCTGGGGCTCACCTGGCATGCGGCCAACAACGGGCTGACCAATACCACCGTCTATGCCCTGGCGGCAACGGGCACCGACCTTCTTGCCGGCACCGATGAAGGGGTTTTCATCTCTTCCGATTACGGCTCCTCCTGGAGCCAGGAGAACAACGGGCTTTCATACATCCATGTGCGGGCCATCGGGGCGAATCCAGGCCAGGTTTATGCCTCGACTTTTTATCATGATCTGTGGCAGGATTATCAATCCGCCATTTTCCGCTCCGGCAACAAGGGTGCGGAATGGGTCAACTCCGGCGTGGAGTTTCCTGACGGCTCCCTTTGCAGCTCCTTTGTCTCCTCGGGGAACAAGATGTTCGCAGGCGTTCTGCAGGGGCTGGTCCCGGCCGTCATGACGGATGACAATGGCCAAACCTGGTCGGCAGAACATACGGGACTGCCCGTTGAATCAAGCATTCAATCACTTTCGGTTGTTGATTCCATTGCTTATGCTGCCGTAGAGTCTGGAAATCCAAGCTTTTATCTCACTGGATTGGGAATTTGGACACGACCCCTCTCCGAGATGATCGCCTTCAGTATCCATCCCGACACCCTTTTCCTGGGCCGGCCGGCCGGGAGTACCGGGTCGCTGGCCCTCTCCTCCTCCACCCCGTGGACCCTGAATGGCCTGCTTCCGGGCTGGCTTAAGAGCGATAAATCCGGCGGGACGGCATCGGGGAATGTACTGTTTACCGCAACGCAGGCCAATCCCTGGGATCCCCCGCGCGATTGTTCGCTTGACTTTGTTTCATCCGGGTTTTCACGCCACCTGGTCGTCATCCAGAACGGAAGGGTTACATCCATTGCAGTACCCGGCAGCAGGGAGATCAGCATATATCCGAATCCTTCCACGGGAATCTTTTGTATCGAACCAGGCAGCAGGTTTGATCATTTAACGGTGTACAACGCCCTCGGAAAAATCATCCTGGAACAACCTGTGACACCCGGAAAAACATGGGTCAATCTCACACTTTCCGGCAAAGGCGTTTATTATCTTAAATTTTCAGGCAAAGAGGTGACGTCCGTGAAGGAGGCAGTTGTCATGTAGGCAATACCAACACAATACCCATCCTGGCCGATGAACCCGCAGGCCTCCATCCACCCTCACAAACTTCGATATGCGAAATGTGAAAGACTCTCAGGTAATCCCTGGGCGACAAAAGCAGCCAGACGGGGAGCACGGAGGCAAATAACCCGTATCCGGCCAGCATCAGGGCCAGTGTTTTGTGGTCCCAGACAAACCACGAAGCAAACTGCGACTGGGGGATGTATTTTCCGAAAATAACGGCGGATGACAACAGGAGAACCCCCATGATGGTCGCCTCGACCACGTTTCCCTTGCGGAACCGGAACATCCATATGCCCATGAAAATGGCGATCGGGATGGTTGACGCGATGGTGAAAAGCCCCCAGGATGATTCGCTCAGGGCATTCACCACCACCAGGCCCAGCCCGGCGATGGCGATGATGATGATCAGGAACGTGGCGACCGAGGCCGTGATCCCGCTGGAACGTTTGCCGATCTCATAGCTGGCGATCTCAGCCAGCGATTTTCCGTCATGCCGCACAGATGCGGTAAGGATCACCATGTCGTGCACCGATCCTGCCATGACCGCCACCACCACCATCCAGACAAATCCCGGGAAATAGCCGAACTGGCAGGCGAGCACCGGTCCCACCAGCGGCCCGGCCCCGGCGATCGCGACAAAGTGATGCCCGAACAGCACCCATTTGCTCATCGGGTAATAGTTCTGCCCGTCGTACAAACGACCGGCCGGGGTGTCCCGGTGATTGTCTAATGAAAGCACCCTGGCGGCGATAAACCCGAAATAATAACGATAGGCCAGTGCAAAGATCGCTACGGCCGCAATGATGAGTGGTACGGCATTCATGATTCAAAGATACGGGTATTATTGGAAAGGAGGAGTCAGGATGAATTACCGGGAGTGAGCATTTGGGAATATGCCTGGTCAGTTAGTTGGTTGTAGCTTTCCTATGTGACGATTTAAGAAATGAACCTCCTTCGTCATGAGAAATTTATTGGTCTTGCTTACTTTCCAGAAAAACTTCTCATTTTTAACTTTAAATTAACACAGCGTCAGCTTTAATTTGTTAATATTATGGTTTTTCAGGTGTAAAGGCCCGGTCCGGCCGAATATTTATGGAATTCAACATTTCCGACGTATGTATAAAAACCTTTTACTTTCCCATATAATGAGAGTTTCCGGCTTGCTGGCGGCAATTTTCATATTGTTGTCACTGAATTCCTGTAAAAAACATCCCAGGGAATTCCTGATCCTTTCAGGGTCAGAAAACGGACCGTTGGAAAAGATAGTAGATGAATTTGCCAGGAAAAATAATGTACTGGTCAAATTCAAATATGAAGGGTCGGTCGATATCATGCTGGAATTGCAGAAAAACGCTTCTAAATATGATGCGGTCTGGCCGGCCAGCGGCATTTGGATAACGCTGGGCGACCGTGAGAGAAAAGTTAAGTATGCCCAATCCATCATGACGTCACCAGTAGTGTTTGGGATCAGAAAAAGCCTTGCCCTGCAGTTGGGATTAACGGGGAAGGATGTGAAGGTGGGAGAAATCCTGAAGGCTATCCGGGAGAAAAAACTCAGGTTTATCATGACCTCCGCTTCACAATCCAATTCGGGGGCCAGTGCCTACATCGGTTTTTTGTATGCATTGCTGGGCAACCCGGAATATATAACGGAAGCCGATCTCGAAAAGCCGGAATTAAAGAAAGGGATCACCGATCTTCTCGCAGGGATTAACCGCTCATCTGGAAGTTCGGCCTGGCTGAAGGATCTTTTTCTCAAAGGAGGCTATGATGCCATGGTGAATTATGAATCACTCATGATTGAGGCTAACCAGGAACTGACCCGTCAGGGGAAGGAACCGCTGTATCTTGTGTATCCCGTCGACGGCCTGGTGATAGCTGATTCACAGCTGGGTTATATAGATAATGGCGATGTCAAAAAAGAGGTTTTTTTTAAAGAACTCCAGGCTTACCTGCTGAGCGAACCGATTCAGCACCAGCTAATGCAAATGGGAAGGCGGACCGGTTTTGCGGGAGAGCTGAAAAATGCACCCGTTGAAGTATTCAACCCCGACTGGGGAATAGACCCTCAGAAGATACTTTCACCCATCAAGCTTCCCAGGGCAGAGGTGGTCCTGAAGGCGCTGAACCTTTATCAAACCATGTTCAGAAAACCTTCCCTTACCTTTTTTTGCCTGGATTTTTCGGGAAGCATGACCGGGGGGAACTCCGACCTTGTGAAGAAAGCAATGGAATTACTCCTAGACCAGGATAAGGCTGGTAAATACTTTCTCCAAAGTTCACCTGCTGATATAACCTTTGTAATTCCATTCGCCGGGACAATCATTGATGCCTGGCAGGTTGAAGGAAACAAACAACCCGAGATGGTTGATTTATTGAAGAAAATCAGGGAAACAACGACCGACGGAACCACTGATATTTATTCGCCCGTTATTCTTGCTTTGGAGCAGAGTGCAATGGTTGATTCAACAAAATTTATTCCGGCAATAATACTCATGACAGACGGTGAATCAAATACCGGTAAAAATTATGCAGATCTGGAAACAGCCTGGAAAAACAACAGAAGGGATGTCCCCGTTTTTTTAATTAAATTTGGCGATGCTTCCGACGCCCAGCTGGCCCAGATTGCCAGGCTGACCAACGGAGCGGTGTTTGACGGCAGGAAAGACCTGGTCGGCGCTTTCAGGAAGGTAAAAGGGTATAACTGATGAAAAAACTCACCACGGGAGCCGGGATCATTTCAGGGATTGCAGCCGGACTGGTTATGCTTGGCCTCTTTTTCCTGTTCCAGTTCAGCTTTTTAATCACCGGGATTCTCTCAATTGTTACATTCTTTGGCATTTATGTAATCCTGTTTGCCCTTCGCCCTAAGGAACAGTTTACCATTAATCCCGGAAGCGGGATTACTGCTGAGATGGTACAAACAACACTTCGGGAGAGTGAAGAGAAAATCAGGGAACTGGAAAAACTGGCAAAACAGATCCCTAACGAAAACATTCGTGGAAAAATATTCCATATCATAGTCATTGTGAAGAAGATATATGAAAATATAAGGAAAGATCCGGAGAAAATGAAAATCGCCCGGCAGTTTTTATCCTATTATTTTGATACAAGTATCAGCATTGTTAATAAGTACTCCCAACTGTCCCTTCAGGATGTTCACTCGCCTGAAATCTCGAAGGCGCTGCTCAAAGCGGAAGATATGCTCAATTCGATTGACATAGCTTTTGATAAACAGCTGGCGAAACTTCTCAGCAATGACGTCATGGACCTTGACGTTGAAATTGAAACATTGGAGAAAACATTTAAGGCGGAAGATTTAAAATAAGGATTATGCGAGGGATACTGATTGGATTAGGCATACTTTTGCTGGCTGCTGCCATCGGGTTTGGTTACTGGTATTACCGCAATGAAAAACCGGAGATACATATCAGGGGCATAATTGGAAGCGAGAAAAGTTCATTTCTTGAGAACGACCGGGTGAAAACAATCCTGAAAAAAAAGTACGGGATTGTTGTTGACTATGTGCGTGCAGGATCTATTGAAATGGTGAACGAGGAGGCAAAAACCGGTACCGACTTTCTCTGGCCGTCAAGCCAGGTTGCGCTCGAGATTTTCAAACTTAAACAGGGGGACAAAATTGTACGCTCAGAAAACATTTTCAACTCTCCTATCGTCATTTACAGCTGGGATATTGTGGTGGATGCCCTTTTAAAGACTGGTATTGTCAAAAAGGAGATGTCGACCTATTATATCATTGACATGCCCGGGTTGCTTAAAATGATCAGGGAGGGAAAAAAATGGTCCGATATAGGGTTGACGCAACTGTATGGTAAAATTACGGTAACGACAACTGATCCTACCAGATCCAATTCGGGGATTATGTTTGCCGGACTGGTCGCTATTGTTCTGAAGGGCGGAGATGTGGTTGTGGAGGCTGATCTCCCGCAGGTCCTGCCCGAAGTTAAAGAGTTTTTTGCAAGGCAGGGATTCATGCAAAGCACTTCCGGGGTTCTGTTTGAACAGTTTTTAAAGACCGGGGTTGGACAATACCCGTTGATGGGAGGTTATGAAAGCCAGTCCATTGAATTTTCAAGAATGCACCCTGATTTCTGGCCGAAGGTAAAAAACCAGATTAAAACATTATACCCGGTCCCCACCGTTTGGAGTGAACATCCCATGATCATCCTGAACAAAAAGGCAACCCTTCTCATAGATGCATTGAAAGATGAGGAGATACAGAAGATTGCATGGGAGGAGCATGGGTTCCGCACCGGGTTGATGGGTGTTCAGAACGATCCGAAAATACTGCAGGTCGATGGAATTCCCGCCTCTGTCACAAAGATCGTCCCCATGCCGCGTGCATCTGTTATGGTAAATATAATAGAGGCCCTCGCCGATGCCAAATAGCTTTAAACCGATACAAATCAATCATTAAAAACACACCCATGAGCGATGAACTGAATACCAGGGATAATGTAAGCTTAAGTACGGGCAGCACGGTGAACCTGGCCAACCTGAGCCCCGAGCAACTTGCACGGGTCGATGATATCAAAAAACAGATCAATGTTGAAGACTCACAGGCCATCATTACCTTCGGTGTTGGTGCGCAACGGGATATTTCAACTTTTGCCGACAACATCCTGCAGGAGGTGCGCACAAAAGACAGCGGGTATGCCGGAACCATCCTCACCGACCTGGTCATAAAGGTCAGGGATATCGATGTAGACAGTCTTGGATCAAAAGAGGGATTCTTCTCGAAAATCCCTTTCCTGGGCGGCCTTGTAAATTCTTTCAAAAAATTCATCATCCGGTATGAGAAACTCAGTGTTCAGATCGAAAAGATCATTGATGATTTGGATAAAGCGCGCATGCAGATGCTCAGGGACCTTACCCTTCTCGATTCAATGTATGCTAAAAACCTCGAATACCTGCATAACCTCGACCTCTTTATTGCCGCAGGGCAGCTTAAGTTGCAGGAATTGCAGAATACCGTCGCGCCTCAGCTTAAAATGAAGGCCGATGAGACCAAAGACCCGGCTGATGCCCAGAAATACAATGATTTCATGCAGTTTCTCAACCGTTTTGAGAAAAAACTTTACGATCTGAAATTGAGTCGCATGATCTCGATCCAGGCGGGTCCGCAAATCCGGTTGATCCAGAACGGCGACCAGGCCCTCGTTGAAAAGATCCAGAGTTCGATCCTGAATACGATTCCACTCTGGAAAAACCAGATCGTGATCGCCATTACCCTTTTCAGGCAAAAATCGGCCCTGAAAATCCAGAAGGAGGTTACCGATGCCACCAATGAACTCCTCAGGAAAAATTCAGAAATGCTGAAGGATAACACCCTCGAGATTGCCAAGGAGTCGGAAAGGGGTATTGTGGATATCGAAACTCTGAAAAAAGTGAACAGCGATCTGATTGCCACGATTGAAGATACCCTGAAGATCCAGGCCGACGGGAAGGCCAAGCGGCAACTGGCCGAGACCGAGCTCGCAAAAATCGAACAGGAACTGAAAGAAAAGTTGTTATCTGGAAAGGCATAGATCCTGATCATCCCCAATCCGGTGTTCCTTCATACCATGATCCCAAATTTGGAGAGTTTGGTGGACAGTTGATCCCTGCTGACCGGCTTTGGCACATAATCGTCACAACCCGACGCCAGGATCCGCTCTTCATCTCCGCTCATCGCAAAGGCTGTAATTGCGATCACTGGAAGATCTTTTCTGAATGCTTTTATCTCCCGGGTGGCTTCAAGACCATCCATGACAGGCATTTTCATGTCCATTAAAACCAGGGATATTTCGGGATGTTCATGACAAAAATCGACCGCCTCCTGTCCATTTTCGGCAGCATAAACCGTAATATCAGATCTTTTCAGGATGGTTTCTATCAAAATAAAATTGTACCGGTCATCGTCGGCAATCAGGATGACCGGTTTCCCTGGTAAAAGGTGTTCTTTTAAAACACGGTTGTCAGACGGAAGTTCACAGGAGTCAGCGGCCTTATATGGTATGGTGAAGGAGAAACGGGAACCAATTCCCTTTTCTGAATCCGCATGAATTGAGCCCCCAAGCAACGCCACCAGCCCCTGTGAAATGGACAATCCCAGTCCGCTGCCTTCGTATCCCCGCGTATTTAAAAATTCTTCCTGGATAAAGCTCTCGAAAATCAAAAGCTGCGAATCTTTGCTGATTCCAATCCCGGTATCCTTGACAAAAAACTCTATGGCTCCCGGCTTACCGTTATATCCAAAGGTTATCTCTCCCTGCTTTGTAAACTTTACGGAATTGTCAAGCATGTGAGAAAATACTTTACGTATGATCACAGCATCTGAACAGAGAGAAGTTATCATATTCTGTTCAGGAATATTCAAAATCAGATTCAACCCCTTCAGATCACAAGCCGGTTTAAACTGGTTCCAAAGTGATTGAAGAACCTGGTTCAGATTAAAGGTCCTGCAACTGGCCGCCATATTTCCAGACGCAATCAGGGCAATATCCATGTAGTTGCTGATTGTATAGAGCAACCTGTTGCTGCTTTCCTGGATCATCGAATGAAACATCAGTCTTTCTTCATGGGGAATGTCGGGCTGCAGGAGCAGGTTGCTGAAACCAAGTATCCCGTTCAAAGGGGTTCTCGTTTCATGAGAAATATTGTTTATAAAAGCCGTTTTCAACCGGTCGCTCGACTCAGCCTTATGTTTGGCGGATTCCAGTTCTTCGATTACTTTCTTTCTTTCTGTAATATCCTCCTTGATGGCAAGAAAATTTGTAATGATTCCATTTGATTTCATCACAGGAGAAATAAAAGTAGACTCCCAGTAGAGTTCACCGTTTTTCTTCTTATTCAGGATTTCACCCCGCCATTCATTTCCGGAAGTGATGGTCTCCCAGAGATGAATGTAAGTTTCTCCCGGCGTTCCGCCCGATTTCATAATCCTGACATTTTTGCCTAACAGTTCTTCCGGTTTATACCCGGTGATTTCACTTGCTTTTGGATTTCCGTAAATAATATTACCCTCGAGGTCGGTAATAATGATTGAAACGGGGCTTTGTTGAACCGCCCTGGATAATTTTCTCAGTTCACTCTCTTTCAGGTAGCGATCGGTAATATCCTCGATCATACAAAGGTGACATGGGTTCGATTTGATTCCTGTCCCCAGGGGTACGATTTTCATATTTATCCATACAACCCCTTCTTTGGGGCGCACAAAGCGCTTCTCCAGCTGGAACCCGGTGATTTTTCCACTGTTAAGCAAAGTCATTTGATCCATCTCCTTCTGAATATCGTCGGTATGTGTTAAACACATCCAGTTCAAATACTTCAGCTCCTTAATCGTCCTCCCTGCTATTTTGGCAAACATATGATTTACCTCATATATTTCGCCGGTCATTGAATCGGTCAGCGAAATACCAAATGGCGCTTCATTGAAGATCGTCTTGAACAACCCTTCACTTTGAAACAAATTTTCTTTGTTTTCTAATTCAATCTCCTCTATATATCGAAGCATAAGTCAAGTAATTAATGAAACAGAATGGTGCATTCGGTTTTACATTGAACGTCCGCAAGTTTGATTCAACAATCCCTTTATGCTCAAATCCCCGTGCAATCCTGTTGAAGCAAAAAG
Source organism: uncultured Bacteroidales bacterium (assembly GCA_903845055.1). Classification (GTDB taxonomy): domain Bacteria; phylum Bacteroidota; class Bacteroidia; order Bacteroidales; family FEN-979; genus CAIVAT01. The sequence continues at coordinate 40,038 of CAIMWF010000154.1, read as the reverse complement.
TTTAACATTGATAGCGCAATGATGAAAGAAACAAAGAACGTTAATCATATACCAACCCAAACAATGCCGGAAGATGTAAACCCATGCATTTCTTTTATCCGGGACCCTGGATTTATAAAGCATGTTATTGTAAATCAATAACCTGGTGTAATGAATAGGTAGACCTTAAAACGCCATTCCTGAAAAGATTATACCCAAATTCCTAATATTGTGCGGATTACAAAACAGGCAAATATCAGTCACGGACTCGGTAACCAAAGAAAAAGATGCAGCCGGAAAATGAATCACATGCAACTTTTAACAAAATTAGTTTTAAGCCGGATCATGGAGGTTACGAATACATTAAATTTCTATTAATTATAATGGAAGAAACAAAAATACATGCCTGCGGGATGAGATCATTGTCAGGGTGTTGACCCAGGGATCAGGGGAAAGGACCGGCATAGGTTAAATTTAGATTAACAAATCTGTTTCGTGAAATTTTGCCTTATTATCCTGTATTTTTGCATGGTATGGTGAACAGTCAACTGCATATTAATTCTACACTTGGTGATCTGGAGTTAAAGAATGCTTCTATATGTCTTACTGATAACGTTTTAACAGCATACAGCCTTTTCGAAAAGGACAAAACGACGCCGGGACTTATCTTGCTTAAGGATGGCAGGTTCTATGGAATGCTTTCAAAGAGCAGGTTCTTCGAGATCATGAGCCACCAGTTCATGTATGACTTATATTCGAAACGGAAAATTTCTCATTTCTTTGAGGAGGACAATTCACAACCATATCTGATCCTGGACTCGTTTACAACGGTTATTGATGCTACTAACGAAGCATTAAACCGCAGGGAACCCGATATTTTCGAACCGGTTATCGTCAGGTGTGTCTCCGATGAATACCGTTTGCTTGACTTTTACCAGTTGCTTGTCGCTCAGAACAAGATTCAGCTGATCATGAACGGGTTATTGAAACAGGCCAACGAATTCAAAAAAGAGGTTCTCGCCATTGTAGCCCATGATCTGAGAAATCCCATCTCTGCCATACTCGGTTTTTCGGAGCTTATTTTGGAGATAGATGAAATAACCCAGGCAAAAGAACTCATGCGGCATATTTCCCGAATGGCATTCCAGATGGATGACCTGGTAAAAAGTTTCCTTGTATCGACGATCAATGATTCGATGGAACTCGATCTCGAATTATCATCCTTCAATCTTTCAGAACTGATGATCCCGGTTATTAAAAGTTTTGAATATGCAGCGGAAAAAAAAGGGCAGAAAATCATTTTTGAAACAGTGTACTATCCTGTCAATATTTATTCCGACAAACTGAAAATAAAAGAGGTTGTCGAAAATTTGCTTTCCAATGCGATTAAATATTCACCTGAAAACAAGGAAATTTCGCTGTCCCTGCAAGTAATCCAGTCATTTGGCGTCATTAGCGTAAAGGACCAGGGCCCGGGATTTACGGAAACCGATTTGAAAAAGGTCTTCGGAAAATTCCAGAGACTCAGCGCCCGTCCTACGGGCGATGAATCTTCGACCGGACTGGGCTTGTACATCGCAAAAAAGATCGTCGACAAACTCAATGGTTCATTGAACCTGCAAAGTGAACAGGGGAAAGGCGCCACGTTTACTGTCTCATTTCCGTTGCCTGTTGAATTAAAGGCAGACGAATTGACTTGCGACATGGCTGTGGACCAGGGTTAATATCCGCTTTTTGGTAAAATGGTTGGATTTAATCCCTGGTAAAAGCGGTAACTGGGCTTTCCCTCAAACAAGGTCGGTGGTTTATGGGTCAGGTATGGCTCCACGCAAGTCGACTGACCTTCCTAAAAGGCGGTTCATAACCAGGTACAGCAACAATAAAATAGGCCGCAAACATTTTGTTTACAGCCTACTATGCAATAACCAGGCGGAGAGAGAGGGATTCGAACCCCCGGACCCTTGCGGGTCAACGGTTTTCAAGACCGCCGCAATCGACCGCTCTGCCATCTCTCCGTGGGCAAAATTAAACAAATTTCGTAAACCGCCAAAAACAATCCGGCCTGTTCCGCGTTCCTACTTAACCTGAGAAACTGCAATTATACCGATTTCGCTTGCATAATCACCAGGCCGGGCTTATCTTTGTAAATTGTAACTGGAGGCGGTAATTCCCGGAGTGCCGTTCTCCGGGTGCTTTAAATTATTTTCATCATGAAAAAAATCGTTATCGCATTGTTCCTGGTCACCACCCTCCTGTCGGGTACCACCACCCAGGCCAGGAATCTTTGGGCATTCCTTACCTGGTCAACCTTTAATTCGCCCGAAGGCCCTTACATCGAGACCTACCTTTCCGTTGCCGGGAACAGCGTCATCTACACCCGGAAGGACAATGGCAAATACCAGGCGACGGTGAACATCCTGATGACCTTTAAACAGGACAACGCCATCAAAGCTTTCAACAAATACGAGTTGACCAGCCCGGAAATAGACGACACGGTGAACAACAACATTTTCTTTGTCGACCAGCAGCGGATCGCCATCCCGAACGGCTCCTACGATTTTGAAATCCAGCTGGCCGATAAAAACAAAACCACTGCGGCGGTCCCATACAACCAGTCCATTACCATTGATTTCCCAAAAGACAAACCCGTATTTTCGGGGATAGAGCTGGTGAAGTCGTTTACAAAATCGTCAACGCCAACAAAACTCACCAAGTGCGGCTACGACCTTGAACCCTACACCTACACTTTCTTCCCCGAAACACAGTCGAAGATGATCTTCTACTGTGAGTTGTACAACATGGACAAGGCCGGTGACGACAAGTTCCTGCTTTCATACTATATCGAATCGTTTGAAAACAACCTGAAACAGAACCAGTACTCCAGGATCAGGAAGGAGGTTTCCAAAGGGATCAATGTCGTGTTGTCGGAAATTTCCATTGAAAACCTCGCCTCCGGTAACTACAACCTGGTGATTGAGGCCCGGAACCAGAAAAATGAGATCGTGACCACGAAAAAACTTTTTTTCCAGCGCATGAACCCGAAAGCGGTGGTGGCCATTTCGGATATCCAGTCCACCGAGATTGCAAATACCTTTTCAGAGAAGATCACCAACCGCGACACGCTAAAAGAATACATCAACAGCACCTATCCTGTGGCAACCGGACTTGAAAAGTCATTTATCAGGGAATCACTGAAAAAAGCCGATCTGAAGATGATGCAGCAGTTCTTTTACAGTTTCTGGGCACAGCGCGATGCGAACAACCCCGAAAAGGCCTGGAATTTTTACAAGAGCCAGATATACAAAGTTCAGGTGAACTTCGGCACCCCGGTCAAAAAAGGCTACCAGACCGACCGCGGCCGTGTTTACCTGGAGTATGGCCCTCCCAATACCAGGGTCACGCAATACAATGAGCCGAGCAATTATCCGTATGAGATATGGCAATATTATACCCTGAACAACAACCAGCGCAACAGGAAATTCGTATTTTATTCTCCCGACATGGTCACCAGCGACTTTTTCCTCCTCCACTCGGATGCGACGGGCGAGATCAACAACCAGCGCTGGAAAATAGACCTGCGCAACCGCATCTATACTTCACAAGATCTGCAGGATACGCAGGTCATCGAATCGTGGGGTAACATGCAGGAGGATTACTGGGACCTGCCGAACTAGGAATTAAAAATTAAAAATTTCAGGTCGGTTAATATTCGTACTTTTACAACAGATTATCGGCATTTTTTGACCGGCTTTTTTCGTTCAATGGTTGACCAAGTCCAGTTTTCCCTGCGTAATTTTTAATTTTTAATTTTTAATCCTTCCTTAATGCGTGTTGCTGTAATTATTCTAAACTGGAATGGCAGGAAGTACCTTCAAAAGTTTTTGCCCACCCTGGTTCAGTACAGCAAAGAGGAGGCGGAGATCATCGTAGCCGATAACGCCTCCACCGATGATTCGGTGAATTTCCTGAAATCCGCCTACCCCGGGATCCGCATCATCCGGAATGCCACAAACTGCGGTTTTGCCGAAGGTTATAATCTTGCGCTCAGGCAGGTCAGCGCCGATTATTACATCCTTATCAATTCCGACATTGAGGTGACGGAAAACTGGATCACGCCGGTGATTGCGCTCATGGAGCAGGATCACCTGATCGCGGCATGCCAGCCGAAGATACGTTCCTACCACGAGCCGAAAAAGTTTGAGTACGCCGGGGCTGCCGGCGGATTTATCGACAAGTACGGGTATCCCTTTTGCAGGGGGCGCATTTTTCTTTCTATCGAGGAGGATACCGGGCAATATGATGATACCATCGAGATTTTCTGGGCCACCGGTGCCTGCATGTTCGTGAGGGCCGACCTGTTTCACAGCATGGGCGGACTCGATGAAGATTTTTTCGCCCACATGGAGGAGATCGATTTCTGCTGGAGGCTTAAGAATCACGGGTACAAAATCATGTACTGCCCTGATTCAACGGTGTTCCATATAGGCGGAGGCACGCTCCCCAAAGCCTCCTGGAGAAAAACCTACCTGAATTTCAGGAACAACTTTTACCTGCTGTACAAAAATCTTCCCCAGGAGCGGATCTTTCCTGTTTTCGCAGTGCGCCTGTTTCTCGACGGGATCGCCGCAGTCAAATTTCTTTTCCAGGCAGGGTTCAAGGATTTCTGGGCGGTAACGCGCGCCCACATGAGTTTTTACCGTTCGCTCAGGAAAACCAGGCAGAAACGGACTGGCCTGAAACACGGATCCATGCGGCATGTTTTCGGAAAAAATATCGTTGTTGAATATTACCTGAAAGGCAAACGAAAATATTCACAGCTCAACCTGAAGAATTTCTACAAGGAATAAACCGTCCCTGATAATCCCCCGGCCAGGTCTACCATTTCCCCGCCGGATGGTTTCGCCCCTAAATCGTTTTCGTCACAAAACTCTCCACGGCGAGCCGGTATGATTCCATGCCGAAGCCGATGACGCTTCCCTTTACGTTCGCAGCCAGGAAAGAGGTATGCCTGAATGGTTCCCGGGCGAAGGTGTTTGAAATGTGGACCTCCACAACCGGGGTGCTGATGGCTTTTACCGCGTCGGCAATGGCGACGGAGGTATGCGCATAGCCTCCCGCGTTCAGGATGATGCCGTCGTACAGCAGGCCGGCGTGCTGCAAGGCATTGATGATCTCGCCCTCGATGTTGCTCTGGAAATATTCGAAGGTAACCTGGTGATAGTGTTTGCGCAGTTTCTTCAGATAACTCTCGAAGTTCTGCTGGCCGTAAATCTCCGTTTCACGGTTCCCGACAAGGTTCAGGTTGGGCCCGTTGACGATCAGTAGTTTCATGTTTCAGCTTTTAACAGCAAATATACACGAAAAAAACCGCTGTTTTTTTTCCTGTCATTGCACAAATTCTTATTTTTGCACCGATACTTCTCCGCAGGGGGTGCCTAAACACAAGGGCTGAGATTATACCCCAATAACCTGATCCGGGTAATGCCGGCGTAGGAAAAATGAAATACAATGAAAACAATCACATCGCTGATGCTGACAGGCATTTTCCTGTTCAACATGCACGCCTCCGGGCAGCATGTCATTATGGGCACCATTACCGACAGGAAACTCGGATCCCCGTTGGCAGGGGCAAATGTCACACTTGACAAAGCCACTGGTTCAGCGGTTTCTGACGAACACGGGGCCTTTGCGCTTCAACAACTCAAAACTGGAAAGTATTCCCTGACCATTTCTTATGTCGGCTATAAAACCCTGAAACGGGACCTTGACCTCAGGAGCGACACCACCTTGTCCGTTGGGCTTGAGGGAGCCGCCATCCTGGGCGACGAAGTGAACATCGTCGCGATCAGGGCCCACGACCGATACCCGACCGCCTACGCCTCCATCTCGGGCCGCGAAATCCAGACCGCAAACCTCGGGAAGGACATGCCCACCCTGCTTCAGTACGCCCCGTCAACGATCATCACTTCAGACGCGGGAAACGGCGTAGGGTATTCAGGCATCAACATCAGGGGCACCGACCTCACGCGCATCAATGTCACGGTAAACAGCATCCCGTTGAATGACGCCGAATCGCAGGGAGTGTGGTTCGTCGACCTGCCCGACATGGCCTCATCGACCGACAATATCCAGATCCAGCGTGGTGTAGGCACTTCGACCAACGGCGCGGGAGCCTTCGGCGCCTCCATCAATTTCATGACCTCCGACCTCCGCCAGGATCCCTACGGCGAACTGGATCTCTCGGGTGGATCGTTCAACACGCTCAAAACCACCCTCCGCTTCGGTACAGGGCTGATGTCGAACAGGATCAGCGTCGACGGCCGCATGTCGTATATCCATTCCGACGGGTATATCGACCGGGCCTTTTCGACCCTCAAATCGTACTACCTCTCGGCCGGGTTTTATGGTAAAAGCACCACCCTCAAACTGATCACCTTTTCGGGATATGAGCGCACCTACCAGGCATGGGAAGGGGTCCCGAAGGATTCACTGGCAACAAACCGCACCTACAACCCGGCAGGCGAATACTTCGACAAAAATGGCAACCGGGTTTACTACAACAACCAGACCGACAATTACCAGCAGGACCATTACCAGCTGATCTTTTCACAACTCCTCGCAAAGAACTGGAATGTCAATGCGGCACTCCATTACACAAAAGGCAAGGGATATTATGAAAATTACGAGCAGAATGCAGCTTTTGCAGACTATGGTCTGAACAACATCCTGGTCGGAAAGATCACAGTCACGACGACCGACCTGATCAACCGGAAAATGATGGACAATGATTTCTGGGGCATGACCTTTTCCACCAACTATTCCCTTCCTGAGAAACTGAAACTGACTGTTGGCGGAGCCTGGAACAGGTATTACGGAAGGCATTTCGGCAAGATAATCTGGGCACAATATGCCTCAAACGGCGATATCGACCGCAACTGGTATTACAACACCGGCCTCAAGACCGATTTTAACCTCTATGGCAAGGTGAACTACCAGGTTATTAAAAAACTAAGCCTGTTCGCCGACCTGCAGTACCGGCATGTCGGTTACAAAATGGTGGGGACTCTCGACGATCTGCGAAGCCTCGACCAGGACCACCGGTTTAACTTTTTCAATCCCAAGGGAGGCGTTTACCTCAACCTTGACAAGCATCACGAAATCTACCTCTCCTTCGGCATTGCCAACCGGGAGCCCAGCCGCGACAATTACAAGGATGCCGACCCGGCACGCATCCCCTCTCCCGAGAAGCTGCAGGATTTTGAACTCGGCTATACCTTCAAACAATCGTTCATTTCGGCCGAGGCAAACCTCTATTATATGAATTACAAGGACCAGCTGGTGCTTACAGGTGAAATCAACAATGTGGGTGAAGCCGTCATGGTCAATGTTCCGAACAGTTACCGCGCGGGGATTGAACTGTCGGGTGCCGTTGAGTTCATCAGGAAGAAACTGACCTGGAATGTCAATGCAACCTTCAGCAGGAACAGGATAAGAAATTTCACCCAGTACGTGGATGTATATTCACCGTTGATGAAATCGGATGGCCAGAAGGCGATTCCCCTCGGCACCACCGATCTCTCATTTTCCCCGGACATCATCGCCGGCAGCGTTCTTGCCTGGCACCCGGTGCCGCAACTGTCGCTGAGCCTGAATTCAAAATATGTGGGTCGCCAGTATATTGACAATACGAGTAATAAAGAGCGTTCCCTGCATGAATATTTTACAAACGGGATGTCAGCCGGTTACACCATCAAACCGGGCATCTTCAGGGAGATCAGCTTCAACCTTTCGGTTAACAATGTCTTCAGCCTGAAATATGAAACCAACGCCTGGGTTTATCCCTACTATGTCGGCGCACAGTACAATGAATCCAACGGCTATTTCCCGCAGGCGTTGGTTAACTTCCTTTTCGGCATTTCGGTAAAAATCTGAATCCAATCGCTCCCAGATTGGGGAAAATGACCTCATCCCCCTGCCCCCTTCTCCTTGAAGGAGAAGGGGGGAAAGTCCCCGTACGGGGTGGATTTACCGTGGGGTTTGAGGAAATCTGCGAAAAAATTGGTAATCTTGCAAAAGATTCCAACCGTTCAATACAAAACTATATGATGCGCTCGATCATTCTGAAGACATGGGTGACGACCGTGATGGTCCTTGCTGCCTTTACAGGCTTCAGCCAGCAGACCACCGTCGACCTTTCCACGCCGCTGGCCATCGACCCGAATGTCAGGATCGGGAAGCTGGATAACGGGTTTGTTTATTACATCCGCCGGAATTCCAAACCCGAAAAACGCGTTGAACTCAGGCTGGTCGTAAATGCCGGGTCGATCCTGGAAACGGACGACCAGCAGGGGCTCGCTCATTTCATGGAACATATGAATTTCAACGGAACGCGCACCTTCCCGAAGAATGAACTGCTTGATTTCCTGCAGAAAACAGGGGTCCGTTTCGGTGGCGACATCAACGCGTATACAAGTTTTGATGAAACGGTATACATGCTGCAGCTCCCTACGGATGATACGGCCCTGGTTTCGAAAGGATACCAGGTGCTGCTTGACTGGTCGCACTTTGCGCTGCTTGATGATAAGGAAATCGACAAGGAGCGGGGGGTCATCACCGAGGAATGGAGGCTTGGCCTGGGTGCCAATGACCGCATGATGAAGAAAATTTTCCCCGTGATCTTCAAAGATTCCCGGTATGCAACCAGGATCCCGATCGGCAAGATTGACATCATCCGGGATTTCAGACATGAGTCGCTGCGCAGCTTTTATCATGACTGGTATCGGCCCGACCTGCAGGCCGTGGTGATCGTGGGGGATATCGATGTTGACCGCACCGAAGCGAAAATCAGGGAGGCATTCGGCGTTCTCAAAAACCCACCCGAAGCAAAAGAACGCATTGTTTATGATATTCCCGATAACGTTGATCCGCTGATCGCCATCACCACCGACAAAGAGGCCATGAGCAATAACGTCATCGTCTTTTACAAACACCCCCTGCGACCCGACAAAACCCTTGGCGATTTCAGGGAAAGCCTTCTCGGGGAGTTATATACCGGCATGCTTAACAACCGCCTGGGTGAAATCGCCCAGAAACCCGATGCCCCCTTTGTTCATGCAAGCCCGGAATACGGGACCTTCCTGGCGCGGACCACCGATGCCTATGTCATCAATGCCGTATCGAAAGAAAACCGGGTGGACGAAACCCTGGAATTGCTGCTGGCTGAAAACGAACGGGTTAAACGGTTTGGCTTTACCCAGACAGAATTCGACCGTCAGAAGGAGGAAATTTACAGCGAGTTGGAAAAGGCCGCAAAGGAATCGGACAAGACCGAATCGCTGGAACTGAGCAGTGAATATGTCAGCAATTTCCTTTCACAGACAGCCATCCCCGGGGCGCAGAAAGAATTCAAATATTTCAAGCTCCTGCTGCCTGGCCTGAAGTTGGGAGAAGTGAACGACCTTGCAAAAAAATGGGTCACCGACAACAACCTCGGGATCGTGGTCATGGCTCCCGAAAAGGAAAACCTCAGGGTTCCCGCGGAAGCGGATGTGCTGTCAATAATAAAACGGTCGAAAACCGCGTCGCTGCAGCCCTACGTCGACAATTTCAGGGAAGAGGCCCTCATCACCGGGACCATTAAGCCTGGAAAGATTACTGCAAGGAAGGTGAACCAGGAACTTGGCTGCACCGAGCTTACATTATCCAACGGGATCACGGTGGTGCTCAAACCGACCCAATTCAAGAATGACGAGATCCTGTTTTCGGGATACAGCCCGGGAGGAAAATCATTATACCCCGACAGCCAGTACATGTCGGCAAACTACGCCGCGCAGATCGTCGACATGAGCGGCGCAGGCAACTTCGACAACGTGGAGCTGGAGAAAAAACTGAAGGGCAGGGACCTGCAGGTGAGTCCTTACATACAGGAACTGAAGGAGGGCTTCACCGGGAAAAGCACCCCGAAGGATTTTGAAACCATGCTGCAGCTGGTTTACCTCTATTTCGGGCAGCCACGTAAAGATTCAACCGCATTCAGGGCCTTCATGTCGCAGATGGAAACCCAGATGAAATTCATGAAAAGCAGCCCGATGGTATCTTTCTATGACACATTGTACAAAACCGTCTACCCCGGCTATAAACGAAAACTCATTTTCCCCTCCCCGGTCGATCTGAAGGAGGTAAACCACGACCTGGCCTATCAAATATACCGCGAGCGGTTTGCCGACGCCGGTGATTTTAAGTTTTTCCTTGTCGGGAATTTTGCCGTTGATACCATCGCCCCGCTGATCGAACGGTATTTCGGGAGTCTTCCCGCGCTGAACCGCAAGGAGACCTGGAAGGACAACTCCCCGAAGATTTTTAAAGGAGAAACGAACCTTTTCTACCACAAAGGGACCGACCCGCAGGGGATGGTCGGACTGGTGATGGAGGAGAACATCGACTGGAATGAAAAAATGCTCCTCGACATCAACCTTTTCAAGGAGATCCTCAGCATCAAGCTGATCGAAGTGATCCGCGAGAAGATGAGCGGCGTATATTCTCCCCAGGTGCTCGCGCAGGTGGAACAATACCCGTTTTCCCATTTTGACCTGGTCGTCATGTACGGCTGCTCGCCCAATGCCACGGAAAAAATCACCAAAGCCGTGTTCGGTGAAATAAAGAAACTCAGGAAAAACGGGCCCTCGCTGGTGGACCTGAACAAGGCGCGGGAGACCATGATCCGCACCCGCGAAACCGACCTGGAGAAGAATGATTTCTGGCTGAAAAAACTGGAATCTGTGTATTACAACAACGACTCTCCCAATTCGGTCAATACCTTCAGGGACCGTATCAACGCGGTGACCGTCGGGGAAATGAAGCAATTTGCTGAGAAGCACGTTAATCCCGGACATTATGTGCGGGTGGTACTGGTACCGGAAAAAAAATAGATGGAAAAAACGGTTAACATAAGGAACAAAAAAGCATCCCATGAATACTTCCTCGTGCAGGAGCTTACTGCCGGGATACAACTTACCGGCACGGAGATCAAGTCGATCCGCGACGGTACGGCTTCCATTGCCGATGCTTACTGCACCTTTACAGGGACCGAGCTTTTTGTGCGGAACATGCATATTGCCGAATATTCGCTTGGAACGATTTACAACCACGAACCCAAACGCGACCGGAAACTGCTGCTGACCAAACGGGAGCTGAAGAAACTGGCCGTCAAGGTCAAAGAAAAGGGATTTACCATCATCCCGGTGCTGTTGTTCATCAACGAAAAAGGGCTCGCAAAGCTGACCATCGCACTGGCCCGTGGAAAGCATTCATATGACAAGCGGGAAACACTGAAGCAGAAGGATCATATGAGGGAGATGGAAAGGCAGTGAGAATGACGAATGACGAATGACGAGTGACGAGTGACGAATTAATTTTGAACTTTGGATTTTGAATCGGACCTTTGTGGTGCCTTTAATTGTAAAAACAGTAAACCATGAAAAAGCAAAACCTGATCAGATTGATCCTTATAATTTTCTCCCTTTATATTTTCGGCCAGTTGGTGGCGCAGTCGCCCGGCAACGCTTCGGGAAAAGAGCCGAAAATCAAATGGTACTCTTTCGAGGAGGCCTACAACCTCAATAAAAAGAAACCTAAAAAGATGGTGGTCGACATCTTCACCGAATGGTGTGGCTGGTGCAAGAAGATGGATGCCGAAACTTTTACCAACCCGGCCATCGTCAAGTACATGAATGCCCATTTCTATTGCGTGAAATTCGATGCCGAGCGCAAAGACACGATCATCCTCGACGGCGTCAAATTTGTCAACCTCAACCCGGGAAACAAACGAAGCACCCACCAGCTGGCAAACCAGCTGCTGCGCAACTCGATGTCGTACCCCTCCTATTCGTTCCTGAATGAAAAGGGGCAGTCGATCATTGTGATCCCCGGATATCACGGGGCAAAAGAATTTGAAGCCATCCTCTCCTTTTTCGGGGAAGATGCATACCTGAAATCAAAACCCGAAGAATTTCAAAAGAATTTCGACGAGTACCTATCAACGTTTCATGGGGAGGTAAAATAAAAAAAAGGCTGCCGGGGCAGCCTTTTCAGGGTGGAAGATGGGGCTTGAACCCACGACCTATAGATCCACAATCTATCGCTCTAACCAACTGAGCTACGACCACCATGTAATGCTTTGCAAAGGTACACAAAAAAATATATTTGCAAAACTACATTTATCGAACTACACGTGTTTTTTAGAAAGCGCATCCTATCCGTCTCCGGCTCACCGGGCTCAATCGCATGGAGGAAGTTTAAAAAAAACAAAACCGGGTTGTATTCGCTTGTTTTTTTAGGGTTCGCCGTGCTGATTGCCTGCCTGGGTTACCTGGTAACCCCCGACGCAACCCCCTATGCGAATGACCAGTACCTTGAACTCGGGCTGAAGCGGCCCGGATTCTCGGTCATGATGCTGCCGGTGCGGGACCGGGTGCCCCATGCATCGCAATCATTTTTCAGAACGATGGTCACCGGGGAGGTCATGAACCTGCAAAACATACCGGTCAGGGATTTTTCTTATAAAAACGGCAGTATTTTCTTCATTGAATACGGTGCCGCCGCCGGCGATCAGGCACTGGTGAGGTTCCTGCCGGCCGGCACAGTGGAGCGGCCGGTTAAAAAAACCTTCTGGCTTGGCAGCGACCGGTTCGGCCGCGATTACCTCAGCCAGCTGATGATCGGTACCCGCGTAAGCCTCTCCGTAGGGCTTATTTCGGTAGCCATCTCCCTGCTGATCGGGATCTTCATGGGGGCATTGGCGGGCTATTACCGCGGATGGGTCGACAACTTCATCATGTGGATCATCAATGTCATCTGGTCCATCCCAACCCTGCTGCTGGTCATCGCCATCACCTTTGCGCTTGGAAAAGGATTCTGGCAGGTATTCATCGCAGTCGGCCTGACCATGTGGGTGGAGGTTGCGCGCGTGGTGCGCGGGCAGATCCTGGGGATCAGGGAAAAGGAATATGTGGAGGCAGCCCGTGCGCTCGGTTTCTCCGATTACCGGATCATCGTGCATCACATCCTGCCGAATGTCATGGCTGCCGTCATCGTCATTTCAGCGGCCAATTTTGCATCCGCCATCCTGATGGAGGCGGGACTGAGTTTTCTCGGGCTTGGGGTGCAGCCCCCGGTCCCCTCCTGGGGCTCGATGATCAAGGAAAATTATGGCTATATCGTGCTCGACTATGCTTACCTGGCGGTGTTGCCCGGCCTGGCCATCATGCTCATGGTGCTTGCCTTCATGCTGATCGGGAACGCCCTGCGAGACGCCCTTGACGTAAGAATGTCGGAGGCTTAGTATTTTATTTTCTTCGAATCCAGGTTCCCGCAGTTTACCGGCCCGCGGATCCGGCAATTGCCTTTGCTGAAGAACAGTTTGATCGAAAAATAGAGGTCGAGGCCCGTGAAGTTGCTGTAGTGAAAAAATCCCCCAAGCTTATCCGTCCCGATGGTGAAACCATAAACCCGCAGCGCCAGGCCGACCCTGGGAAGGGTCCAGATATATAACGAAACCGGCATGCTGACTTCGAAAAGGCTGGTTTCATACCTTGGGGTAAACGAAAGTTCCGCCGGCCTGATGATCGAACTTCCGGCAAGCGGAAAACCATAGATGAAACTGGAATTGAGATACCATGATTTCTGCAGGTGGTAATCGAACTGGATACTAAGCGCCGATGGCAGCCAAAGGTTGAAAGAGCTTCCCGCGTAGGCCGCTTTTTTGTCACCGTAAAACTGGTAACTGATGGTGTCAAGCAGGTTCCCGATGGTGCTGAAAGGCATCTGCGTGACATTCTGCCAGTACGAGCTCCGGTTGTTGATCTGCATCACCGTGGCATTGTTTTTAAATTTGATCCTGCCGATATCGATCAGCCCGACGCTGACACGGTAAAGGTAGTCTTCATAGGGCTGCGCGCACAGGGTGTTGAAATAGGGTTCCTGGTGATACCGGGTCAGACGCGTATAGGTGACCCCGAAATCAAAGCCGAAGCCCCCGCCCTTGATCAGCGGGTTGAGATTGGCCGTATTGACGTCGTAATTCACCGGCAGGGCCATTCCCGTCAATGCATCCAGGTTCTTGATGTTGATGGTTGAATCGCTCCCGACCACATAGTTAAGGTTACGGACCTTTGCGTAAGCTCCTGCAACCCCGAACAGGCGTTTGATGGTGATCCCGCCCGTCCACTCATCAAATCCCCGCGCAAAAAAGGTATAGGCATAACTGACGCCGATCTCCCCCCACGACATCGCCGAAACGCTGAAGGGCCGGTTGTCGATGTAGTTGATATTCTGCTGCGGGCGGTAATTAAGACCAAGGTAGCTGAAATTCACCACATCGTAAGGAACGTTGTGCAGCGATGCCACGTTGCGGTAGTCGGTTGACAGCGCAAATGCGTGCCTGCCCCAGATGAGCATGGCCCCCGGGCCGTCGATCCGCAGGTTGACAAAAGCGCTTTTATCATTGGTCGTCCGGTAGGCATAGAGGAAACGCTGTTCCGTACCATATCCCTCGGCGTGCATCGGGACCTGGTAGCCCCCCTTGAAAAAATTCAAAAAGCGGTAATCCGTTTTACTCATGTAGAGGGCGTTGTTCTGCACTAAAACATCAAGGCCGACAAGCTGGATATCCAGGTAGGTTTTCGAATTTTGAAGGGCGCTGGGATTCAGTTCAATACTGCTGACACCCGCGTAATTCCCCAGGGTGGCTCCCAGCATGTCCTGGGCCGCGAGGGATCCGGGCAACACCGTGGTAAAGAGCATTATGATATATAGCCTCGAAAGGTTCATTCAGCCTATTTATTTACCGGTTTGTAAAACAGGATTAAAGAATTAACCACATACACCGATAATGTTTAAACGAAAAGAGCTCCGGAATATTTCAAATCACTAATTTTGCAGAAATAACCAAAAAACTGAATTATGTCGACCATCGCCTTAAATGGAAATGCCATTCATACCATCGGTGCCCTCCCGGCAGCCAGAACCGTTTCCCCCGACTTCCTGTTAACAAAGACAGACCTTTCTGACATTTCGTTGTCTGCCTTCAAAGGAAAAAGGATATTATTGAACATTTTCCCGAGTCTCGATACCGCGGTTTGCGCCACATCGGTCAGGAAATTCAACGCCGAAGCCGGGAAACTGGCCGACACCGTTGTTTTGTGTGTCTCCCGCGACCTCCCCTTCGCCCATGCCCGTTTCTGCACCACCGAGGGACTGAACAACGTGGTTCCCGCCTCGGAACTCCGCAACAATGATTTCGGGAAGGACTTTGGCGTTCTGATCACCGACGGTCCGCTGGCAGGACTTTTTTCGCGTGCCATCGTAGTGGTGGATGAAACCGGCAAAGTTATTTACAGCGAACAGGTCCCCGACATCGTCATGGAACCCGACTACACCGCGGCATTGGCTTCACTGAAACAGTGATTCAAAAAAAAGTGTAACTTTGCACTCCCTTTCCAGGGAGAGATCCTCAATGCGGGTGTGGCGTAATTGGTAGCCGCGCAAGACTTAGGATCTTGTGCCTTCGGGCGTGGGGGTTCGAGTCCCTTCATCCGCACTTGTATTATCAATCAATAAACGCAATACCTCATTACATGAACATTACCAAAGAAAGTACCGGAGAACTCACCGCCATCGTCAAAATTGAAATCGTACCTGCCGACTATTCGGCAGCCGTTGACAAACAGGTTTCTGATTACAAACGCAAAGCCAACATTCCCGGGTTCCGTCCGGGTCATATCCCTACCGGAATGATCAAAAAAATGTACGGGAAAGCAATCCTGGCCGACGAGGTGAACCGCCTTATCTCCGATAGCCTGGTTAACTTCATCAAGGAAGAAAACCTCGACATCCTTGGAAACCCGTTGCCAAACCTCGAAAAAAGCCAGAGCATTGATTTCGATACGCAGGATACCTTTGAGTTCTTTTTTGACCTCGGGTTCGCCCCTCAGTTTACCATCCCCACCGATACGGATATGGATATCCCGGATTACAGGATCCTCGTCGACGACGAGATGGTCAGCAAGTATATCGACGACACCCGCAAACGCTTTGGCAAGCCCGCTCCTTCCGATGAAGCCGAACTGGTGACCGATGAGGTTCCTGCTGAATCTGAAAATACCGAAAAACCTGTTCCTGCCGTGAAACCGGTCATCGAACCTGCCGAAATGAACCCTGAATTCTACAACACGGTCTATCCCGGGCTGAACCTGGAGACCGAAGATGATTTCCGTGAACAGGTGCGCAAAGATGCTGCCATGAGTTTCGAGGCTGAAACCGATAAACTCCTGTTCAACAGCATTACGGAAGCGCTGGTGAAGAATACGGAAATGCCGCTGCCTGATGAATTTCTCAAGCGCTGGCTGGCTGAAAACAACGAAGGAAAATACACGCCTGAAGAGATTGTAAAAAACTATCCCTCCTTTGCCGAATCAATGAAATGGCAGCTGATCGAGAACAAACTGATTAAAGATAACGGGCTGGAGGTGAAGGATTCGGATATCCGCAATTACATCAGCACCTACATGCTTCGCCAGGTGAACATGACCGAAATGGATCCCGAAATGCAGAAACGGTATGAAGCCATCATCGACACCTTCATGCAGAACAAGGAGCAGGTCCAGCGCATCAATGACCTCCTGTACAATGCCAAAATGATGGAATTTTTCAAGGCCACCATCACGGTGAAGCAGAAAGAGGTCACCTACGATGAATATATCAAACTGGCTTCGGCCATGCACCAGCATGAACACGATCATGACCATGACCATGAACACGACCATGACCACGAACACGACCATGATCACGACCACGGGCATGACCATACGCACTAACAATCAACATTAATATCTTTTACCATGGACGAATTTTCAAAATATGCCATCGGTCACAAAGGCATCAACAGCCTGACCCTGGAAAAATATAAATCGATTTCATCCAACTACATTTCACCGACCATCATCGAGGAGCGGCAACTCAATATCGCCACCATGGATGTGTTCTCACGCCTTATGATGGACCGGATCATCTTCCTTGGTGTCCCGATCGACGATTATGTAGCCAACATCATCCAGGCACAACTCCTGTTCCTCGAATCGGTCGATTCAAGAAAGGATATCCAGATCTACCTGAACACCCCGGGTGGCTCGGTTTATGCCGGCCTTGGAATTTACGACACCATGCAGTACATCAACCCCAATGTGGCCACCATCTGTACCGGGATGGCCGCCTCGATGGGGGCCATCCTGCTGTGTGCCGGCGAAAAGGGAAAGCGAACCGCACTGAAACATTCGCGCATCCTGATCCACCAGCCCATGGGCAGCGCAGAGGGACAGGCGTCGGATATCGATATCACCGCCCGCGAGATCCAGAAACTGAAAAAGGAATTGTACGAGATCATATCACTTCACTCCGGACAACCCTATAAACGCATCCTGAAGGATGCCGACCGCGATTACTGGATGACCAGCGAGGAAGCCCGTACTTATGGCATGATCGATGAAATCCTGATCCGCACCAAAAAGGATGTATAACCTTTGACCATGGCAAAAACTGCTGATAAATGTTCATTCTGCGGCCGTGAAAAACGGGAGACCAAGATCCTGATCGCAGGTCTGAATGCCCACATATGCGAAAGCTGTATCGAACAGGCCCAGGCAATCCTGCAGGAAGAACTGTCGTCGGAGAAACAAAAGGAAATCCCCGATTTCAATATCATGAAACCGGTGGAGATCAAAAAACACCTCGACCAGTTCGTGATCGGGCAGGATGAAGCCAAACGGGTCATCGCCGTGGCCGTTTACAACCATTACAAACGGATCAACCATGCGAAAGATGTCGCCGCCGACGACGTGGACATTGAGAAATCGAACATCGTGGTGGTAGGCGAAACCGGGACCGGGAAAACTTTGCTTGCCCGGACCATCGCACGGATGCTGAATGTGCCCTTCTGTATTGCCGATGCTACTGCACTCACCGAAGCCGGTTACGTTGGCGAAGATGTCGAAAGCATTCTTTCGCGCCTGCTCCAGGTGGCCGACTACAACATTGCGGCCGCCGAACGCGGGATCATCTTTATCGATGAAATCGACAAGATCGCGCGCAAAGGCGACAATCCTTCGATCACCCGCGATGTCAGCGGGGAAGGAGTGCAGCAGGCACTGCTGAAAATGCTGGAGGGTTCCATTGTCAACGTCCCGCCCCAGGGCGGGCGGAAACATCCCGAACAGAAGATGATCCAGGTCAACACCCAGAACATCCTTTTCATCACGGGCGGCGCCTTCGACGGGATCGATAAAAAAATTGCCAACCGTCTTCAGACCAATAAGATCGGGTATAAAAACGACAGGAAACATGAAACCGTCGACAAGGACAACATCCTGCAGTACATCACACCCGTCGATCTGAAAGCTTTCGGGCTGATCCCGGAACTGGTTGGCAGGCTGCCGATCGTCACCTTCATGCATACCCTCGACAAGAAAACGCTCCGCCGGATCCTTACCGAGCCGAAGAACTCACTGATCAGGCAGTATACAAAACTGTTTGAAATTGACAACATCAAGCTGACCTTCGAAGACGATGCCCTCGATTTCATCGTGGACAAGTCGATCGAGTTCAAGCTCGGCGCCAGGGGTCTTCGCTCCATCCTTGAGGGAATCATGATCGATGCGATGTTTGAACTCCCCTCGAAAAGCGGTGTCAAAGCGCTGAATGTGACGGCAGGTTTCGTGGAGGAGAAATTCAGGAAAACCAGTATGGCACATTTAAGGGTCGCCTGATACCAAACCCGGCATGGTTTTCGTTATCAAGGAAGATCTTTATGAACCGGGAAGTCAATGAAAAAAGGGATCCTGATCGTTATCTGCATCTTATGGGGTTGCCATCTTTCCTGTGCCCAGGATACGGCCAGAGTGCGTAATTCCACACAAATAATTGACGGGGATACGATTGCGCTTGTCGACATCCGTCCGGTGGTGATCTTCCCTCCGGTAAAAACCGGGACAAAACGCGAAGCAGCCCGCTTCGACCGGCTGGTCTACAATATTAAAATAGTGTATCCCTATGCCAAACTTGCCGGGAAGAAGTTAAGGGAATACAAGGCCATCCTTGATACCATGCCGTCGGAAAAGTCCAGGAAACTATTTCTTAAAAAAGCGGAAAAGGATCTGGAGGCCCAGTTCGGCGACCAGATCAAGGATATGAGTTTTTCGCAGGGAAAGATACTGATCAAACTGATTTACAGGGAAACAGGAAATTCAACCTTCGATATCGTAAAAGAACTCCGCGGCGGCTTTTCAGCCTTTATCTGGCAAACCCTCGCCCGGATCTTCGGCTATGACCTGAAAACCGATTATGATCCCGGGGGCAGTGACCAGGCCATCGAACAAATCGTCCTGATGATCGAAGCAGGAGCAATATAGTTTTTATTTTCGTTGAATGCGTTAACTTTACAGGCGAATCCCGGGGCACTGCATGAAACTTTCCATCGTCATCGTCAATTACAACGTCAAGTATTTCCTTGAACAATGCCTGCATTCCGTTCAGAATGCCTGTCATGGTCTTGAAGCTGAGATTTTTGTGGTCGATAACGATTCGGTGGATGGCTCCGTAAAGATGATCCGGGACAAGTTTCCGAATGTCAAACTCATTGAAAACAAGGACAACCGCGGCTTTTCTTCCGCCAACAACCAGGCGATCAGGAAGTCATCGGGCGAATATATCCTGCTGCTCAACCCCGACACCATCGTGGAGGATGATACCCTGCGCAAGGTGGTGGAGTTCATGGATGAACATCCCGATGCCGGCGGCCTTGGCGTAAAGATGCTGGATGGCAAGGGAAAATTCCTCCCTGAAAGCAAGCGCGGGCTGCCCCTTCCCAAGGTCGCCTTTTTCAAAGTCTTCGGCCTGTCAGCCCTTTTTCCAAGGTCGCGCATCTTCAGTACCTACCACCTCGGTTACCTCGACAAGGACAAAACACACGTGGTGGATGTGCTTGCCGGGGCTTTTATGCTCCTGCGGAAAAAAGTACTCGACAAAACAGGGCTGCTCGACGAGGCCTTCTTCATGTACGGCGAGGATATCGACCTCAGCTACCGGATCACGATGGCCGGATATAAAAATTACTATTACCCCGGTACGAGGATCATTCACTATAAAGGCGAAAGTACCAAGAAGAGCAGCCTCAACTATGTCTTCATCTTCTACAATGCCATGATCGTCTTTGCCAAAAAGCATTTTTCGAAGGAAAATGCCCGCGCCTTTTCGGTCATGATCAACATTGCCATTTACTTTCGCGCCTTCATCTCCATCCTGATCAGGTTCTTTAAACGGCTCTTCCTGCCGCTGACCGACGCACTGCTCATCTTTGCCGGGATGTTCCTGATCAAAGGGTATTGGGAAAAACATTTCATCTTCCCGGGTGGCGGTCATTATCCTGATGCTTTTATTTACATAGCAGTCCCCATATATCTCACGATATGGTTGTTATGCATATATCTGAGCGGCGGTTACGACAAGCCGGTGCGACAACGAAGGGTCATCCAGGGGATGCTTGCCGGCACGGTCATCATCCTGGTGGTCTATTCCCTGCTGAATGAGCATTACCGCTTTTCACGCGCCCTGATCATCCTGGGTGCTTCTTGGGGGACACTCGTGATGCTCGGGGTGCGATACCTGCTTCACATGATGAACATCAGTGGGTTCCGCCTGAATTCGGAGAAAAACAAACGGTTCGTGATCATCGGTGAAAAAGAGGAGGCGGAGCGTGTTGCGGATCTCCTGCAAAAAACCGGGATGAACCCCTCCTTTACGGGGCTGGTGAGTTACCACTCGCACCGGCACAACCTGAACGGCTTTATCGGCCACCTGGGCCAGATCAAGGAGATCATCACCATTCACAAAATCAACGAGGTGATATTCTGTGCTAAGGATGTTCCTGCCCAGGTGATCATCGACAAAATGTCGGAATTGAAAAACGAACAGGTCGATTACAAGATCGCTCCGCCTGAAAGCCTTTCGATCATCGGCAGCAATTCCATCAATACTTCGGGCGACCTCTATGTGATAGACATCAACGCCATCACCAAGAAGACCAACCGCAGGAATAAGCGCCTGCTCGATGTCCTGGTAGCCCTCAGCCTGCTGGTCCTATACCCGGTCGTCGCTTTTGTGGTACGAAACCCTTTCGGATTGCTGCGGAACATCTTTTCCGTGCTTTTCAACCGGAAATCATGGGTCGGCTTTACCCAGACGCCGGTGATTGATCCCCATCGCCTCCCGGAAATCAAACCGGGCGTTCTGAACCCCCTGGATGCCTTTAAAAACAAGAACCTGCCCGAAGAGACCACCACCCGCCTCGACCTCCTGTACGCCCGCGATTACAAGCTTGCAAATGATCTGAACATCATCCTGAAAGGCATCAGGCACGCAGGCCGGAGATAAAAAACATATTTTTATTTTGAATGGTTCAAAATAAGAAAAAGCATTACCTTTGCATAAATCTATTAAGCCATTGCATATGTCGAATTATGAGGTAGTTATACCAAAACTTGGCGAAAGTGTCATTGAAGCGACCATCACCCGGTGGTTAAAGAACGAAGGCGAAATGATACAGGAAGATGAAGCCATTGTTGAAATCGCCACGGACAAAGTTGATTCTGAAATCGCCTCTCCTGTTTCAGGGAAACTTGTAAAAAAATTATTCGCCGAGGGCAGCCTTGTCCCGGTAGGCGCTATATTCGCACTTGTAGAACTTGAAGGTGGTGAAAAAGCGAAGGCACCCGTTGCTGTTGCCGAAGCGATGCCGGCCGCCTCAGCCATACCCGCTACTGCACCGGCCGGAAGCCCTCCGGAATCGTATGTCATCGGACCTGAAAGCCCCGACCCGCATGAAACGGCAGCCGCCTCCGGAACCCGTTTTTACTCACCGCTTGTAAGGAGCATCGCATTGCAGGAGAACATCTCCTTTACCGAACTCGACACCATTTCCGGGACCGGCAAGGACGACAGGCTCACCAAGCAGGATCTGTTCAATTACCTGAAGGACAGGAAGGCTGGCATCAAGGAGGTCATCCTTCCGTCGAAGGAGGTTGCCGCAGCAGCCCCGGTTGTCGCACCCCATGCCATTGCGCAGGTGATCCCGGGCGAAGACCGCATTGTGGAGATGGACAGGATACGCCAGCTGATATCCAATCACATGGTCAGGTCGGTGCAGACTTCAGCGCATGTCACCTCCTTCCAGGAGGTCGATATGACCCGCGTGGTGCAATGGCGCGACAAAAACAAGGACGGTTTCCTGAAACGTGAAAATGAGAAACTCACCTTCACCCCCATTTTCATCGATGCGATCGCAAAAAGTGTCCGCGATTTCCCCATGGTCAATGTATCCGTCGATGGCACCAAGATCGTCATACACAAGAATGTAAACATCGGGATGGCCGTGGCCCTGCCTAGTTTCAACCTCATCGTGCCCGTGGTCCGCAGCGCGCATGAAAAGAGCCTGCTGGGGATCGTCAAATCGGTGAACGATCTTGCCGAACGTGCCCGGACCGGCAAACTGGTTCCCGACGAGATTTCAGGTGGCACCATCTCCCTGACGAATCTTGGTTCTTTCGGAACCCTGATGGGAACCCCGATCATCAACCAGCCCCAGACCGCCATCGTGGCGGTCGGCGCCATCAAAAAACGCGTGGTGGTGGTTGAAACCCCCGACGGCGACACCATGGCCATCAGGCCGGTCATGATGATCTCCGTAACCTATGATCACCGGGTGATAGACGGCGCGCTGGGCGGACAATTCCTCAGCAGGATCGTCCTTTATCTTGAAAATTTTGACCAAAATCAACCCATCTGATGAAGCTTAACCTTACCAGGCCCATCGCCTTTTTTGACCTTGAAACAACCGGGATCAGGGTAGCGACCGACCGCATTGTCGAGATCTGCATCCTGCGGGAGCAGGTTGACGGGACAACGCAGACGCACACCATGAGGATCAACCCTGAAATGCCCATCCCGCCTGAAGTCACGGCCATCCATGGGATCACCGATGAGGATGTAAAGGATTGCCCGACCTTTAAGCAGGTGGCCCGCGAACTTGCCTCCTTTCTCGAGGGTTGCGACCTTGCAGGATTCAACTCCAACCATTTTGACATCCCGCTGCTGGCAGAAGAGTTTCTGCGTGCCGGCATCGATTTCGACCTGAAGGGCCGTCGTTTTGTCGATGTTCAGAACATCTTCCATAAAATGGAACCCAGGAACCTGGGCGCCGCCTACAAATTTTACTGCAACAAGGAACTCGTCAATGCACACAGCGCTGAAGCCGATACCATTGCGACCTATGAAATCCTGAAGGCCCAGCTGGACCATTACGCGTCGGTTACCTTAAAAGACAAGAAGGGGGTGGAAACACAACCTGTCGTCAACGACATCAAGGTACTCAGTGAGTTTTCGTTCGGAATGCGCAACGTCGACCTGATCGGCCATATCGTTTTCAACGACAAGCACGTAGAGGTATTCAACTTCGGGAAACATAAAGGGAAGCCAGTTGCCAGCGTATTGCGCGACGAACCTTCCTATTATGACTGGATGATGAAGGGCGAGTTCCCGTTGTCGACCAAGAAAGTGCTCACCATGTTAAAACTCAGGGGATTCAACAATGAATCTGTAAAACTCGACCTGATCTGACCTTAAAAATCTCCTGGCATGAAGATCATCTGCATCGGACGCAACTATGTTGACCACATCAGGGAACTCAACAACGCTATTCCGGCATCACCGGTATTTTTCCTGAAACCCGATTCAGCCCTGCTGATCCGCAACAGGCCATTTTATTACCCCTCCTTTTCAAAGGAGATCCATTACGAAGCTGAACTTGTTTTAAAGGTCTGCAAGGTGGGTAAAAGCATCCGGAAACAGTTTGCCAACACCTATTTTGACGAGATCGGCATCGGGCTCGACATGACCGCCCGCGACCTCCAGGATTCTGCAAAGCAAAAGGGGCTGCCATGGACCCTCGCCAAGGGATTCGACCAGTCGGCCCCGCTTGGCAGGTTTTTACCGAAAGAACAATTCAGCGACCTGAAAGACATTCGGTTTCACCTCGACCTGAACGGTAAGACCGTCCAGTCGGGGAACTCCGGGCTGATGATCTATCCATTCGAAGATATCATCTCCTACATTTCAGGCTTCATGACCCTTCGAACGGGGGATTACATTTTTACGGGAACACCGGCAGGCGTCGGACCGGTAAAGATCGGCGACCGGCTGGAAGGCTTCATCGGGGAGGAAAAGCTGATTTCGTGCGAGATAAAATAACCGGGAAAGTCAATTATAAATTAAAGATTAAAAATTACGGTCACTGATTACCGCTGGTTCCTAGCTCAGGACGATCTCTGTAATTACATTAGCCCCCACCTCTTTGTTTAGGGCGGTGATGATTTTCTGGCGGGCGAACATCAGTTCATTTCTTAGTGCCGCCGATTCAACCCTGATGAAGAGCACTTTATTCCGGATCTGGAGCTTCCCGGTATTTTTGGCGATCATCTCACCCACAACCTTTTCCCAGGCTGCGATCACCCTGGCTTCGTTCAGCTTATCACGAAGATGAAACGAATCGAGGAACTCCTCGATTGCCGCCTTCAGTGGTTTCGCATTCGATCTTCTCATTTTTCGGGATTCTTTGTGCAAAGATAGGGATGAAAAGTCATGCTTCGGCAGGCAAAGGGAGGTTAAAAATGCTGTGCTCGATCTCCATCGACTCGAAAACGGCCTTGATGCGTTCGTGGCTGGTATCGGTAATGAAGACCTGTCCGAAACTGTTTTCGCTGACCAGCTTGATGAGTTGCGAAACGCGCAGGTCGTCAAGTTTGTCAAAGATGTCGTCGAGCAGGAGGATCGGCTTGAACCCCTTTACCTTCCGGGTATATTCGAACTGGGCAAGTTTTATGGCAATGACAAACGATTTTTGCTGTCCCTGCGACCCGAATTTTTTCACCGGGTAGTCATCGAGAAGGAATTCAAGATCGTCTTTGTGTATCCCAACCGTACAATACTGTGCGGCCCGGTCGCGCCCCAGGGCCCCGGAGAACAGGTCGCGGAAGGTGGTTCCGGCCAGCTGCGAAATATAACGGATCCCTACCGTTTCGGACCCGGAACTCAGGAACCTGAAATATTCCTGGAAAAGCGGGATAAAGCGCTCCAGGAATTCCTGACGCTTTGCAAATATTTTTTCACCCAGTTTGATCATCTGTTCATCCCATATCTCGATCATGGTCTGGTCGTAGTATTGCTGCTCCGAAAAACTTTTAAGGAGGGCATTACGCTGAAACAGCGCCTTGTTGTATTGAATCAGGTCGTCAAGGTAAAATTTATCGAACTGGGAAATCACGCTGTCGATGTATTTCCTGCGCAATTCACTTCCATCGTTGATGAGGTCGCGGTCGTATGGTGAAATCATCACCAAAGGGAAATTGCCAATATGGTCGGCGAGCCGGTCGTACTCGGTGAGGTTTAACAGGAACCGCTTCCTCTGCTGCTTTTTCTGGATGCACTGCACCAGGTCGGTTGTATCATCACCCCGCAGAAAGGTGCCGTGGATGGCAAAAAGATCGTCCCCGTGCCGGATATTCTGTGTGTCGAGACTCGAGAAAAAACTTTTACAGAATGAAAGGTAATGAATCGAATCGAGGAGGTTGGTTTTCCCGGTGCCATTGTTGCCGACAAAGCAATTGATCCTGGCGGAAAAGTTGAATTCCGCCTGCAGATAATTTTTAAAACCGACCAACAGTAGTTTTTGCAGATACATTTCAGCGGGTAATTTCCTCGATTTTTTTTTCGATATCTTCCATCAGCCACATGGGTGTGGACGTCGCACCGCAAACTCCGGCCGAAGCGGCATCCCTGAACCATTCAGCCTCAAGATCCCCGGGACCCGCAATAAAGTGAGACTTCGGGTTCGCCTCTTTCACAACCTTATACAGAACTTTTCCGTTCGAGCTGTGTTCACTCCCTGCAAATATAATCACATCATGGCGCCCAGCAAAATCATGCAAGTGTGCCGAGCGGTTGGATACCTGCCTGCAGATGGTGTCGTTCCATACGAAATCAATTTGTTTGCCACTGGCAGCATCCTCCATCCTGCTTCGGATGGCCTGAACCATTTTGTCAAATCCGTCCACCGGCATGGTCGTCTGGCTGAAAAGCCTGACAGGGCGCCCAAAATCAACCTGGTCAAGGTCACTTTCACCTGAAATGATGATTGCGTTGCCCCCGGCCTGGCCGTTCAGTCCGTTTACCTCCGCGTGACCTTGTTTCCCGTAGATCACCACCTGCCCGTTTCGTGAAAGCATTTCGTTGTAATCATTTCCGACGGCATTCTGAAGGTTGAGCACGATCGGGCAGGAAGCGTCGATGAGTTCGATGTGATTCCTGAAGGCTGTTGCATAAGTCTCAGGAGGCTCGCCGTGAGCCCTGATCAGGACTTTGCAGTGACGGAGGGTTTTCAGTTCTTCATGACCGATGATCCGCAACCCTGCCCTGCGCAGCCGTTCCACCTCCATGCCGTTGTGCACGATGTCGCCAAGGCAGTAAAGGACAGGTTGTTTTGCAAGTTCACGCTCCGCGACGCCGATGGCATAAACCACACCAAAACAGAAGCCGGAACGCGGATCGATGGTAACCTGCAAACTTATTGCTTTTTAGTAAATTCCCGGAGATTGATGGCGAGGGTGATGTAATTCCTGTTTGGCGAGCCGCCCTGGTCGCTTCCATAGGTATAGCTGAGGCTGAACATTTTCACACGAAGTCCCGCGCCGAATGAAAAGCCTGCCAGGCCGGCCGAGCCATTGATCTTGAGTTCCTGGCGGCGCTGGTAATTGTAGCCGATCCTGACGGAAACGACTTTTGCAACGGTCAGCTCGGCGCCAAGAATGATATGCCGCATGGCATTGTCGGCGAATTTTGCGATACCGGTCTTCGATTTTACCTCCCCGGTGATCGGGTCAGGGATATTGGCCGGATCGGTGGGATCGAGGTAGGTCAGGTCCCAGCGCTGAAGGTTGGTCAGCAATTGCGAAAACCTCAGGGGCACATGTTTCAGTTGCTGCGACAGCCCCACCTGGAGCTGAAAAGGCAGCGAAGAATACTGGCCGGGCAGGTAGGGTACAATCTGCGACCCGATGTTCCGGCCCACCAGGGAGGCATTGAACGACTTGTCCTTTGATGTATAGGTACCGGCTACATCGACGGCGATGCCGAAAGAGTGATAAGTGTCAAGCTGGGAATAGATCAGTTTCCCGTTGGCCCCGATGGAGAACAGGGGCGAAAGCTGCCTGCCCCATCCAACCGTCAAGGCATACTCGGCTGCGTTAAAATCGTTTGTCAGGTTGCCGGCCGCATCGGCGCCGGTGAATTTGCCGTAGTTGATATACTGGAGACTGCCGACAAAACTGCCTGTTTTGCTGAAAGAACGTGCATAGGCCACATACCCGTAATTGACCCCGCCGGGATTATTTACATAGCTGAATGCCAGGTTATTGTTCATTTCAGGTGTAATCAGCGAAGGATTCGCAAGGGTGAGCGATACGTCATTGTCGTTTATGGAGAGGAAATTTCCACCGAGCGCTGCAGCCCTCGCCGAATTTGTGTAGTTCAGGAATTTATAGGTTCCGTACCCTCCTACCTGGGCCTCTGCCTGTAAGGCAAGCAGGCCGAGCATAGCGATCGTCAAAAGATTTCTGCGGAAAATATTTTGCACGCGATGGTTGTTGGTTTATTTATCTGCTAACGGAATTTCCACCTACTTATTTTATTCCCACATCCGGATATCCCGTAATTCGTCAATCGTAAATCGGAAATCGTCAATCGTCAATCGTAATTTGCCTAGGTCATCAATCCCCGGCCTGTTTTTTTGATCTTTTTTGCTTCTGTCAGGTCGGTGACAAGTTTATCGAGGATGCCATTGATAAAAAGCTTGCTTTTCTGGGAGCTGAATTGCTTGGATATCTCGATGTATTCGTTCATGGTTACCTTTACCGGGATCTGTGAAAAAACGGTCAGTTCGGTCAGTGCCATTTTGATCAGGAGGACATCGGTAAGGGCAATGCGGTCGAGTTCCCAGTTCTTGGTACGCGTTTCGATCAGTGCAGCCGATTCATCACTGTGCATGACGGTTTTGCGGAACAACTCCAGGATAAACTTCCGGTCCTCATCGGCATCTTCATCCTGCTCCCTGGTAAACAAACCTGTCAGGGTATCCCTTTCACCAAAGGATTCGGTCATCAGTTTGATCGTTTTCAGCACGAAGACGGCTGCAACTTCAAAATCATCCTCCCAGAAAATATTGCGGTCTTCAAAATAGGATTGAAGGTCGGCCGATTTGGCGATATATTTCCGGAACATCCGCTCGAGAAAATCCTGGTCCTCCCGGTATGAATTGGTCCCGGATGCAAGGTAATCGGCAAGATCCTTGCTTCCTTTCAGCTTCTGGTATACTTTGCGCACCATCTCCTGCTCCTCGGTCCAGGAAACCCTGTAATTGACGAACTGGTCGGCAAGATCGAGGTTGTGCTGCAATTGCTGCACCACCCGGTTCTCTGCCAGTTTATAACTGGGGTTGACCTCGTCGGGTGTCGGATAGAACTTGGTTTTGGATTCCTCGGTACGGAAACGATAGAAATGGATGACTTCGAGCAGGAAGGATACCTGGAGATAATAGAGTTCATAAACCTTATCAAGGCTCTGCAGGAGGTTTTTTTCGGCGATCTCAAGTCTTGCCTCACCTCCCTGGAAATAGGCATACAAGGCCTGTAATGTTTTTATCCGGTAATGTCTCCTGCCTAACATAACGAGGGTATGAAAAAGAACATATGTAAATTGCGTGTCAAGGGCTGCAAAGCTACGGAATAAAGAAATAAAATTTAGTTTTCAAATAATATTTTTATTTTTGCGTTCACTGAAATGAACGATGTCGATCCACAAATCTTAACGAGACTGCAGAATGGAAGAAAATGAAAATAAGGAACGCGAACGGGAGGAAATTTTTTCACGCCCTGTCCGCGCAGGAAAGCGTACTTATTTTTTTGATGTAAAGTCTACTGTTGGTGAGGAATATTATATTACGATCACCGAAAGCAAAAGAAGGTTTAACAATGAGCAGGGCAAATTTTTCTACGAGAAGCACAAACTTTTTCTCTATAAGGAGGATTTTGACAAATTTGCCAACGGTTTAAGTGATGTGATTGAATTCATTCGTACCGGCAAGGCTCCCGACCGGCCTGAATTTGACACCGAATCGCTGGTGGAGGATGTACCCGCGATGAAAAACATGACCCACAAAACCATTGAGTTCGAGGATCTGGCTTCAGAATCCGACAAAATCTGATCCTGCGGGACAATCCTGTTCCGGATGATGTCCTTCAATTGGGCACGTTGCTACTTTTCAGAATTTTTCAACAATCTTCCAGGTGTTGACTTTTATCGTAATTTTGTAATCCTGTTAAATCATTACATGGGTAAAGTAATTGCAATTGCAAATCAGAAGGGCGGTGTAGGAAAAACCACGACGGCGATCAACCTGGCGGCGGGACTTTCCGTGCTGGAATACAAGACCCTGGTCATTGATGCCGATCCTCAGGCCAACGCCACTTCGGGCGTGGGTTTTGATCCGCGCAACATCAAAACCAGCATTTACGAATGCATTATCGATGATGTCGAAGCCCGCAACATCATCCTGAATACCTCCACACCCTTCCTCGACCTGCTGCCTGCCCATATCGACCTGGTGGGAGCCGAAATTGAAATGATCAACCTGCCGAACAGGGAGAAAATGATGCGCAAGGTCATCGCCCGGATCAAGGATGATTATGATTTCATCATCATCGACTGTTCCCCGTCGCTTGGCCTCATTACCGTCAATTCGCTCACCGCGGCCGATTCGGTCATCATTCCCGTTCAATGTGAATATTTTGCTCTGGAGGGCCTCGGGAAACTGCTCAATACCATTAAGATCGTTCAATCGCGGCTGAACCCCGAACTGGATATCGAGGGAATCCTCCTTACCATGTTCGACAACCGCCTCAGCCTGGCCAAACAGGTGGTGGAAGAGGTGAAAACGCATTTCCAGCAGATGGTGTTTAACACGATCATCAACCGGAATACAAAACTGGGAGAAGCACCCAGTTTCGGTCTGACAATCATGATGCACGACATCAACAGTTCGGGTGCAATCAATTATCTGAACCTTGCCAGGGAGATTCTTCAAAAAAACAACCTTACCAGGTTGACAAACGCTGAAAAAGAGATCAATGTCTGATACGCACGGAAAGAGAAAAGCCCTGGGAAGAGGCCTCGGCGCGTTGCTTGACCAATCGGGAAGCGATGAACCCCAGAAGGAAATTTCGGGGGAATACATGACAGGGTACATCACCCAGATCCGTGTTGAGCAGATCGAACCCAACCCATTTCAGCCGAGGTTGCATTTCAGCGACATTGAATTGCGTGAACTGGCCGCTTCGATCAGGGAACATGGCATCATCCAGCCGCTTACCATCCGCAAGGTCGGGCATGAAAAATACCAGATCATTTCGGGAGAACGCCGTTACAAGGCATCGATCCTCGCCGGTTTATCCGAAGTGCCTGCCTATGTGAGGCTCGCCAATGACGAGCAGATGCTCGAGATGGCACTGGTCGAGAACATCCAGCGCGAAGACCTTAACCCCCTCGAGATCGCCATCAGTTTCCAACGGCTGCTCGAGGAGTGTAAAATCAGGCAGGAGGACCTCAGTCCCAGGGTAGGCAAGGACCGGTCGACAATTTCAAACTACATCCGCCTGCTGAAACTCCCGGGCGAAGTCCAGGTGGCTGTCAGGGACAACCTGATCACCATGGGCCATGCGCGGGCGCTGCTCGGGCTCGATGACGAAAAGAGCCAGTTGATCCTTCTGAAAAAAATCCTGGAACGAAAACTGTCGGTACGGCAGGTTGAAGACCTGGTGCGCGCCAGTGGAACCGTGGCCCCTCCCCCTCCCCCCCCTGCCCTTCCTGCCAGGTTCAACGATGCGAAATCCGTTCTTCGCGGAAAATTCGAATCCAATGTCGAGGTAAAGGTCAACCGCAAGGGTGCCGGGTCAATAATCATTGCATTTAATTCGGATGAGGACTTCGACAGGATCATTTCCAAACTTGATTCCTAAATGAGGCTTTTCCTTTCCATGGCCATGGTCCTGCTTGTGATCCTTGGTTCCCTGTCACAATCGCTCGCCGGGCCGGAAGCAACGGATACCACCCTGGTCCAGCCGGTCAAAAAGAAGGTCAGCACCGAAAAACACATTGTAAAGGCCGACAGCACTTTTGTTGAATTGCCCGACTCCGTTCGTGAAAAAGAACATTCACCCACCAAGGCGACCCTGATGTCGACATTTTTACCCGGTTTGGGACAACTTTATAACAAAAAGTACTGGAAAATCCCGGTCGTTTATGCCGGTTTCGGGGTGCTGGGCTATTTGATCTATTTCAACGCCGATCTTTACGCCACCTACAAATATGCGTACATTGAATCCTCAAACGGGGTCAAAAACGGGAACTACGCCAACTATGTGAACAAGTATACCGGCGATGAACTGCTGTCGGCCAGGGAATATTACCGCCGCAACCTTGAGATCAGCTGCATCTTCACGGTGCTCTGGTACGGGCTGAACATCCTTGATGCCACGGTTGATGCTCACCTCTATACCTTCAACATTTCAGAACGGCTGGCGGTGAAAGTGGAGCCCGTAATTCAACCCGCGAGGATCATCTCCCAGCCAACCGCCGGGCTCAGGGTAAGCCTTCATTTTAAATAACAAACAATCCGCCTTCATGAACATTGCATTGCTTGGATATGGAAAAATGGGCCAGGAAATTGAAAAACTGGCCATGAAACGGGGGCACACGATCGTTCTCGTGCTCGACAGCCTCGACGACTGGGAAGACCTCGGCGACCGGCTCAGGGAGGCCGATGTCGCCATCGACTTTTCAACGCCCATCAGCACTGTTGAGAATATACACCATTGCTTCGACGCGGGCGTTCCGGTCGTGGTAGGTACTACAGGGTGGCTTGACGACCTGGACAAGGTGAAACAGGAATGCATCTCGAAAAACCAATGCATGTTTTACGCCCCCAATTACAGCATCGGGGTCAACCTGTTTTTCGACCTGAACCGCTATCTTGCAGCCCTGATGTCGAAATGGGAAGGTTATGCCACCTCGATCGAGGAGACCCATCACATCCACAAACAGGATTCACCAAGCGGAACCGCCATCGTGCTTGCAAACGACATCATCAGGGTTACCGACCACAAGGAAAAATGGGTAAACGATAGCGGGAGCAACCCCGGGGAACTTGGCATCAAGTCGATCAGGTCAGAAAATGTCCCGGGAACCCATGTCGTTCGCTATGAATCGGAGGAGGACAGCATCGAGATCATTCACACGGCAAAAAGCCGTAGGGGGTTTGCCCTGGGCGCCGTGGTTGCGGCCGAATGGGTTCATGGGAAAACAGGTTTCTTCGATATGAAAAACCTCATGGAAGCACAAATTTTAATGAACAATGAATAAGAAAACCCTTGTTCATGCGTTAGTTATCAAATACTAAAAACAGGAAGATGAACCTATACATGATTTCTACGATTTTATTTTTCATCCTTTTCACTGCCGGCCTGTGGGGAATTTTAGAGAAAGCCGGTGAAAAGGGATGGAAGGTCCTGATACCGTTTTATAACTGGTATGTCTGGCTTCAGATCATTAAAAAGCCTATCTGGTGGTATATCTTCCTGCTTGTGCCCTTCATCAACGTGTTCGTCATCCTGCTGATGGTGGTTGAACTTCTGAAATGCTTTAAAAAATATGGGTTGCTCGACCAGGCCCTCGGGGTGATTTTCCCGTTTTTTTACCTGCCATGGCTGGCTTTTTCCCCGGCACAGAAATATGTCGATCCCTCCAAACAGCCTCCCGTTGTTAAATCGGCCACGCGTGAATGGGTTGACGCGATTATCTTCGCGGTCATCGCCGCCAGCATCATCCGCATCTTTCTCATCGAAGCCTATACCATCCCCACCTCCTCGATGGAAAAGACGCTCCTGGTTGGCGATTACCTGTTCGTGAGCAAACTGAGCTTCGGCCCGAAGGTGCCGAATACCCCCCTGTCATTCCCCTTTGTTCATCACACCCTTCCGCTGACCGAGAATACGCAGTCGTACCTTGAGTGGATCAAACTGCCCTATTACCGTTTCCCGGGGTTTTCCAACATCAAAAACATGGATGTGGTGGTGTTCAATTACCCTGACGGCGATACACTCTCGACAAAATTTCAGAGCACGATGAGCTATTACCAGATGGTGAGGCAAGCCGGCAGGGACCAGGTTTGGGGCAACAAGCAGTACTTCGGCGACATCATCGCCCGCCCGGTCGACAAGCGTGAAAATTTCATCAAACGCTGTATCGGCATTGCCGGGGACACCATCCGCATTGTCGACCGCACCGTTTATATCAACGGCAAACCTGAGCAAAATCCCGGCAGGCGGCAGTTCAAGTATACCCTGAAAACCGACGGTAGCCCGATCAACCAGAAAAACTTCGAGAAGCTCGACATAACCGAAAATGTTTCAACCGACAACAACGGCCTGTATGAACTCACCCTTTCGGATGAAGCGATCGCCAAACTGAGATTATACAGCAATGTTGTTTCCATCGAACCGATCGTCGCCCCGCGCAACGCATGGAATCCTGACATTTTCCCGTTCGATTCGCTCCATCCCTGGAACGTGGACAATTTCGGCCCGGTCTGGATCCCGAAGAAGGGAGTCACCATCCCGCTGAACATGCAGAACATCTGTTTTTACAAACGGATTATCGGCGTTTTTGAAGGGAATACCCTCAGGATCGACGGTGGAAAGATCTTTATTAACGGGAAAGAGGCGGCCAGCTATACTTTTAAAATGAATTACTACTGGATGATGGGCGATAACCGCCATAATTCCGCCGATTCGCGCTACTG
The DNA here is from genome assembly GCA_903845055.1 of uncultured Bacteroidales bacterium. GTDB lineage: Bacteria > Bacteroidota > Bacteroidia > Bacteroidales > FEN-979 > CAIVAT01. Next base: position 5,996 of record CAIMWF010000154.1, on the reverse strand, counting down.
GGGATTCGTTCCCGAGGATCACGTTGTAGGAAAGGCGGTTTTCGTCTGGCTGTCGCTCGATTCAGGGAAGTCTTTCCTGGATGGAAAAATCCGCTGGAGCAAGCTGTTCCGATTTGTAAATTAATTACATTTGTCCCTTAAAAACACCTGAACCATGAAAAAATATTTATTCGGCATCAGTTTTGCACTGTTTGCATTGCTGTTAACCTCCGGCGCCCTAATTGCAGGAAAACCGTTCGAAGGCGTCATCACCTTTAAGATCACCTATCCCGACAATAAAATCTCGGAAAGCCAGATGGCGATGTTCCCCAAACTGCTGACCGTTTCCATCAAGGGAACCAAGGCAAGGACCGATCTCGAAATGAGCGGCATGAACACCGTTGAGATCACCGACTATGTGGATAAAACCAAAATTGCCCTGATCAACATGATGGGACAGAAATATGCCATCAAACAGACCTCCGCCGAAATTGAAAAAGAGATGGCCAAGGAGGCCAAGCCCACCATTGTCCTTTCGGACGAAACCAAGGTAATCGCCGGTTATACCTGCAAAAAGGCGGTGATCACGGTGAACGACGATGGTGCAAAAACCAGCTACGAAGTTTATTACAGCAATGAACTTGGTTCCAAGATGGCCAATTTCGACAACCCGCTGTATAAGGACATCGACGGGGTGATGCTTGAGTTTCTCCTGAAAAACCGTGATATCAATATGAAATTCACGGCAACCTCCATTGAGAAAAAAAGCCTCCCTGCAAAAGATTTTGAAATCCCATCAGACTATACCCTGACCACCCAGGATGAACTGAAAAGCAAATTTGGTGGCGGTACTGAATAACAACCATGGCCCGGCAAACAGGTACCCCAAGATCTAATTCATTCACGATTGAATCAAAGGAGAATATCCCCACCGGGATTGATGTACCTGCCGGTGTCGAAAAAAATTCAAAGAAAACAAAGCCAAAAAAGGAGAAACCGGTAAAACAGCCCAAACCCCCGAAGCCGCCGAAAGAGAAAAAGGTCAGGACGGAGAAAGAGCTGGCGAAGATCGATCGCCGTTTCCGTATCACAGGGCTGGCCTTTTTGCTGTTGTCGGTTTACCTCTTCTTTTCCTTTACCTCGTACCTGCTTACATGGAAAGCCGATTTCAGTTTTACCGATACGGTTTTCAAACATTTTACCCTGGAAGGATTCCTGGAGAACAAAGTGCCTGTTGAGAACTGGATGGGCAAGATCGGCGCATTGACCGGTTATCTGTTCATTACCAGCTGGTTTGGCATCGCATCCTACTTTTTCGTGGTCATCCTGTTTAATTCGGGGATGAAACATTTTTTCCATCTCAGGATTTTCCCCATCTGGAAAACCCTGGAATACTGTTTTTTCGGCATCATCTGGCTGCCTGTGATGATGGGGCTCGTCAAACAGGGGAACGACCTGTACACGGGGGTTTACGGTTTCCAGATGAACATCTGGCTCACCGAATACCTGGGGACTTCCGGGCTGTCCATGCTGCTCGGCTTCACGATGCTCAGCTTCCTCATCCTTACCTTCAATATTCCCTTCCGTTGGTTCACCCCCCGGCAACCTAGGGAACTCCCGGTTTCAGCCATTGCGGTTGATGCCGCGATCACAGCCCAGGCAGCCGCTGCCGATATCGCCGACCCCTCCGACATGCAGGTGAATTACCTGGTTGAAGACGAGGAACCCGCGCCGGCAGCCATCGAATTCGACCTGAAACCACAGGCAGTCGTTCCAGAGCCAAAGGCAGCTGGTCCCGAACTGGTGATTGAGCCGGCGGTGGAAGAAACGGTGCCTGAAAAGGTTACCGCCAACATGTCGCCTGAGCACAATACCATTGATACGAGGTATGATCCCACCCTTGACCTTTCTTCGTACAAGTATCCCACCCTCGACCTGCTCAACGATTATGGCGGCGAATCTGTCAACGTGCGGAAGGAAGAGCTCGAAGCCAACAAGGACAAGATTGTTCAGACGCTTTCGAATTATGATATCAAGATTTCGAAGATCAAGGCGACGATCGGTCCGGCGGTTACCCTGTACGAAATTGTTCCCGAAGCCGGCGTCAGGATATCCAGGATCAAGAACCTGGAGGACGACATCGCGCTGAGCCTTGCTGCGATGGGTATCCGCATCATTGCACCGATCCCCGGGAAGGGCACCATCGGGATTGAAGTCCCCAACCAGAACCCCGAGATCGTTTCCATCAAATCGCTGCTCGGTACCGACAAATTCAGGGCCTCCACCTACGAACTGCCCTTCGTGCTCGGGAAAACCATCTCCAATGAAACCTTTATCGCCGACCTTGCCAAAATGCCCCATCTCCTCATGGCCGGGGCAACGGGCCAGGGTAAATCGGTCGGGCTGAATACCATCATTACCTCACTGCTGTACAAAAAACACCCTTCGCAGGTCAAATTTGTGATGATCGACCCGAAAAAGGTGGAACTCACCCTCTATACCAAGATTGAACGCCATTTCCTTGCCAAGCTGCCCGATGCCGAAGAGGCGATCATCACCGACACCAAGAAGGTCATCCGCACGCTCAACTCGCTGAACATTGAAATGGACAGCCGCTACGACCTGCTGCGCGACGCCCAGGTTCGGAACATCAAGGAATACAATGAAAAATTCCTATCCCGGAAACTGAACCCGAACGACGGCCACCAGTTCCTTCCCTACATCGTGCTGGTCATCGACGAATTTGCCGACCTGATTATGACCGCCGGGCGGGAGATTGAGACCCCGCTGGCCAGGCTGGCGCAGCTTGCGCGCGCCACGGGGATCCACCTGATCATTGCAACCCAGCGACCGTCGGTGAACATCATCACCGGTACCATTAAGGCCAATTTCCCTGCCAGGATCGCCTTCAGGGTAATTTCAAAGATCGACTCACGCACCATCCTCGATTCATCGGGAGCCGACCAGCTGATCGGCCGGGGTGACATGCTCCTGTCGACCGGCAGTGACCTGATCAGGCTTCAGTGTGCCTTTGTTGATACGCCTGAGATCGACCGTCTTACCGAGTTCATCGGTTCCCAGAGAGGTTATCCCGAAGCCTTCGCCCTGCCGGAATTTTATGACGAATCTACAACTCCGTCAAAGGAGTTCAGTGAAAGTGACCAGGACGATTTTTTTGCCGAAGCCGCCCGGCTCGTCGTCCAGTTCCAGCATGGTTCCACCTCGCTGATACAACGGAAACTCAAGCTCGGGTACAACCGCGCAGGTAGGATCATCGACCAGCTTGAAAATGCCGGCATTGTGGGTCCCTTTGAAGGAAGCAAGGCCAGGGAAGTGCGTTACAAGGACCTTGATGCCCTCGAAGAACACCTGAAACTCCTGGGGAAATAAACCCCTGATTATTTTATCATCGAACTCATATACCACCTCTTATGAATATGAAAATCACACTCGCCGGTTTGCTTTTTTTCATCGCCATCACGGGTTTCAGCCAGGGTAAAGATCCCAAAGCCACTGCCCTGCTTGATGAGGTCAGCGCAAAAGCCAAGTCCCACAAATCCCTCAAAGTCGATTTCGCCTATACCATGGTGAATGCCAAGGCCAAGATCAACGAGGAAAAAACAGGTACCCTGCTCGTGGCCGGCGACAAGTATAAGATGACTGCAGCCGGTCAGACCGTTATCTGCGACGGTAAGACCATCTGGACCTACATTTCCGCCTCCAACGAAGTACAGGTGAATGCCCTCGAAAACAAGGATGAAGCCCTCACACCTTCAAAACTGCTAACCTCCTATAATGCAAATTTCAAATCAAAAATCATCAAGAGCACAGATAACACGGTCGAATCCATCGAACTCACCCCCATGACTTCAAAAAATTTCACAAAGGCGATTCTTGGTGTCGATAAAATCAAAAAGCAGGTAAAGAGCTTCATCCTGTATGATAAAAGCGGCAATACCTTCACCTATAAGATCAAGACCTACCTGACCGACACCCCGGTGACGGATGCTGACTTCACTTTCGACGCGAAGAAATTCCCCGGAGTCGAGGTGATCGACATGCGGTAGTCATGCAGCAGGAACGAACAGCCGACCCTGTAAAGCTGCAGCAAATCGCTCATGCGATCAGGAGATCTGTTATTACCAGCCTCATGGAGGCCGGATCAGGTCATCTCGGCGGCTCACTTGGCCTCACGGATGTTTTCACCACACTTTATTTCTCGGTCCTTAATCACGCCCCCGGTTTCCCGCGATGGCCCGGCCGGGACAGGCTTGTGCTTAGTGTTGGGCATGTTGCGCCGGTGCTGTATGCCACCCTGGCACATGCAGGCTATTTCAGTGTGGACGAGTTGAATACCTTGCGAAAACAGGGGTCGCGGATGCAGGGGCACCCGGGCAGGGACCACGGACTTCCGGGCCTCGAACTGTCGGCAGGCTCTCTCGGGCAGGGACTTTCTGTTGCCGTGGGCATGGCGATTGCTGCAAAGTCGGACATGAAGGATCACCGGGTTTTTTGTGTCCTGGGAGATGGGGAACTGCAGGAAGGATCAGTTTGGGAAGCAGCCATGGCTGCGGCTCACCATAAACTTGACAATATCATCGCGGTGGTCGACCGGAACGGGCTCCAGATTGATGGCAAAACGGAAGATGTCATGAAACTCGAACCGCTGGGCGACAAATGGGCGGCCTTCGGATGGCGTGTACTGCATTGCGACGGAAATGACATCCCGCAGCTGCTTGATGCCTTCGACCGGGCCGCAAAAGTAAGGGTAAAACCCACGGTTATTATCGCGAGAACCATGATGGGCAAGGGAGTCAGGAGTATCGAGAACAATCACTTATGGCATGGGAAAGCCCCTTCGGCAGAACAGGCGAAGGTGTTTCTGGAGGAGCTGGAAAATAATTAAAAATTAAATATTACTAATTACTAATTGAAACAACAGACTGCTTTACGGATTATTTTCATTTTACAGCATACAACTGATTTTCAATAATGGCCGGTCAATATTTGAACAGGGGGGATAAGCCAACAAAGTCGGGGTTTGGAGAAGGTCTGCTTGAAGCGGGGAAACAATTTCCGGGAGTATTTTGCATTGCAGCCGATATTACCACTTCGGTTGGTTGCAATTTTTTCGCGGATGCCTTTCCCGATCGGCTGATCTCCCTCGGCATCGCCGAACAGAATTGTGTCGGTGTTGCCGCCGGGTTGGCCCTCGAAGGTAAAATCCCTGTATTTGCCACCTATGCTGTCTTTGCCGCCCTGAGGGCAGCCGACCAGATCAGGGTTTCTGTTTGCTATAACAATTTACATGTCGTCATCGGGGGAGCCCATGCCGGCGTTTCCGTCGGTCCCGACGGTGCCACGCACCAGGCGTTGGAAGACATCGGGATCATGCGGGTTTTGCCCAACATGACCGTTCTGTCTCCCTGCGATGCCACCCAGGCCAGGCTGGCGGTACTCGCTGCAGTAGGACAATGCCGCGGACCAGTTTATATCCGCTATGGCCGGGAGGCCATGCCTGATTTCACCTTCAGCAAAGCCGGCTTTTCCATCGGCAGGGCCGATATGCTCCGCGAAGGCAGCAACCTCACCATTATCGCCACCGGGCACATGGTCTGGGAGGCATTGCTTGCTGCAGATCTCCTCGAAGCTGAAGGTATCAGTGCCCGGGTCCTCAACATGCATACCATCAAGCCCATCGACCGGGAGGCTATCATTCGTGCCGCACGCGAAACCGGGGCCATTGTCACTGCCGAAGAACACCAGGTGAATTGCGGCCTGGGCAGTGCCGTGGCGGAAGTAGTGGTTACCCATCTCCCCGTTCCCATGGCCTTTGTCGGCATGCCCGACCGGTTTGGGGAATCGGGTGCCCCCCGCCAGCTTATGGAAAAATACGGGCTCACTGCCGCAGAAATAGCGGAGGCGGGACGGAGGATTGTGAAGGTAGCGAGGTAGCGAAATGGCGAAAAGGAATAATTAAAAATTAGTAATTAGTAATTTGTAATTAATTTGTCACT